>JAZOSJ010000001.1:0-14548 GCA_045657045.1 Alistipes sp.
CTTGCCTCTCAAACTCAGGGTGCGACATTGGTAGAGGTGTTGCGGAAACAAACGCTTTCTGCTCGCAGCGGAAGAAATCATAGATGGGTTGGGAAATCTTCCTACGATAGTCAATATCCTGTGTAACCTTCTCGCACTCATCGAACAAGCAGAAGAAAGTCTTGTAAATGTTGATGTGCAACTCCTCAGCAGCCTTTCGTATCTTCTTAAAGCTCTCAGGAGTTGTGATGATCTTCTTGTACTGTATATCCATCTGAAGGTACTTCTTCAGGTTGTACGGGGTGCACTTCGCATAGACTGCCTCCAAGTTCTCGTTGTCATCAAGCTTGCCTAGAATTACAGGTACATTGGGTTCTATAATAATAGAGGAACGCTTGCTGTGTATCTCGCTATGGGTAGCTCCAAGCCCTGTAAGCGTCTTGTTAAGGATGCAGTTGCTTGGTATCATGGAGTGACCAATGCGTTTCAGAGCATCAAGCAGCCATTCTCCTTTATGTAGTATTGCTCGTACTATCTTCATAAGCTATAAGTTTTGTTAATGATTTATCCTATCTCCAACCGTTGATTGGTAGGCTTCCCAAAAAATTTGCTCTCATATAGGCGCGTTGTGAAAGTCTACCATATCAAGGTTAGTAAGAGTAGAAGCCCACCTCTCACATGGGCTTCTATATAGCCTCGCTACGCAGCTAGCGGAACAGCCTTGCGCTGGTGTTCGATTATGAACTTGAGGATTACATTCGCAATGCAAGCCTCCTTAGACCCACAGTCAGATAGGAGAGCGCGGTGCACCTCATTAGATGGGAGGGCTCGTAATGCCTCCTCTATAGTTGCAAGACTATAGCCCCCTGCATGCATCACAGAGTTGATAGCCCTTACGGGATATCGCTTGCGTGCTTCAGCAGGGGTAAAGGTAAAGCACACCTGCTGATATAGAGCAAACGCCTCATCAAAGGTCCTGCTAGCTACGGGAGTCTTACCCTTAATGCCAATGGACATCTCTTGGGTAGTAGAACTTTTCAACTGCACGCCAAGGTAAGCCATCGCTGTACTGCCAGGCATGCCTGTTTTGCGGCTGAGCTCGTACACTGCCTTGTAAGTTGCATCGCCAGTCGCGAGGGCTGCAACACCAATCTTCTCAACGGTGTTGCGTGAGCGGCTGAACAGGTCTGTTGTACCTGTTACCTGAGCGTACTCCTCTACACTTGCAAAGGTGTGCACTTGGACATTCTTCAACACCTCATCAAAGGTAAAGCGCCAATAGGTTGTGGCGGTCTCAATTGGCACAAGGACATCCTCTGTACCCTCTGCAATTTCCTCGCCCTCCAAGTCAAAGAGCTTAATGCCAGCCTGAGTAAAAATCTCAGGGGTTGAGAGATGAAAGATCTCATCGAGCAATTTGCTCTTGTCCACTGACTCCAGCATCTTCTCCTGACCCTTCTTCAGAGTTTCCATGCTGTAGATTGTTCTAGCGAGAGTAATCTCCTTCTCCTCGCCATCGATTACAGCTATTACGGTTGTCTTGCTCTTAGGGCAGCAAGGTTGAGCATCAGTCTCATTTGCTCCATTTGCCATTGCGACCTCAGTCGCTTCAATATCGTTGGCTACATTAGCCATTTTCAAATCATTCTTCATAATTACTAAATTTTAAAGTGTAAAATCGAAATTTTCAAGTTCTGTACTGCTGTCACGCTCATCATCGGTGAGCTGTACACCTTCCATGTTGAGGAGTTCCTTGAGAATCTCGAGGTGTTCCTCATCCTGTAGTGTACATGCGTTAGGAGTCTTCGTTGCGTATCTGAGCGCAACCTTTATAAAGTTTTTCATATTTCTAAGTTTTTTAGTGTCCTCAAAATCCCGTGAGAACTTCGGGTCTAGTCACCAACTGTTCCTCTGTTGACGATTGTTTGTTCAAGCGACAGCTTAGACTTGGTAGTTCGTAATTCGCACTTACTGTTCTTCGGTGAGAACCTCCTTACTCCTGCATGGAGCCTCGCTTGGGAAATTGACCAACCACTATGTTAGAGTCGCTTGAACCTACTTATAATGTAGCCTGCTACTCTCTGTTAGAGGCTACTGCCATCATGTCAAAGAACGCTGCCATCGTACGCATGGCATCTTGAATTCGGGTACAAAAATATGTCAAAATAATGGGTTGTATTGGTACATAATTATTGCATGTTAAGGGGGTATTATTTACCACAAAAACAAAAGCACCAAACCAGACTGCGGTAAGGTGCTTTGTGCTGTATTCGATAATCGTACTAATATAGTTCTACTTGACTTGGATTGTTAGGAGAGTATCTGTATTCTTGCTTATCTAGTAGTTCTTCGAGCGAGTTAAACTTTTTGAGGTAGTTATTCAAACGACTGCGTATAGCCTCACTATCTGAATCGAAATTGTTTATTAAACCTATTTTATCAAGGTACTCTGCAATAAAACGGCTTTGAGGTCTTGAACAACTCTTTGGATTCGCAGAAGCCATTGATGGTATAGTTTGAAGCAAATGGAATGTTCCCCAAATATATGTAGCAACTGTTCTGTTTAAAGGATGTCCTACTTTCTCGCTGTATATGGATTCTAATTCTGATTGCGCTTCTTCTATGCTATTTACACCTAGGAAGCGATGAAAGTAACGATCTAACATTTTTTCAAACCATGGAAAATTTGCTTGGATTGGTGTTAGTGTAGCACCAAATGTAATAGCACAACTTTTGTGATATTTGCCACCGTTATTATTGCGAGCTATGTATAAACGCAATAGTTCTGGTCTTATATTGCGAGTGTAATTTTCCAGATTCCATTCAAACTCATCGGTCGAGCGATAACAGCCGAGTGTGTTCATATCACGATTTAATAAAGCTGCCATAAAAGACAAAATCCATGCACAGTTCTTATAATCCTCTTTCAGAGTATGCTCACATAGAGAGCGTATCTCTTCAATCTGATGAATAAAGTCATTACTTACGATAATTCTAACTACATCATTAGTCTCCATCACATAATCTTCCACACGGATAGTTGAAAGGTCGCCTGATATTGATGTGTGTACTTCTGCAAGTTTTTTATCGATTCGCTCTTCTTGAACTTGCTTGTTGTAAACTTCCAACAACTCCTCTGCTATATCACAAATTTGAAACCCAAAGCATGCTTCGAGCTTGGGCAACATTGTTCTTAACCTTGGTATCTGAATTTTCATTATCTCACAATTTTTACCAAATATATAAAAAATCTCACTCATATTAGCTACAAGTGAGATTCTTTTATTGTTAGAATAGATTTTTCAGTGCCTCATCCATCTGTTCGTTACCGAAGCTATCAAGGTAGATTTGCGTTACCCTCTCAGAGCTGTGCCCCATGATTTGACTTATAAGAGCTGTTGAAACTCCTGCTTTTTTCATAACTGTTGCTTGGCTATGCCTTGCCACATAAGTAGTGAGGGCAATAGGAAGATTTAGTTCTTTGCCTATCTGCTTCAAACAATTATTTACCTTAGTAATTACTTTGTGCAACCTATTTGCCTTTGCCTGTTCAGTTAGATGTTTCTCGTTGTATATAGGGAATAAGTATCTGCTATCACTATATTTATATATAAGTTCAACAGCTTGCTGTGGCAAGGGTATTTTAATGAGCTTTCCTGTTTTTTGCCTCTTGTACACTAATTGACCATTTATGATATTGTTATGGGTAAGATTCGCAATATCTACGAAGTTTATTCCTCCCACAAAGTATGTGAAAGCAAAAATATCTATCGCCAACCGTGTATATCCATTATCGCACGGGTACAGTAGAATCCTATTGATGTCTTTTTTGCTTAATGCTCGCTTGATAGTTTCTTCACTCAACTTAGAAACCTTGTACTTCTTGAAAGGATAATTCTCTGCCTTTACCCAATCGTTAGTCAGAGCATAGTTGTAGATAGTCCTCAGTGTTCTGAATCGTATGCCAATAGTATTTACTGCAAGTCCTTGACCTTTGAGCCAAATCTCATATTCTCTTAGCCAACGAAAATCAACTTCATCAAAATATATGTTCAGATGTCCGTTGTACTTAACTAATGAGTTGTAAACTTGTTGTACAGACTTCATGTAGCCTGTACGCTTCTCTTGTCTAAGATGCTCTATGTACTCATTAAATATCTTTGCTACAGTTCGTGTTACTGTAGGCGTTTGGATTTTCTCGTGTAGTCCATCTGCTGTAAAATCCCTGCCCTCTGATTTTAGCTTGATTGCTTCTTTTTCGTATTCTGCCTTCTTGCTTGCTATGAGTAGGCATATGTGCTCTCTGTTGGGGCAATTAGGCTTTGGCTCATTCTTTTCAAAGTTCCAATGCTCTGCTCTTACAGATAGATTAAGACTTGCGTACTTGCGTGCTCTGTCTTTACAGATGCACAGCATTAGTGGGTGTTCACCGTTTTTAAGTGTTTTTGACTTGTAACACAACACATTGATTGTTGTTGCCATAGGTTTTCTGGTTTACACCTCGGTTTACACACTGGTTTACACAGACCACCAAAAACCAAGCAAAAAACAACAAAAAAAGCAGCTACTTTTTATCGTAACTGCTTGATTTTCAAGTGGTGCCACCGGGATTCGAACCAGGGACACAAGGATTTTCAGTCCTTTGCTCTACCAACTGAGCTATGGCACCAACATCTACTTTTACTTAACCCTGTTTAAGCGAGTGCAAAGATAAGGACTTTTTTTTTATTTCGCAAACTTTTTCTTAAAAATTTTGCAAAAAAGTTTCACTAAGCCCATTTTTGCCCTATCGTTACTCCTTAAACGTCTCTATTATTACGCGCTCATGGCTTGAAAGTATCTTATCCACACGCGCCATCATCTTGCGTGATATAACGGGGCAGCCGAAGCTACCCACCGTAGGTAGCGGGAATATTGGGAACGATGTTGTATATCGCCAGCTATGCAGCACCACGCATCGTGAACGCAGATTGGAGTTGCTACTATCGAGTCCATCAAGGCGATAGGCAACACCATAGCGTCCCTCGTAGCGTTCGGCAACAAGGGCACGTCCCAGAGAGGAGAGGTGCGACCCATCCTCATTCGACACCTTGGCGTATGCTGTGCGTTTATGAGGCTTGGGGCTACCGCTGCCGTGGCTTACGGGGCAGATAAGAAGGGGGCGCTCCTTTTCAAAGTCCCACACCACAAACCTATTACGTCCTGAGTGCAACGAGAGGTCAACGAATATCGCTATTTGCGTATTATAGTCGTTGCGGTAGCACCAGGCGCGGAGCATACACTTGCGCTCCTTAATATGTTTAAGCAAGCTCATCGCGTAGGCGTTTCACAAGTTCTGGCACACCGACCGCACCTCGCTCCTTGATATGTGCAAGCGGATTACGTATAAGTGCTGTATCTGGCGTACCTGGGTCCACAAGGTATATTGGCACCTGACGGTCACGCACATAGTGTACCAATGATGCTGCGGGATATACCGCCAATGACGTGCCCACCACAATAAGGATATCCGCCTCAGCGACTATCTCGCACGCAGGCTCAAACATAGGCACCGACTCGCCAAAGAATACGATATATGGACGAAGTAACGAGCCATCCTCAGCCCTTGCATCAAGACTCTGCTCCCAGCCATCTATATTATATATAAGGTTGGGGTTACTCTCCGAGCGAAGTTTCATAAGTTCGCCGTGGAGGTGCAACACACGTGTCGAGCCCGCCTGCTCGTGGAGGTTATCCACGTTCTGGGTTATCACCTGCACATCTGCCCACTGCTCCATCTCGGCGATGGCTATATGTCCTGCATTTGGCTTTTTTCCAAGCGACTCGCGACGGCGCATATTGTAAAATTCGATAACCGTGTTACGATTATAGCGCAACGCCTCGGGTGTGCATACATCCTCCACGCGATAGTTCGCCCAGAGACCATCAGCATCGCGGAAGGTAGCAATACCGCTATCGGCACTCACGCCAGCACCCGTAAAGACAACGATTTTCTTTCTTTGCATACTCCCAATGTTTTCACAAATATAGGGAAAATTATTTGTTTTTCCCACGAACTTTGCAGATATGGCACGAAATTGCTACATTTGCACAAAACAAAGACTACGAAAATGAAAAAATTGCTAAAAAATCTCGGACTCTGGATAATCATTGCAATGGTTATCGGTGTTGTAGTTGGCATCTTTATGGGCCCTGAGGCCTCGATGTTCAAGCCTTTGGGCGATCTCTTTATTCAGCTTATCAAGATGCTTGTTGTACCTTTGGTATTGGTCTCTATTATCAGCGGTGCTTCGGCTCTTGGCGAGACTAAGTCGGCAGGCTTGATTGGCGTTATGAGCATTGGCTTTATGCTTGTTACGACGATTATCTCTATCACCCTTGCCCTCGTTCTTGGCGAGATGTTCCAGCCGGGCGTATCGGTAGACCACAACGTTGTGGAGAGCTTGGCTGAGGGCTACGCAACAGTCGAGGGTGCGGCCCCTGCAATGGGCTTCTGGGAGACGGTTATAGGTATGATTCCTGCCAACCCTATTCAGGCGCTTACCGAGGGTAATATCCTACAAATCATCATCTTTGGCTTGTTCTTTGGCTTTGGTGTATCGGCACTATCAGCCGAGAAGCGCACAAAGATTTCCAACGGTCTAAACTACATCCTCGAAGCCCTTATCTGGTGCATTGAGAAGGTTATGTTTGTCGCACCTTTTGGTGTCTTTGGTCTTATTGCCGACGCTACGGGCACATTCGGCTTTGGCGTACTTATTCAGGTGGCCAACGTGCTTTGGATTGACATTATCGCAATCCTCGTTATCGGTCTTGGTCTCTACCCATTGTGCGTGGCACTCTTCTCGCGCGTAAAGCTCAAGGACTACTTCCGCGCGATGGTTAAGCCACAGATTGTGTCGTTCTCTACCGCCTCATCCCTCGCTACCCTACCTGTAAATATGGAGGCGTGCAACGAGATGGGTATCTCGAAGCAGACTTCGGGCTTTGTGCTCCCATTGGGTGCTACTATCAATATGTCGGGTAACGCGATATACTACGCCTTGCTTGCAACCTTCTTTGCCCAATTCTACGGCATCGACCTTGCTATGGCCGACTATATCTCTATCACCATCGTCTGCGCTTTGGGCGCTATCGGTCAGGCGGGTGTTCCAGGTCCTACGCTCCTCGCCGCTGCCGTTCTTGTTGCCGCAGGCATCCCATTGGAGGGTCTACCACTCTTCTACGCCCTCGACCGTATCTTCGATATGATGCGCACGACGCTCAACATTACAGGCGATGCTGCTTGTGCTGCGGTGGTCGACCGATTTGTAAAGAGGTAAACCTTTACAAGGTGAAAACTGAAAAGTGAAAACTGAAAAGTATGGTATGCGTCGCAGACACCATACTTTTCAGTTTTCACTTTTCTCTTTATAAATCTCGCGCGAAGCGCTCCTTACCTTTCACCTTTCAGTTTTCAGTTTTCACTTCGTTTTGGTATAGTGTTTGAACATCGCTACTAACAAAAATCTATGCTCTATGAAACGATTTCTTTTTGTAATGTTTGCGATGTTTGCCATGCTCGTTGTTGGTATATCGGTGAGTTTGGATGCGCAGGATGATGCTAAGTCGGCTCGCAAGGCGCAGCGCGAGGCAAATCACGAGGCACGACAGCAGAGGCGCGCCGAGCGTCTGGCAGAGTATGAGAAGTTTCTCGACTCGCTAATATTATCGCACAACTTCCGCTTTGTGCCGCAGAATATGCAGCAGCTACCCGCAGGGCAGGTACGCCCTATTCTCAACCCCTCGTATGAGGTGGCGGTATGGAATGATGCTGTCGATGTCTGCATCCCCTTTATCAAGGGCTACACACCGCCATACTACCCCGTGGTCTTTAACTATGTCTTGCCGAGCGTAGCGAACTACACCACCGAGCAGACACCACACGGCTGGAATGTCTCGTTCTCAACCACGATGTACTCCGCAACGGACTACAAATTCTTGTTAGAAATCTCGTACCACTATGGCGGCGCACAACTCACGATAAGTTCGCCGTTCTACAACAGCGTGCAGTATAGCGGCAATGTTTTTGCGCTGTAACACAGCGCAAAAACAAAGTGAAAGGTGAAAAGTAAGGTATGCTTCGCATAAAGTTTTTTATAAGGGAGATTAACAACTTGCGTCGCAGACACCACACTTTTAAGTTTTGAGTTTTCAGTTTTCACTTCTAAACCCAAACCTCACGGGTAGTAAGACCAAATTTCTTGTCAGAAGTTGTAAGATGTGGTGCATCGCAAAAGAAACCATCCAGGGATAGTACACATAGTACAGCCCTGGATGGTTTGAACTTTTGGGATGTGCCACAGATTGCGGCTTATCACGAGAAATTTCTTGTCAGAAAGGACCAATAGCAACAGCATCCAAGCAGTCGCCATTGCTTATAATCTATACTTGGAATATAACTCAAATATACTACTCTTTCATATCAAGCAGTGCATCCAACTGAGCTTGTAACTCTTCTCGCTTGGGTAGATATAATTGATACTTTGCTGCAAAAAGTTGATTGGTGATTCCTTGCAAGGCATACTCCATCAATAATTCATCCTTTCTTGCACCAAGCACTATGCCAATAGGTGGGTTGTCATCAGGTTGGCACACCTCTGTCTGGAAATAGTTAAGATATAGATTCATCTGGCCGACATCGCTATGTTTTATCTCTGCACGCTTCAAATCAATGAGAACATAACATTTAAGGATGCAGTGGTAGAATACCATATCCACTTTGAATATGCGGCTTCCGATATGCATTTGATATTGGCGACCAATAAATGCAAAGCCTCGACCCAATTCCAACAGGAAATGCTCCATATTAGCTTTCAAGGCATTCTCTAAATCGCTCTCTTTGTATCGCTTCTTTTGTGGAAGGCCAGTGAATTCCAATACGAATGGATCTCGAATAATATCTTGGGGTTGCATAACTTGGTGTCCGTGGTCTGCTAAAGCCAATACGCCCTCCTTGTCAGTGCTCAGTGCAAGTCGCTGGAAGAGACAACTTTTCATTTGTCGTTTTAGTTCGCGTACCTTCCATCCCTCGTTAATACACTGCTTAAAGTAGAAACTCATCTCAAGAGGATCGTCACATTTGAGAATCTCAAAGTAGTGGCTCCAAGTCAATATGTGAGACACTGTCTCACTTTTTGGGAATGCAAGATAGAATTTTCTCATATATAGCAAGTTAGAGCGACTGAACCCCCTTCCGTTTTTCACGGTGAGATCCTTCGAGAGATTTGCAAGCAGCTGTTTACCATATTCAGCTCTTGCTTTTCCACCTTGCTCAAACTCTACAATATATTTACCTGTTTGCCAATTAGCCTCCAATAATTCTGTGTTTACAGCGGTAATAGCTCTCTCCTTGGCAGCGGTCCAAAGGCTTGATATATTATCAATCAGCTGATTATAATCACTTGCAACAATTGTTGGCTCTATCCCAATTATTTCTTTGTTCATATTGACACTGTGTTTATTCGCAAAAATCAGTTATAAAGGTATGAAAAATTTTCCATTAGTGATAATAAAGAACGAAATTTTACAATATCAGCTTATTAAGCACCACCCAATTTCTTATCCGAGGAGGAGGGACAGTAATAAATGAGTAGTGAGTAATTAGTAGTGTTAAAATGCCTCGCCTTTTCAGAGTTTAAGACGAAAGAGATGAAGAGACAACAGCGAAACAGGCACAAACCTACCGGCCCGCACCCAATTTCTCAGGAGAAGGCTGCAGATACAACGCTCGGCAAAAATGCCACCGATGGGTAGTACTTGGCGTACGTCCCATTGGTGGCACTTTTGTTAGCGGCAGTAGATGTCTGCCTTATCGTGGGAAATTACTTGAGGTTCATCTGATCAATCAAAGCCTGTGTCTGTGGCTTATGACCGCGGAAGTTTACATAAAGGGTCATAGGGTGCTCGTGACCGCCTTTCTCAAGAAGCTCGTAGCGGAACTTATTAGATACCTCATTAGAGAAGATACCCTCCTGCTGGAAGTATGAGTAAGCATCTGCTGCAAGCACCTCTGCCCACTTATAGCCGTAGTAGCCAGTAGCATAGCCACCGCTGAAGATGTGAGTGAAGGCAGGACCCATAGCGCAACCATCGGCGATAGGAAGAACCTTCGTTGGCTCAAGAGCTGCAAGCTCGAACTCCATAAAGTCGCCCTCGTAAGGAGTTGTGATAGTATGCCATGCCATATCGAGCATACCGAATGAGAGCTGACGGATATTGAAGTATGCAGCAAGGTAGTTCTTAGCATTTACAAGCTTCTCGATAAGCTCTGCTGGCATAGACTCACCTGTCTGGTAGTGCTTAGCCCAAAGGTCGAGATACTCCTTCTCGTATGCCCAGTTCTCCATAATCTGTGATGGGAGCTCAACGAAGTCACGCATTACAGCAGTACCGTTGATAGACTCGTACTTACCCTTAGCAAGGATACCGTGAAGACCGTGACCAAACTCATGAAGGAATGTAGTGAACTCATCGAATGTAAGGAGTGATGGAGTGTTAGCAGTAGGCTTAGTGAAGTTCATCACAAGCTGCACCAAAGGACGCTGCTCAACGCCATTCTTGACGCTTACACCACGGAACTCTGTCATCCAAGCACCAGCACGCTTAGACTCGCGTGGGAAGAAGTCAAGGTAGAGGATAGCAAGAACCTCACCATTAGCATCCTTAACCTCGTAAACGGTAGCCTCTGGATCGTAAGTCTCGATCTCTGGTGCTGGGGTAAATGTCAAGCCGTATAGCTTAGTTGCAAGCATAAATACTGCATCCTTAACATTATCAAGCTGGAGGTAAGGCTTAACCTGCTCGTCGTTGATAGAGTATGCAAACTCCTTATACTTCTCGTTGTAGTAACCCCAATCCCATGGCATAAGCTCGCCCTCGAAGCCGAGTGACTGAGCATACTTAGTTACAGTGTCTACATCCTTGTGAGCGTAGCTAAGTGTAGCATCGCAAAGTTCCTGAAGGAAGTCGTTGACAGTTGCTGTATTCTCCGCCATCTTCTCCTCCAAAACGTAGTCTGCGTATGTCTCATAGCCAAGCAACTGAGCAATCTGGAGGCGTAGATTAGCAATCTTGCGGATGTTCTCCATATTGTCGAACTCACCACCTACAGCGCGAGTGTTGTAAGCTCTGTATAGCTGCTCTTTAAGGTCACGCTGTGAAGAGTAGGTCATAAATGGGCCGTATGATGGAGCCTGCAAAGTTACAGTCCAACCCTCCTCGCCACGAGCCGCAGCATCAGCTGCAAGACCCTCCTTAACGAAGTCTGGCAACTCTGCAACCTTAGTCTCGTCTGTGATATTAAGAGTGAAGGCGTTTGTTGCAGCCAAAGCGTTCTGACCGAAGGCAAGAGTCAACTGTGATAGCTCAGTGGTGTACTGACGGTAAAGCTCCTGAGCCTCACCCTCAAGCAATGCACCAGAACGAGCAAAGCCCTTGTAGGTATTCTCCAAAAGCATGCTATCCTCAACATCAAGATTGAGGCTCTCGCGCTGTTCGTATACAGCCTTAACACGTGCAAAAAGCTCTGGGTTAAGAGCTACATCGTTAGAAAGCTCAGTAAGCTTAGGAGTGATATTGAGAGCAATCTGCTGCATCTGGTCAGATGTAGAGCAGTTGTTTAGCACGAAGAATAGACCTGTAACACGGCTAAGAAGACCACCAGCCTGCTCCATAGCAACGATAGTATTCTCGAAGGTTGGAGCCTCTGGGTTGTTAATGATGGCGTCGATCTCTGCACGGTTCTCAGCAATAGCGTAGTCGATTGCTGGCTCGTAGTGCTCGAGCTTAATCTCAGAGAATGGAGGTGTCTGGTATGGAGTGTTCCACTCCTTAACCAATGGGTTGTTCTGGATGTCGTTGCCACCACATCCAACAAGACCCAAAGTCAATGCTGACATAATAAATAGTACTTTTTTCATAGATTATTTTTTAATAGGTTTCTTAACGGTATGTTCTACTTCTTTAATATCTTGGCTGGCGCCTTACCTGGCTCCATACGTGGGACACGTGGATTATTAAGCTTGGCTGGCTCTACAACATCCTCGTTCTCCTCAACCTCTGGCTCCAAAACCTCTGGCTCTGGCCCCTGATACAAGCCTCGCGCCTTGAGCATCGCTGTCTTGTCTGGGTCAGCACCACGGAACTTGCGATACATCTCCATACCTGGCTTCTGACCACCCTGCGCCAAGAGGTCGTAACGGAAGCTACGAGCAAGCTCCTTATCGCAGATGTCGCTGCTTAGCTTGAAGGCCTCGAAAGCATCCTTATCCAAGACCTCAGCCCATAGGTAGAAGTAGTAACCCGAAGAGTAACCTCCGTTGAAGATGTGGGCGAAGTAGGTATAGCGGTAGCGTGGCTCAATCTCTGGGATTAGACCACGGCGTGTAGCGAGGTTATACTTCTCGAAGGCGTTGATATCCATATCGGTATATGTCTCCAACGAGTGAATATCCATATCAATCAAGGCTGCCGCTGCAAGCTCAGTAGTCACAAAGCCCTGATTAAAGAGCGCTGCGTTCTGAATCTTTGCAATCATCGCATCCGAGATAACCTCACCTGTGCGATGGTGTACGGCATACTCCTTCATAATCTCTGGTTGGAACGCCCAATTCTCCATAATCTGCGATGGAAGCTCCACGAAGTCGCCCTCAACCTCCGTTAGACCACGGTAGCGAACATCAGCAAAGAGGAAGTGTAGCGCGTGACCAAACTCATGGAACATAGTCTCCGCCTCATCGAAAGAGAGCAACGATGGAGTCTTGCCAACAGGAGGTGTAAAGTTGCATACAATACCTACAACAGGTGCCTTACGTACACCATCGACATAGCGCTGCTCGGTGAAGTTACCACACCAAGCACCACCGCTCTTAGACTTACGAGGGTATGGGTCGAGGTATAGAATACCAATGTGCGACTGGTCGTGGTCAAGTACCTGATATACTGTACACTCCTTATGGTAGCGAGGCGCAACGATAGGACGGAATGTGATGCCATAGAGGCGGTTAGCAAGGTAGAACATACCATCGCGAACATTGTCTAACGATAGATACTGACGGATAGCCACCTCGTCGAGCTGATACTTCTTCTTGCGCACCTGCTCGGCGTAGTACCACCAATCCGACTTCTCGAAAGTCTCGCCAGGATAGTCCTTCGCGAAGATCTCTTTCATATCCTCCAACTCGCGCTTTGCAGACTCCACGGCAGGCTCAAAAACCTCCTCCAACAACTTATACACGGCTGCTGGGTTACCTGCCATCTGGTCGTCTGTTACATAGTGTGCGTATGACTTGAAGCCCAAGAGGTTAGCCTTCTCAACGCGCAAACGTGCCATATCCTCAGCAAGCTGCTTATTATCATACTCGTTGTCGTTGTTACCACGCATAATGTAGCCGTTGTATAGCTCACGACGGAGGTCGCGATTCTTCGAGTATGTAAGGAATGGGAGCATACTTGGCTTATCGAGTGTAAAGACGTATGTATCTTGCTTACCCATTGCCTCCGCAGCCTCAAGAGCCTGACTGCGCACGCCCTCTGGAAGCTCCTTAACCTGCTCCTCTGTAAGCTCAATGAAGAAGCTGCCGTTCTCCTTTAAGAGGTTGTTGCCAAAGCGGATAGATAGCTCCGAAAGCTCAGCGTTAATCTGTATAAGGCGAGCCTTATCCTCCTCTGAAAGCAATGCGCCTGAACGTACAAAATCGTTGTAGGTCTTCTCCACAAGGCGCATCTGCACCTCATCGAGATTGAGCGAGTTGCGCTTATCGTAGACAGCCTTTACACGAACAAAGAGGGCATCGTTAAGCATAATCGCGTTATAGTGCTCCTCGATGCGAGGCATCATATTATTTTGAACCTCCTGCATCTTGTCATCAAGATCCGATGATGACAACATACCAAAGATAAGATTTAGCTCATATAGTTTCACACCGGCGTTATCCATTGCAAGGATTACGTTCTCAAAGGTTGGTTCCTCCTCACACTCTACAATAGCCTGAATCTCTGCGTTGTGCATCTTCATAGCCTCCTCGAATGCTGGGGCATAGTGCTCTGTGCGAATCTCATCGAATGGCGGCACACCAAACTCAGTTGTCCACTCTTCAAGAAGAGGGTTGCGGGTATCACCAACTACGTTGGAGCCACAAGAAAGTGTCGTTGTCATGACAAAGAATAGTGACGATAATGTTAAAAGACGTTTCATCTATAATATTTTTTAATTAACTTTGCAAAGTTAAACAAAATTATTGCAATGCAACTATTTTATGCACCCGAAATTTCACTTCCTTGCTACACTCTTGGCGAGGAGGAGTCAAAACATTGTATTCGTGTACTGAGAATGAAGTGCGGTGACGAGCTTCACATAACCGATGGCAAGGGTACGATGTATCGTTGTAAAGTGGTGAGTGACAACCCCAAACGCTGTACTGTAGAAGTTGTTGAGACTACGCCTAACTATGAGCCCTTAGCCTATAAACTCGCTATGGCTGTCGCTCCAACAAAGAATATAGATCGTTTCGAATGGTTCTTAGAAAAG
>JAZOSJ010000002.1:0-12079 GCA_045657045.1 Alistipes sp.
CAACTTAACCAACGGCTTGGTATCGTTACTCAGCATATAGCGATACATACCAGCGAGTTTGTGTATAAAGGCACTCGCACGCTCGGTCTGCTGCTCTTGAACAAGATAGTCAAGAATACCGAGCGAGTTGAACAAAAAGTGTGGGTTTATCTGCTGCTTCAGACGCTCGTACTGATACTCCGAACGATGCTTCTGCTCACGCTCCTCACGCAACCTCTGATGCGAGATAATAGACATATGAACAAGATAGCATATCGTAATGACTATCAGGTCAATGATTAATGCTGCAGAGAGCACCTGAACAAAGTCCGTGAGGGTCGAAAACTGAGAGTTGAAATATGGCACATCGAAGTATATAACAAGCGTTGTAAGCAACGGTATCACCAACGATGATATAAGCACAGCAAGCGTGGCTGTATAGGAGTTGTGACGACGGCTCTTCTGCTGCTTTGAGATACGTATTGTAAGAACAATATTGCCTGCTAAGAGCAACAACACAGCCCAACTATTAACCACGATATTAAGGATATTTTCAAGAAGCATATTCTCGGTAAATATTCCCGCTCTATCCATCACCACATAACCCATACGCAGAATCAGAATCGAGAGTCCCACCGCCACAATATGTCGTGGGCTCAGCGAAAAATTCGTGTCGCTACTGCGCAGGCGCTTGACACGTATCGTGATAACATCTATTGAGATGCCCAACACCATCGTGATAACAAAGGTTGAGACCGCAGCAGCAAGCGTATCGCTCTGCACAAACGCCTCCATAGGACCTCTGAGCCACGAGCCTATAACAAAGCCAAGCAGCGTAGCCACCATCGTAAGGATAGCCATTATATCGGCACGGGTTCGATTGTTCATCGCAACCAAGATAACCATCAGAATTGTGAGAATCGTGAGAGGAATATCGTCATAGTAGTGCAACATACGACTCACCATTGCCACACCGAAATGGCAAAGCGCAAAGAGCAATACTATCGCCGTGTTGTTTATGTATCGTAATCCTGCCATAATTTGCAAATTTATACAAAATTTTCAGGATATGCAAATTTGCGAATATATTTATACTCCACACAGCAGGACAAAATCTCTAATTTATAACCGTATACAGACACAAAATGATTCAACACAAAGTTAATCTCGCTCAGGCGTAGGTTATTCCAATATAATTTATTATATTTGCACGATATTTACCAAAGTATATACAAACATAACAACATAGCTATGAAGTTTTACAGATTACTTATCGTGCTTGCGCTTATTCTATGCAGTTGCAATGCTCAGCGAAACGTGCTCTACTTGCAGAATATAGAGAGTGGCGCTGAGAGCGTAGTGGCAGAGAACAGCATCATCAAGATTAAGCCACTCGACCAGATTAAGATTGTGGTGAACAGCAAAAACCCTGAGTTGGCAATACCTTTCAACTCATCGTCGAACTACAATGCCCTTACTGGCTCGGCAATAACAAATACAACGGGTAATGAGAGCAGCATACAGACCCTCACCGTAGACAGCGAGGGTTATATCACCATGCCTATCTTGGGCAGAGTGAAGTGCGCTGGCTTGACTCGTGAGGAGTTTGCAAATAGCATCGAGAACCTTATTCGTGAGGGTGGTTATATCCAAGACCCTAACGTAAACGTACGCTTTGCAAGCCTAACACTATCAATATTGGGTGAGGTAAACAAGCCTGGACGCTACGATATTCGCAACGACCAGATTAGCATCTTTGAGGCATTGGCTCTTGCGGGCGATATGACAATCTATGGAAGCCGTAATGACGTTATCGTAGTACGCGAAGTGGATGATAAAAACATAGTTACCATCCTCGACCTACGCTCGCCAGAGGTATTCAACTCGCCTTGCTACTACCTCGAGCAGAACGATGTAGTGATTGTAAACCCTAACAAGTATAAGGCTGCGACATCAGAGATTAACCAGAATCGCTCATTCTGGATTTCGCTTACATCGACAGCGATTTCGTTGGCTACATTCCTAACCGTAATTTTGTAAAAACTTTCAAAGTATGACAGATATGATGGAGACAAACGAGAGGGGCGAAACCACTCAGAGCACCTTCTCGATTCAGGAGTTCATAGAGCTTGTGCTACGCAATTGGTATTGGTTTATCATCTCAGTAGCCCTATGCGGTGCTGTGGCACTATACTACCTCGCTTCTACGCCTAAGACCTATGTGCGTACAGCAACGGTAGTCGTGAAGGATACACGTAAGGGCTCGGGTAGTGAGATTACGGCATTCAACGACGTGCTTGGTGGCATTGGTCGCCGCTCGGTAGATAACGAGATTCACATCTTCCAGTCGCGCCGCTTGATGGAGCAGGTGGTCGAAAAATACAATCTCGACACTCGTTACAGCGCAAAGAGCGGACTTCGCACTGTGGATATGTATGGTCGCACCCCTGTCCTTATAGAATTTGTAGACTCAAAGCCTGCAAGTGGTGTCGGCTTCAAGTATAGCATCAACGAGGCAGGTGATATCACACTCTTTGAGTTCCAAGATAAGGATGGCGAGATTGATTATAGCATCACGGCAAGGATTGGAGAGGTTGTTGCCACCCCATTTGGCAATATCATCACCGAGGCAACACCATACCTCGAGCAGAACCGCGAGCTTGTAATTAGCGTTACACAATACCCACTAAACGAAATTACGGAGACATACCGCAAGCGTCTCAACTGCGCTATTGTAGACAAGATGGCATCGGTAATCACACTGAATATGACTGACCAGGTACCTCAGCGTGCTGAGCATATCATCAATGGCGTTATCGAGGCATATGATATGGATGCTATTGCCGACAAGCAGGCTGTATCGAACCTCACCGAGAAGTTTATCAAAGAGCGTTTGCAAACTTTGGGCGAGGAGCTTAACAATGCCGATGTAGATATTGCATCGTTCAAGCAGGACAATCGTCTGTTCAGCCCTGTTCAGGAGGCATCTATAAGTGCTGAAGAGACTGCAAAACTCAAAGAGAGCGCCCTGTCGTTGGAGGCAAATATGGAGATGACAACCTACATCCTCAACTACCTCCGCGACAGCGACAAGACAAATGCGCTTATTCCAGCATCGGCAGTGACCATCAGCGGCGTTTCGACAGGTCTTGTAACACAGATTGACCAATACAACAAGAGCCTTCTCGAATACAAGCGCTTGCTTACATCATCCTCTTCTTCAAACCCTACGATTATCGACCTTGGCAACCAGATTGCTGGTCTTCATAGCGCTGTTATCGCATCGTTGGAGTCGCATATCGAGAGTCTCAAGCTACGCATCGAGCAGATTAACCGCGAGCAGATGATTGTAGATAAGCGTATGCAGAGCTCTCCAACAATGGAGATGGAGTTACTCTCAAAGGCACGCCAGCAGAAGGTTAAGGAGGAGCTATACATCTATCTTCTTACCAAACTTGAGGAGAATGCCCTATCGGAGGCTACTGCCGAGAGTAACGCCCGCGTTATCGACCACGCCTACGGTAGCAATATCCCTGTAAGCCCACGCAGCTCTATAATCCTGCTATTCTCGCTTATAATGGGCGTATGTATCCCTCTTGCAATACTCTACCTACGCGAGATTATGAACACTACGGTGCGCTCACGCCGCGACTTGGATGAGGTGCTAACTATACCTTTCCTCGGCGATGTGCCTGAGCATAATGGCAAGATGGGCAACGGCATCGTAGTACGTGAAGATAGCCGCGATGCACTCTCAGAGTCGTTCCGTATGCTTCGCACAAACCTCAGCTTTATGTCGGTGAATAGCAATATCCAGGTTATGATGTTCACCTCATCAGTACCACATAGCGGCAAGTCGTTCGTGTCGTCGAATCTCGCCTGCACACTCGCCTCTTCGGGTAAGCGTGTGGTAATCCTTGACCTTGACCTACGCCTGCGTACCCTATCTAAGAGTATGGGACAGCGCAACAACCGCCGTGGTATCACAAGCTATCTAAGTGGTAAAATCGAGTCGTTCGAGGATATTATCACACCAAGCGAGGAGAGTCCAAATCTTGACTTTATCTACGCAGGTCCTCAGCCACCAAACCCTACCGATATGCTTCTTTCGGAGCGTATGGACAAGCTTATCGAGGCTCTACGTGGCAAGTACGACTACATCATCTTTGATAGCGTACCTGCAATGGCTGTAGCTGATGCCCTTGTTTTGGACCGCTTGGTAGACCTTACCGTATATATTATCCGTCAGGGTAACTTGGATCGTCGTGAATTGCCAGAGATTGAGAAGCTATATCGTGAGAAGAAGTTCCACAATATGTGTGTGATTCTCAACAGCGCCACTCAGAGCGCACATAAGTATGGCTACGGCTACTATACCGACTCAAAGAAGCACGACTTCTTAGGTCGTATAAAAGCTATTTTTGGAGGTAAAAAGAGATAGTATCAGGGTATGGAATCTCTAATTATAGCCGTTGATTTCGATGGCACGTGCGTGGAGCACGACTACCCGGCTGTCGGTCTTGATGTTGAGGGCGCTGCACAGACGTTGCGCGACCTCGGTAAGAGGGGACATCGCATAATACTCTATACTATGCGCTCGGGCACGAAGCTCGAAGCTGCGCTACGCTGGTTTAAGCAGCGCGAAATAGAGCTTTGGGGTGTCAATGAAAATCCTGAGCAGGCAGAGTGGACAGAGTCCGTAAAGGTATATGCCGACTACTACATCGACGACTGCGCTGTGGGCTGCCCTATAAAGTTTATCGACGGTGCTCGTCGCCCCGTAGTCGATTGGGTCAAGGTACGCGAGTTCTTGGAGTACCACAGAGTGCTGTAAACTAATTAGTAATTAGTAATTAGTAATTAGTAATAGTTAAAAGGCTACGCCTTTTTATAAAATCTGCGCGGAGCGCACCACACTTTTCAGTTTTCACTTTATAAAACTCGCGCGAAGCGCTCCATACTTTTCACTTTTCAGTTTTCAGTTTTCACTTTAAAATATAAATGCCTGAGGTGTCGAGCCTCAGGCATTTATATTTTACTATAATTGTTTGTATTGATTATACTTACGCATCACCTGCTTTACGTAGCTTAGGGTTTGACCACTGCCGGTGAACTTGCCGCACTTGACAATCTCCCTCTCGTAGTAATCGGGGGTGCTTTTAAGCTCAAGATAGCGGCTTACATCTGCCCACGAATTGGGATTTGCACCCTCCACACGCGCTAAGCGACGTGCATCAAGAACGTGACCAATACCAGCATTATAGCTTGCAAGGATGATGCTTAGGCGGTCCAGCTTAGGGGTAGATGCTGGCATACGAAGCATCGTTTCAAGCTCCGAAAGAAGCATTCCCGCAAGACGGATATTTGTCTCCGTGTCGTTGATACTCTCAACAGGAACCTTAAAGTGTCGCGCTACAACGGGGCGTATCTGCATAATACCCTTAGCGCCCTGACGCGACTCTAAATTCTCTATAAAACGCGACTCTGTATATGCTATTGCACTCATAAATCGCCAATCCTGACCCTGCTCCGCGCCTACCTCTTGCATAATATTATCGAAGCGCGAAATGAGACATGGGGTCTCGTCCGTAGCTACACTGAGCTCGGTAAGTTTTAGGTCAACAGCCATCGCCTCGGCCGTAGTTGGAGCCTTAATCTCCTGAGACTGACCTATCGCTGATTCATACGCGACAATAAGTGCCACGGATAGAACCACAAACAATAATCTCTTAAACATTTTTTGTTAGTTTGTGGGCAGCTTATGTCGGACAAAACACACCGTTAGTCGTAGAACGACCAAGAGATACCTATCTTAAACATTCTAGGGTTCAGCGGATAGCGAGCCACCTGGAAGTACTCACCATTGCCAAATAGTCCCTGATTAGCGTGCTGATACTTCAGCAAGATACGCATACGCTTCCACTTAGCCGACAAATAAGCATCCATGTAAGGATAGTTACCTACCCTCACCTCGCGCTGATTGAAGAAGGCTGAGAGCGCAGGATTATAACTTGGGGCGTAGTACGACGTATTATATCGCATATCGACACCCAACTGCACTCGTAGCACATCGCGCTTAACCCAGAACTCGTAGTAGTACGAGAGGAAGGCGCTCAATGCTGGTACGGGAAGCACACTCTCATCCGATGAGATTTGCACCAATGCCCTATGGTCAAAGTGGAATCCCGCAACGCGGAAATCCTTGCGAGCATACAAACTCGTGAGACTAACGATGTCAGAGTGCTGCTGGACATGGCTACTACCATCATAGTAGACCATATTACCCATAATACCCTGCCAGAATCCAAGTTCCAAAGCGATGGATGGTACTGAGAAGTTAACCTCTAAACGAGTTTCAGACTCCTTGTCGAAGGAGTTAAACCACATATAGTGGTTTGAGAGTAGATTCTGCTGCCAATAGGCTGGCGTACGGAACTCCTGCTTGAAGCGTCCGCTGAGAATCAAAGGAAGTTCGCGGATGTAGGCTCTCAACGCCACGTTTCCGTCCATCGAGAAGTCTCCGCCACGATAGCCCGAAGGGTAGTACTTCGCATCTACACCCCAATCGGCATATCGTTTAATCTTGCCACCCGTGCCACCATACATATACCACGAGGTGCGCTTATCTCTGGTTACCTTGCCCGCAACATAATCCTCGAGGCGAAGGTATGAGTAGGTATGTAGGTCGATGCCCACACCTCCATCTATCGTTGAGATGGCGCCATCTCTATCCCACGGCTGTATCTGCACATAGACCTTATTCGAAAGCAAGCGCTCAGATATAGAGTCGCGCGTCTTGCGAGGGTCGATATACCACTCGTCGTAATACTCCAAGCCGGTTACCTTCTCCCACTCACCCTTCTCAGGGTTGTAGTGACCGCGAGGGTTGTCGTACACGGCTCGCTGGTCGGTATATACCTTCGACCATGTGTTATACTCCAACTGATGACCGACATATACCACAGGGAGGTCTGCCAACGAGAAGTCATACTCCGTAACGCGAGCAAGAGGAATGGCATACGCCTGCTTGATGACAAAGGCATTATTGCGGTAGTGGTTCTCCGCCTTAGAACCCTTTTCATCACCCAAGCGCATAGGCACACCCGAAGGCATCTCGAAGGTAGTATCGGCAATAGCCCACTCGCCCACTACACCACCATTCTCGCGAGCATCTATGAGGTTGTTGATATAGGCTGCGTGAATAGAGTAGCGTTTACCCGTATGTGCAAAGCCCACCGAGAGGGCGTGGTTCTTGGTACGCTGCCAGAGGTATTGACCCATGGTGCTACGCGCACGATATGTGATATTTGCCGATGTCGAAGGGTCGATATTCTGCGTATGTATAAGCTCGAAATGCTCCTCGCGATAGCGCTTCTGACCCGACTCCAAATATGTCAAATTTGAGAATGGTGTCTTGCAGTTGTAGAATGGAACGTTATCCAGACGTGCAGTATAGGCATCGTAGCTACGTGCAAACACAAAGTCGCTACTCTGGCGGCGGTCAAACCAATTTATAGGCTGCGACGACTGTCCAAGACCACCCAGCGCCATATCGCCCACACCCTCGCGGTAGAAGACATAGTCGATACGCCAATCCTGCAACGTGGTATCCAGCGGTGCGATATTCACTCTATCGAAGTCGCTATCTATGGTCCAGAGCCAATTGCCTAAGGCTCGTACCGTGTCGTTGAAGTAGTAGGACTCCAATGCTCGCTTCTCGCGCTTCTCCTTAACATCGGTAGTATCGCGGTTTTCATCCTCATCCATACCCTCACCCGTCATACCAGAGTCACCAGGCATATTTGTGCCCATACCTTGCCCCATAGCACCCATCTGTCCTGCCTGCATACCCCTTTGTAGGGCGGCTGCGCTATTTTGAGCATACGACATTGTGGGCAGTAGCAGGGCTACAACCAGACTCAAAACCGAAACTATCTTTGTCAACCTACTCATTCCACACTAATTTACTTCTTTGCAAACAACCACTTTATGGTCGACACCACGATATACAATGTTATGATTATCGCCACCGAGTATACAGGGGCGAAGATAACGATAAGAAGTGATACAAGGATAAAGATATAGCGAAGCTGGTTACCCTGCCAGCCAAAGCCCTTGAATTTTAGGGCAAACATCCTAATTGGGCTGATTAGCAACAGCGACATCGCCACCGACAAAAGCAGAATATGCTCCTGATACAACACAATCTCACCCCTCTGGGCAAGCATCGCAACAGACAATAGTAGCAAAGCATTTGCAGGTGTTGGCAAGCCTGAGAACTCGGTAGACTGCGTAGTATCGATATTGAACTTAGCAAGACGCAGCACCGAGAAGGCTGCGATAATGAGTGTCACATAGCCCAAATAGCCCATCACGGCACACTCACAGCCGTAGTAAGATGCCGAATGGCTATACATATCGAACATCACCAACGCTGGCACAAGACCAAACGTAACATCATCAGCCAACGAGTCGAGCTGAACGCCAAGGGGCGACTGCTGATTTAGAAGACGCGCCACGAAGCCATCCAAGAAATCAAAAACCGCCGCAAGGACCACCAAACCCATAGCGAGGGTGTAGTTGTGGTACTGCAATGTAGCAATAACGGCTATAGCACCCGACACAAGGTTGGCGAGTGTAAGCATATTTGGTATGGTGAACAACCTAATATTCATAGAGTTAACAATCTTTTATGCAATTTTGTTTGTGCAAATTCATCAATTTTGTCGCATCAAACATTTTGCAAATATACAAAAAAAAATTATCTTTGTGTAAATTTGTAAAATTTAAGGGCAAAAAAGGGATGAAAAACAATAGATATTGCGTGATTATGGCGGGTGGTGTAGGCAAGCGCTTCTGGCCTATGAGCCGACAGAGCAAGCCAAAGCAGTTTTTGGACATCCTCGGCACGGGGCGTTCGTTCATACGCCATACATTCGAGAGATTTACCAATATTGTTCCAATCGAGAACTTCATCGTAGTCACAAATCGCCGCTATAAGAAGCTTGTTTTGGAGCATATCCCTGAGCTTAAAGAGGAGCAGATTCTATGCGAGCCAATAGGTCGCAATACCGCCCCTTGCATCGCCTATGCATCCTACTATCTACGCCACAAGAATCCCGATGCCGAAATAATTGTTACACCTTCTGACCATTTGATACTCAATGAAGTAGAGTTTATAAAGGTCATCGAAAACTCATTGGAGTTTATCGCCCACAACCCAGCGCTTATGACCATCGGCATAGAGCCCACACGCCCCGAAACGGGCTATGGCTATATCCAGCGTTCGAGCACCGAGAGGATATGCAAAGTGAAGTGTTTTACCGAGAAACCTATACGCGAACTTGCCGAGGCATTTTTGCAGTGTGGCGAATTTTTGTGGAACTCTGGAATCTTCATCTGGAGGGTTCAAGAGATAATCGCCGCCTTCGAGCAATACCTCCCCGACCACGCCGCGCTATTTAGTAGCATTGAGCAGGCGTTTGGCACTAATGAGGAGCAGAGCGCTATCGAGAGAGTCTTTTCGGAGTGTCGCTCAATATCTATCGACTACGGCGTTATGGAGCGCGCCGAGAATGTCTACGTACATAGCGGCGACTTCGGTTGGAGCGATGTTGGAACGTGGGGCTCTGTATATCAGCACTCGCGTAAGGATAAGTACGCCAACGCTTTAAGCAACGACAATATCAAAACCCACAACACCCGTAGCTCACTAATCACCATCCCAGAGAACAAGGCGGCGGTGGTGAGCGGACTCAAAGACTATATCGTCGTAGACACCCCCGACGTACTGCTAATCTGCCCATCGAGCGAGGAGCAGAATATAAGTAGCTTTATCGAGGACCTCAAATACACAACAGGCGATAAGTACCTGTAGCGAGAACCGCAAGGGCTGCTAAGGGAGAGTAATTAGTAGTGAGTAATTAGTAATTAGTAATTAGTAATTAGTAATAGTTAAAAGGCTTTGCCTTTTTTGGGAGTAGGTTAATATGGGTTCCGATGGGTTCCGATGAGTTAATATGAGGAGAAAATTCACATAGTAACCCATAGTAACCCATAGTAACCCATAGTAACCCATAGTAACCCATCAGCTTTAGCTGTTCGCTCCCCGAACGAAACCATTACTAATTACTCATTACTAATTACTCATTTCTCACCCCTAAACTTCTCCCCGCCGTAGCAGCTCGTCAACCACCGCATATGTGCCGAGTCGTCGCCCTCCGTAGCCAAGGTTACACCCTCGGGGATGGTGCATATTGGGCGAGGAGGAGTGTTCGCGTTCATTCGTTCATTTACCCTATGGTTCTGAATGAATGAACACTCATTTCGTTCCTCTTTTAACCAAGGGTTATCAGTAAAATACTCTCTTGGGGTGTAGTGATAACCACATTTATCAAGACGGTTACACTTACCTACTCTCTCACTGAGATATTGATTATTATTCTCAGTATCTATATATCTGGTAAAAGTATGTTTCCTACCACACTGAGGACAAGTATATCTCGTACTGAGTCCTCTATACTTCTCAAGGGTAAATCTATATGTATTCATTGATATTGTTATTTCTATTGTCTCGGACAAGGGGAGTAAAGGGGACCAAAGGGTCCGAAAGGGGACCAAAGGGGAGCTTTCCCCTTTCTGCCCTTTTCTGCCCCTTCCTAAAAAAGCCATAGGCTTTTAACCATTACTAATTACTAATTACTCACTACTAATTCTCTCTGATACTCTATTTGTTTGCGTTCATTCATTCAGAACTATAGGGTAAATGAACGAATGAACGCGAACACTACTAATTCGCTTTAGCGAGGTGCTTGTGCACCGTAGCGGGGGAGCAATCTACAATCTCAGCAATCTCGCGGTAGCTCTTGCCCTCCTCCCTTAGTGAGCGGATAAGCTCAAGGCATTCTGCCTCGGCACTCTCCTTTTGTCAACAAATTGTTATTAACAAACCCCACATTTAAGGTTATTTCTACGAAATAAGAGCTATATTTGTAGCGTTATTGGTATACTCTCGCACAGGAGTTGCGATAACTACAATATCGCACAGTGCGGAGTTTTGGAACGAAAAATATAGTTAACTATGAATAAGAGAGATAATAAAGATTTTGACGATATGGGCTTAGTCCCTGAGTTGTTTGATGGCAAGCATCAGGTAATCCCTATCATTTCGGGTGGCGACGACACTATCGAGGAGGTAGCAATTCCCGAGTCGTTGCCTATATTGACACTACGCAGTTCGGTAATCTTCCCTGGCTCGGTGACACCTATCACCGTAGGTCGACCTAAGTCGATAGCCTTGGTTCGTGCGGTAGAGGCGGGCGATGGTCTGCTTGGCGCGGTATTGCAGAGGGATAGCGCCATTGAGAATCCTACACCAAAGGATATGTACAAGATTGGTACTTCGGCACGAATTCTCAAAATTCTCGAAATGCCAAATGGCAACCTCACGGTTATCCTCAACGGCTTGGAGAAGATTGAGGTTGTGGAGTACACCGCCACACAACCCTATTTCCGCGCTAAGGTTACCCCTATCAAGGATAGCGCACCAGACCCCGAGAGCGTAGAGTTCACGGCGATAGTAAACTCCATCAAGGAGGTTGCGCTCAACATCATCAACATCTCGCCAGCAATGCCTAAGGAGGCGGGATTTGCCATTAAGAATCTCGATTCGAACAGAGCTATCATCAACTTTATATGCTCGAATATGGAGCTTACCGACGAGGACCGTCAGCAGCTCTTGGAGGCTCCAGGGCTCCTTGCTCGCTCACGCCGTCTGTTGGAGATATTGGTGCGCGAGCAGCAACTTGCCGAGCTTAAGAACGACATACAGAACAAGGTCAAGCAGGATATAGACAAGCAGCAGCGCGACTACTACCTGCAGCAGCAGATGCGCGTCATTCAGGATGAGCTGGGCGATGGCGTGGATGCCGACATTGATCGATTGAAAGAGGAGGCAAAAAAGAAGAATTGGACAAAACATACAGCAGAGCAATTCGACAAGGAGTTGGCGCGTCTTGAGCGACTAAACCCCGCTGTTGCCGAGTACTCTGTGCAGCTCAATTACCTACAGCTTATGCTCGACCTGCCGTGGGAAGATGTG
>JAZOSJ010000003.1:0-16984 GCA_045657045.1 Alistipes sp.
GGCCAAGCGGTCTTAGGAAGACAAATGTATGAAACAACTCCTTGGCTCACAGAACGACATGGCTACGATCCGACTTGTTCCGATGAGTTGATGATATCGCTCTACTCATAGTAACTTATAGTAACCCATAGTAACCCATAGTAACCCATTCACCGCTCACGCTCGTTATTACTTAACCAAGAGGTTTGTAATGCCCTTGTTTGTTGCGTTTTTGCGCTGTGGCTCTGGGGTTGTGCCGTGCACCTTCTCGATATACTCGCTGATAGGACGCTTGGTGGTTGCATTCAAATTATATGAGAATGGATCAGATACCCACATCTCGCTATAATTACCACGGTAGTCCATAGCCACGGCACACATAACATATAGCGTGTCGTTCATACCGGTAAGGAACTGTGTTTTATCGCAGGTATATGATACAAGGTCTGCGAATATTGCATCTGTGCCACCTGTAACAAGCTCCTCTGCCTTATAGATGCAGTAGAAGAGGTCTGGGGTAGGCTGCTCAGTGATAATCTCTGCCCACATACCATAGTAGCCCATATACTCAAACTGACCATAGTTGTAGTATATGTCTGGGTCATACATCTCAAGCTCCATGAGGCTATATGGAGCATTGAAGTCTACGCGCACAACGCTATTCTCGCACTCGCCCGCAGCCTCGGTCTGGAAGTCGTAACGGTAGAGGTCTGTTGTGATAGTGCCACCCCAATAGCCATACACAAGAATTGTGTACTCGGTATCAGGGGTCAAGGTGTTGAGGTGGTAGCTAAGCTCGTTGCGATACTCGTCCATTATCAGGTTCTTGTTCAACCATGCCATAAGCTCGCTATTCTCCATTGCTGGAACCTGCGCCTTGGCGACGATGGCTGCGGTGTAAGGCTCGTTGGCAGATGGTGTGATAGTGATGTCTGCCACGCGAGCGTAGTTGTTCTCGACCTTGATTTCGAAGGTCATATCAGATGGACCAATCTCCCCGGTGCGGAAGTTGAAGAGCTGTGGTACAGATACTATCTGTGGTAGACCATCTACATTCTCAACGGCATATATCACCAATGCATAGTTGGTGTTGGCATTACGGGTCTCGCTAAACGACTCGATGCCTTCGAGGCACATAATCTCCAAAAGGTCGCTGGTAGTATAGCCCGATATAATAAGCGAACTCATATTGTTAATCCAAGTGTCTGTTACGAGCTTTGTATAGTAGTCGTCGATAACCTCATTATCTCCAAGATACATAAACTCGCCCTCCTCATATACAGATAAGTAGTATTTACCATTCCAGTCCAAAGGATCGATGTTGTATGTTGCGTGAGGACCATTAACCTCGATAGTTACATCGAACTCTACGGTTTTAAGCTCTGGGCCATCTAAGGTTACCATCTGATAGGTGATAGGCGATGTCAAGACGTAATCGTTGTTCTCGGCATTGAACTCAACAGTGTATACATATAGTACATATTCGTAGCCAGGTATCATTCCTGTCCAGTCGATGCTGTTCTCGCCCTGATATGCGAAGTAGTTGGCGAGGAAGAACTCTTTGAGCTTTGGAGCATTCACCTGCTCGGCAATTGCCATAAAGTAGTCGTAGTCGTCCTGGAAGAGTCCCTGTGGGGTGGTAATATCTTTGCCGTTTAGGTAGTCTACCTCTGACATATAGGCGATGTAGATAGTTTCGTTGTCCGATGGTGTAATCTTTGTAGAGCAAGAGGTTGTTGTCTGCGCAGTAATCTCCATATTGAATGTTACGGCGCTCTTAACAGCCTGCTTAACCCTTAGGATAACGCTCGGAACATTAGGGTAGGTCACCTTGATTGTCGCGCCGCGCACCGCGCTTTCGAGATTCTGCTCATAGTCGAAGATAAGATGGCTATCCTCGGTACCGCGAATAGTGAGCCAATCGGCATCACACTCTGCGGCGATGTCAATACCTTCGATGCCATTCTTAATGGTGTATTTCAATCTGTAGCTACCCGCATTGCCATCGAGGTCGATACCATTCAATTCGAAGGTGAGCGAAGTCTTGCCATTGTCCATACCCTCCTCGGTGTTATTCTGACAAGAGAGGGTAAACATCAAACCCATAAGGGTAAGAAGTGATAGAAAGAGTCTACGATGTTTCATGTTCAAATAGATATAATAGTATTCTTTTCGACAAAAATAGTAATTAATTCCATAATATGCAATATTTACTCATAAAATGTGAACTTGTCCAAATAGTCCACAATTGGTGGGCAACAGCTTTTTTTATAATAATTTGCAGATTTACATTTTTATACCTATATTTGTCCCGTAAAATTCCCTTGATGAAGGGGTGAAAGCAAAAGAAACTTAAAAAAGAACTAATTCTATTAATAAACTTTTAACTTAAATGTCTATGAAAACATTAAAAACTTTGCTATGGTCTTTGTTGTGCTTGACATTTGTGGTGTCATGTGGTGAGGATCCAGTGGATCAGACAGGCAACAATGGTCTTCCAAGTGTAATCAAGGATTCTGTGATTAAGTTGAGTAAGAAGACTGTATCTGCAAGCCTTGCTGGTGGTCAGTACTCTCTCTCTTATGAGATTCAGAATGCTCACGAGGGTGTTGATATTGAGGTATCTATTCCTGCTGAGGTTGAGTGGGTTCACGATTTCGATTTGAGTGTTCCTGAGCTTATCCAGTTCACTGTTGATGCAAATGAGGCTTCTGTATCTCGTTCTTGCTTGGTAACAGTTAAATATCGTTATGCAAATCCTGTTGTATTTACTATTGCTCAGAATGCAAAGGTTAGCAGTGGCTTTATCATTGAGAAGGCTTCTGCTGATTTGTTTAGCTACTCAGTTAACGTTATCCCAGAGGATAAGAAGGCTCCTTATATCGTGATGTCTATCCACCCTGAGACAATCCTTGAGAAGGGTTTCACTTCTCTTGAGGATCTCTACCAGGATGATATGGATTACTTCGAACATTTGGGTTCATTCCATGGAATGACAGGTCTCGAAATTATGCAGGCTCGTGTTAAGAGTGGTGATCAGTATGACGTTCAGGTAGGTAATGGTACCCCTGGTGTGCCTTACTTGTTCTATTGCTACTATGTAGATTACGCTTCTGGTGCTTTGCTTTCAGATATTGCAAGCATGACTATCACTACTGCTACTCCAAGCCTTGACGACATTGAGTTTAATTTTGAGTATGAGGTTCAGGATGGTTGTATGTTGTGCGCTGATGTAACCCCTGTTGGTTACACTGGTGACTACTATTTCGATGTATTGCCAAAGGTTCTTGTTGACAAGTATGTGTATCGATTTACTGATATGGACGGTAACAGACTTATGGAGGATGAGGGCGATTATTTCCAGTATTGGTGGTCTGCTAGTGTTGTTGAGATGATGCATGATATGAGCGTTGATCAGATTCTCTCAGAGTACACTTGTATCGGCTGGAACGATAAAGAGCAGACTGATCCACGTAGCCACTATGATTTCGAGCTTTTGGCTAACACAGATTACTACCTCTTCGCTTACACTATGGATGGTAATGCTCTTTGTTCATCAGAGCCTAAGTTCGTTCAGTTCAAGACAGGTGAGCCTGTAATGTCTCAGAACGTAATTGAGGTTGCTGTTGATAAGATTACTGCTCGTACTGCAAACTTCAAGTTCACTCCATTAAACGATGATTACTATGTAGCTGGTTGGGAGAAGGCTGCTGATTGGAACACATTCGGTAAGAACGATGCTGAGCGTATGGAGTATCTTCTTCACAACAGAGATTATGAGTTGTTGAAGGGTGCAAAGTCTATCAATATCCTTAACCTTGAGTCTGATACTGAGTACGTTCTTTACGCATTCGGTTCACGTGGTGGTATGCCAACAACAACTGAGATCTTCTCTATTAACTTCCAGACTAAGTCTGGTGGTATTGGTAGCGTAACTATGTCATTCGTGGATCATGGTTACTTCGATTGTAGCGACTTCGCAACTATCGAGGGTTATGAGTATCTCTCTGGTGAGAACCATACAGGTGAGGTAGTATTCCCATACGAGGTAATATTCAGCACTGAGAATCACGGTGACTACTTCTTCGAGATCTACGACTGGACAGGTCGTCACGAGTCTGACTACTACACAGAGAAGCAGTATATGGATGGTCTTGTCTATATGATTGATACTTATGGTTCGCTTACAGCTACTCACAGTTACACATTCTTGAAGATTGGTGGTAAGTATGAGTTGGTAGGTGTGGTATTGGATGAGGACGGTATGTTCTCAAGCCTATACCGCCAGTGGGTAGAGCCTACTTATGATGGTTGTGGTAACGCTGCTGATTACGTTGCTTGGTGGGATGCTTACATGGCTACACAGCCAGCCCTTCCTGAGGGTGATGAGGATCCTGAGGGTGGCGAGAATCCTGAGGGTGGTGAGAATCCTGAGGGTGATGAGCCTATCAACCCAGAGGAGCCTGTTATCCCTGAGGAGGGTGATGAGCAGGAGCCAGTAGAGGGCGAGGGTGAAGTGGTTGCACAGAGCCTTGTAATCGACAACAACAATAATCCTCTATTCCGCACTAAGGTTAAGGCTAACAAGGCATCTAACCTTAATGTCGAGGCTAAGCAGGTTGTGCCAGCGGTAGACGAGATTATCGCTCGCTAATAATATCCTGCGAAGTGGCATATTTGCCACGTATCGCTAAGTTGAGTCCTGGGGAGTAATCCTCGGGACTCTTTTTTTAACTGAAAAGTGAAAGGTGAAAAGTGTGGTGCGCTTCGCGCGAGTTTTATAAATACGCGTCGCAGACACCATACCTTTGAGGCAAAACTTCGTAATGCCTCGACTTTGCTACGGCTCGGCAGAACAAGTAAACTTGCTCTGCTCTCACCTTAATCGCAAAGTTCAGTTTTCAGTTTTCACCTTTCACTTTAATACGCGTCGCAGACACCATACCTTTCAGTTTTCAGTTTTCACCTTTCACTTTATTTCTGGCGTGGTATTTGTCTCTACGTAGGTCGAAACAATAAAGCAAATATTTTGGCTTATGAAAAGATTTATACTTTGTCTAATGGCTATTACAACGGTGGTTGTGGGGGCTAAGGCGCAGGAGTATGACCCTATACGCTGGGAGGGGGTCTACACCAATCGTTTCTGGGATAATTGGGAAGTTGCAGCCGCGGGAGGTAATTCTCTGTTGCAGATAACCCAAAAGGGTAGCGACTACGGCAAGTTCAAAGACCGCAATGGCTGGAATGCCAATATCGCAGTGTCGAAGTGGATAGTGCCGACATACGGTATGCGTCTGCAACTCGATGCGGGTGAGTTCCATAACTTCACACGTCCGATGCTTCGTAGCGGTAGTACCGAGGTCAAGATGCCATATCTCTATGTGCATGGCGACATCCTTATAAATATGTCAAACTGGATTGGTGGCTACGATCCCGATAGATTCTACTCGGCAGTATCATATATGGGCTTTGGTTATACTGCCATGTCGTGGACAAAGAAGTCATCGACACCATATAATGGTGAGTATGCCTTTACGACGGGTCTTGTCAACAAGTTCCGCGTATCGCCACGCCTCGATATAGAGCTTGACTTGCGCACCTGGCTAATAGCGGAGAAGTCGCTACCAAAGGAGATTGAGCGCGGTGGTCGCTTTGCTCTGGCGATGTCGGCATCGGTAGGTGTGGCATACCGCTTCAACCAGCGTAATTGGTCGCCAGCATATTCGCAGGTCGATGTAGATGGCTATCTCCTTGCGATTATGGCGCTTGAAGAGCAACTTATTGAGCGCAATGCTGAACTTAAAAGGGCAAATAGCAACTTCTCGGCACTCAAAAATGAGAACGAGAGTCTTCGTAGCTCGCTTGCAGAGAGTCGTATGCAGAGTAACAAGGTTGTAGCCACGGTGCCTACTGAGAGTGTGGTGTTCTTCAATATTGGCGAGGCAACGCTTACTGACTATGCCAAGGCTACGCTTGATAGCGCTGTGACGTTGCTTATGGCTACAGATTCTGCTATTGTAGTGACCGGCTATGCCGATAAGGAGACGGGTAGTGCTAAGCGTAACGAGCAGCTATCGCAGCAGCGTGCAGAGAATGTGGCAAACTACCTTGAGGGCTTAGGTGTTCCTGCCTCGCGCATAACAAAAAGTTGGGTGGGCGACACTGAGCAAGCATTCACAAAGCCTGATACACCGTTGGTAAATAGATGTGCTATTATAAAGTGAAAAGTGAAAAGTGAAAACTGAAAGGGTTATTAAGGGTTATTAAGGGTTATTAAGGGTTATTAAGGGAGAGAAATTAGTAATTAGTAATTAGTAATAGTTAAAAGGCAAAGCCTTTTTAGGGAGTGGGTTACGATGAGTTAATATGAGTATAAAATTCACATAGTAACCCATAGAAACCCATAGTGTTCTCTCTGTTCTCCCTTAATATCCCTTAAATTCCATTATCAAAGTCTGTTCACTTTAACATATTGTAGTGGCAATACATTAGTTTGCCCTCGTCATCGCGTAGGTGCATACCTCCGCCACGGCAGAACTCCCACACTTTGCACTCCTTGCACTCCTCCGTCTTGGTCCACTCACGATTGCGGAAGGGCTCAAATCTATTTTGCCACACATCCCAGAAGCTATCGCGGTAGATATTGCCCTGGGCATAGTTGCCACGCACGCTTGTGCAGCCCGAAATATCGCCATTGACACGGATGGAGGCCACCGTAATACCCGCGTTGCACATATAGAAGTGGTCGCGTACCTCGGTCTCGTAGCCACCTAAGAAGCCCTCGCAGGCGTAGCTTAGGTTGATGCGACCCTCCTTGCGAGTCTTGCGGATAAACTCCATAAGGCGTCTAAACTGCTCGGGGCTGAGGTTGAGTCTCTCGTCGCGCTTGGCGCGTCCCGCAGGGAAGATGGAGAAGATGCGCCAATGGCTAATGCCCTCACCAATAAGATACTCCTTCCACTCCTCCAACCTATCTATCATCGCTGGGGTTACGCAGGTGATAACATCGTACGTCAAACCCTCGACTTCGCGGATATATCCAATAGCTTTGCGTGCACGCTCGAAGCTCTCGGAGTGTTGGCGGATGTCGTTATGCACCTCCTCGAAGCCATCGAAGCTGACGGATACAGACCTAAGACCTGCATCTATAAGCGAGTGTAGTCGCTCGCGTGTGAGGCTTAGACCATTTGTCACCATGCCCCACATATAGCCACGACGTGTAACCTCATGTCCCGCCTCTTCAAGATCCTTGCGCACAAGCACCTCGCCGCCAGAGAAGATGATAAGCACCTCGCGTGGGTTCACGTTTGGCGTAATCTCCTTGTCGAGAACACTGAGAAAGTCTGCCAATGGCATATCGCTCTCGCTTACATCTGTACGGCAGTCGCTACCGCAGTGTCTACACCTTAGATTACAACGAAGCGTACACTCCCAAAAGAGTGTACGCAGATTATGACGCTCCACAACATCGTCATACATGCCCTTGAAGAGTTTAAGAGCAAGACGCTTGCGTAGACCTATATGTCTTCCCTTCACACTATAGAACCTCCCTATAAGTAAAACATTATTCCAATACCATATCCATCTCGTCAGACACCTCATCGTGGACAGCCTCCTTTGAGGTTGTCTCCACGCGCTCTTTCACTTCGTCATCAACAGGGTAGGCTACATTGCCATCAGGGAGTTTCGCACCCTTAGTCTTAGAGCCATTGCGTGGAGATGGCACAGAATTCTCCTCCACATCCACAGGACGTGCTATGCTACCATCAGGGAATGGTACACCATACATAAGGTGTACGCGAGGATCTACATCCTCCTTGATGATGATGTCTGGTTCGCTCTTATCTTCACTCTTAGCCACCTTCTTCGTTCCGCAACAAGCCGATGCCGAGAAACCAAGAAGTGTCAATAATGCAATCTTAAACTTACTATTCATAATACTCGATTTTAGACTATACTTTCGACAAATATAATCGATTTTATTTGATTCTACAATAGTAACGCAAAATTTATGGCTCGAAGTATTGCAACCATAAATAAATTTCGTAACTTTGGACTACGAAATAGGCGAAAGATATGAAAGGACGTGTTAAGTGGTTCGACGATAAGCGTGGTTACGGCTTCATAACATCTGAGGATGGAGTCGATACATACGTACACTTTACAGCAATAGTTACCGAGGGTTACCGCACGCTAAAGCATAATTGGCGCGTGGAGTACGACATCGTAACTATGGAGGATGGTAGAGCTGAGGCACGAAATGTCGTTGTTAAAAAGTGATATTTCCGTAATAAAATTTGGAGTCTCACACTTTTTTACTATCTTTGCATAACCTACTAACCGAATGATGAACAGAGCATACGACATAAAACTTCGATTTACGGCTATTCAGAATATGGCTGTGATGGGTATGTCTATGCGAATGTGCCGTTAGGCACTCTTATAACTTTGTGTGGTTACGTACCGCACCCTCCCCAACCGAATTTTTGATTAGACCTATAAATATGGTCTAAAGTTTTGTGGTCGTAATGGCAAAATCTGTCATTTGGCTATTGATTTGTATAACCTAAAACGAGATATTATGTCAGAGAGAAAACTACACTTCGAGACACTTCAAATACATGGTGGCTATCACGTAGATGAGTCACAGGCACGTGGCATTGCAATACACCCAACTGCGGCGTATCACTTCCCTACGTGCGACTATGCGGCAAACCTCTTTACGCTCAGCGAGCCTGGATATATCTACACACGTCTGCACAATCCTACAACTGCGGCATATGAGGAGCGTATAGCGGCCCTCTATGGTGGTGTGGGTGCTTTGGCAACAGCTTCGGGTATGTCGGCGATACTCCTCACCGTGACAGCATTGGCTAAGGCAGGCGAGAATATCGTGGCATCGCCATATCTCTATGGTGGTACGCACAATCAGTTTGTTATCTCGCTACGCAACTTGGGCGTAGAGTGTCGTTTGGCAGCGAGCGACTCGGCAGAGGATATGGCAAAGTTGGTGGATGATAATACCCGTGCACTCTTTGTGGAGTCTATGGGTAATCCTACTTGCCGTGTGGCTGATATTGAGGCCCTTGCCGAGGTGGCACACAGCAACAATATCCCACTTATTGTAGATAACACCTTTGGTGCGGGAGGTTACCTCTGCAACCCATTTGAGTGGGGTGCGGATATTATCACCGACTCGGCAACGAAGTGGATAAATGGTCATGGTACAGCAATGGGTGGTATCATTGTCGATAGTGGTAAGTTCGATTGGCGTGCGTCGGGTAAGTTTCCACAGATTGATGGACCATCGGAGGGTTATCACGGTCTAAATTTGTGCGATGCCTTTGGTGCTCAGGCCTTTATCGTTAAGTGTAGAGTGGATGGTATGCGCGACTTTGGTTGCTGCCCTTCGCCATTCGATGCATACTTGATGTTGCTCGGCTTGGAGACCCTATCGTTGCGTGTTAAGCACGAGGTGGAGTCGGCATACAAGTTGGCAGAGTTCTGCCGCAACCACCCAAAGGTGGAGCGCGTAAGCTTTGTGGGCTTCGAGAATCATCCATCGTATGCTCTGGCACAGAAGTATTACAAATTCGGTGCTTCGGCAGTCTTGACTATCGAGTTAAAGGGCGACTTAGACTCTACCGTAAAGTTCGTAGAGAGCCTCAAGCTATCGGGTAATATGACTATGATTGGCGACTCAATCTCGGTTGTCACACACCCTGCATCTACAACACATAAGCAGCTTTCTAACGAGGCTAAGTGCGCTGCGGGCATCACGCCTACGTTGTTGCGCATATCGCTTGGATTGGAGAATGTGGAGGATATAATCGCCGACTACGAGCAGGCACTTAGCGCATTGTAGTATGAGCAAGCTATATAGATATAACTCTCCCTTTGTGTTGGAGTCGGGTGAGGTATTGCCCGAGTTGGAGATTGCCTACGACACCTTTGGAGAACTTAACGAGTCTAAGGATAATGTCATCTGGGTGTGTCACGCCCTCACGGCAAACTCCGATGTAGCGGATTGGTGGCCCCATACCGTGGAGGAGGGGCGTTTCCTTGACCCTGCGCGCTACTTTGTTGTGTGTGCCAATTTCTTAGGCTCGCACTATGGTACAACTTCGCCATTATCGGTAAACCCCGCTACGGGCGAGAAGTATTACTACGACTTCCCACGTATCACCGTGCGCGATATGGTACGTTGCCATCAGCTCTTGGCACGCGAGTTGGGAATAGAGCGTGTCAAGTTGTTGATAGGAAGCTCGATAGGTGGTTTCCAGTGTATGGAGTGGGCAATTATGGAGCCTCGCTTTATGGAGAACTTGGCTCTCATTGCCACAACCACTTGTTCGGAGCCTTGGGCTGCGGCTTTCAACGAGTCGCAGCGTATGGCAATCCGCTTGGATAAGAGCTGGGGCGAGAGGCGCGATGATGCAGGTATCGACGGTATGGCTGTGGCGCGCTCTATTGCCTTGATAAGCTACCGCGGTGGTGCTGCCTACAACGCTACACAGCAAGAGTTGGAGGGTGGCGAGGATGTCTCGTTTGAGCGACGTGCCCACACCTATCAGCAGTATCAGGGCGAGAAGCTACGCCGTAGGTTTAATGCGATGTCATACTACCGTCTCTCGGAGGCTGTCGACTCGCACAACATTGGTCGTGGCAGGGGTGGCATAGCTGAGGCTCTGCACGCCATAGAGGCGCGCACGCTGGTGGTGGCGATAACATCGGATATACTCTTTCCGCCCGAGGCGCACACGCCACTCAGAGAGCATATCGCCAATGTGGAGTACCACCTTATAGAGTCGGAGTTTGGTCACGATGGCTTCCTTGTAGAACACGAAAAATTGAACACAATAATTGATAACTTTATAAACAGATAGCATATGAAAAATCTTAATATCGGACTCTTCGGCTTTGGTAACGTGGGTCGTGGTCTATATGATGTATTGCAGCGTATTAACTCTAACAACGTAACTATCAAGCGCGTATGTGTGCGCGATATGGAGAAGGAGCGTGGTGTTAAGGCGGAGTTTACTAACAATGCCGACGATATTTTCAATGATAAGGATATTAACCTTATTGTCGAGGTTATTGACGATGCTGAGGCAGCCTACGATATTGTTAAGCGCTCGCTTAAAAGCCGTATCCCTGTGGTGTCGGGAAATAAGAAGATGCTCGGACACCATATCGTTGAGCTTATCGACCTTCAGGAGCAGTATAATACCGCCCTTCTATATGATGCTTCGGCGTGTGGCTCTATCCCTGTTATCCGTAACCTCGAAGAGTACTACGATAATGACCTTCTATGCTCTGTAAAGGGTATCCTCAATGGCTCGTCGAACTTTATTCTTTCGAAGATTTTTAACGAGAATATGTCGTATGGCGCAGCTCTTAAGCTCGCGCAGGATTTGGGCTTTGCCGAGAGCAATCCTACGCTCGATATCGACGGCTGGGACTCGCTATATAAGCTTATTATCATCACTATGCACGCCTTTGGTGTCTATGTAGCGCCAGAGAATATCCTTACCTATGGTATCTCTACGATGAACGATGCCGATATTCGCTTTGCGTTGGAGAAGGATCGCCGTATTAAGCTCGTGGCTCATGTCGAGAAGATTGACGACCGCCTTATTATGTGCGTCTTGCCACAGCTTATCTCGCGTAATAAGTATATTTATAGCGTTGAGGATGAGTTTAATGGTGTTGTTATCAAGGGTCTATTCTACGATAAGCAGTTTATGTTCGGTCGTGGTGCGGGTGGTCATCCAACAGGCTCTGCCGTGTTGAGCGATATCACCGCTTGCGCCTATAACTACCGCTATGAGTATAAGAAGCGTAACGACTCGGTGCTACCAAAGTATACCACCGACCACACCTTCCGTATCTACTTCCGTTATAAGAGTGCCGAGCAGCGCAACTTGCTTAACTTCACAAAGATACGCGAGCAGTATACATCCGATGAGTATAACTATATCGTAGGTGATGTAACTCTAACAAACCTAAAAGCGCATCAGGAGGAGTTACGTGTGGCAGATTGCTTTGTGGCAGCCTATCCTTTGGATTAAACTGAAAACTGAAAACTGAAAGGTGAAAAGTTTGGTGTCTGCGACGCGTGTTTATATTTCTATAACTCGCGCGAAGCGCACCATACTTTTCACTTTTCACCTTTCACTTTTCAGTTTAGAAGAGTTCCAACTGCTCGGGCGAGGAGTTGAACGTTAGTCGGTGGTAGGGTGAGAGACCATGCTCGCGGATGGCGAGGCGGTGGTCGCGTGTTGGGTAGCCCTTATTCTTTGCCCAGCCGTACATCGGGTACTCCTTATCTAGGCGCTGCATATACTCGTCGCGGTGGGTCTTAGCGAGTACCGATGCCGCAGCGATATTGGCATATTTGCCATCGCCCTTGACTATCGTGCGCCACGGAATATCGAGGTCGGTCTTAAAGCGGTTGCCGTCTACAACGATAAACTCTGGGCGCGTGGTGAGGGACTTAATGGCGATGTTCATACCCTCAATCGAGGCGTTAAGGATATTTATCTGGTCGATACGCTCGGCGCTAACCTCCGCAACGTACCACGCCAATGCCTCCTCCTCGATGATGGCGCGCAGCTTATTACGGCGCGTTTCGGTCATCTGCTTCGAGTCGTTGAGTAGCGGGTGGTGGAAATCGGGGGGAAGTATCACCGCCGCAGCAAAGACTGAGCCTGCAAGACAGCCTCGTCCCGCCTCGTCACAGCCTACCTCTATAAGCTCTCGTTGGTAGCAGGATTCAAGCATACTATTGCGCACGTTTTTCGGTTTGGTAACACTCGTTATCTGGGGTGAAGAGTCCATTTTCGAAGGTGCTGAGATGGTGTAGCATAGCCTCGCGAACGCTAATTGAGGTAGGGCGTAGTTGTTGCGCTACAATCTCACTATCGATATAGTTCTCAGGGATATAGTTGCACATAGCAACGCGATACTCTCGCTCCTCAATATTAAATACAACATCCTTCGCCTCGCCATCTTCGTCAAGTACGATGGTATAAGGTGCATTGGAGCGGAAGTATGGGTAGTGTGACTCCTTATCTGGTCGCTCTGGGGTGCCACTATTGTACTTTGTAAGGATAAACTCGCGCATCTGTCGAAGGGTCATCGTGCCGATATAGATGGTCGACATAAATGGGTCATTATTAAGGATTTCGACACGCTTAATATCGCCTTCGCGAATCTCATCAAGACGTATGCCGCCATAGTGATAGAAGCTAATCTCGGGTACAAAACCTTCGTCATAAGGGTAGTGTGCCAAAGCATCAATGGTGAAATTTGCAACGCCATCCTTTGTAGCTGTTGTGGTGGCGTGCCCCACTATGCTATTTAGCTTTGGGTCGTTAGATTTAATCTCCTCGATATGCTCCTCGATAACGCCATTTGGAGCTATGTCTGCAATGGCAATCTGTTGGTATGTAACATCTAATATATGTCTGTTTTTAACTCTTACATCGGCTACGGTAACATAGCGTAACTTGTTCTTATTTTGAGAGATGTGGGTGCTGTAGAATTTCTCGTTAATAAGGTCGTGGCTGTGACCTCCCGCAATCCATGAGCAGAAGTCGCATTGCTCGGCGAAGATAATGTCGCGGTCGAGACCCATATGTGAAAGCAGGATGACCATATCGCACATTGCTGCTACCTCCTCGCAGGCGTTGTATGCCGCCTCAATATCGGGTGTGAAGGTGTAGTTGGTGTAGGATGCATTGCCGCCTAAAGGTCTGCCGTTGTTGTCCGTATCTACCACGCCAACGAAGCCAAACTCCACGCCATAGTGCTCGATAATGGTGTAGGGTGGTAGGGCTTTTGCGCCATTGTGAGACTCAACGTTTGCGCAGACGATTGGGAACTCGGCGTATGTTATCATCGCATCCAAGACCTCCGAGCCCTTGTCGAACTCGTGGTTGCCGAGGGTCGCTACGCTATAACCGATGTCGTTCATAATCTCTACCATTGGTCTGCCTGGCTCGGTGGCATCATCGACATAGGCATTGCCCGAGACTCTATCGCCAGAGTCCACAACGATGACCTCGCCACGCCCTCTATACTCCTCGACTAAGGTTGCCAGCTTGGGCATATTATCGATTGTGGCGTGCATATCGTTTGTTGCGATGATGTATACGTGTCGCTCTTTGGCGAACCTTAACTCCCATCCAAGAATGCCTAAAATGAGTAGTGATGTAAAAAAAAATAGCTCTTTTCGCATAAGTTGTCTCGTTTAATCGTTACAAATTTACAAAAAATTACTATCTTTACACACATTTTGATTAAAAATAGATTGAAGAGGATGCATACGGTAACACTTCGCTTGATAAATAACTCCACGAATATCGTGGTGGAGATGGGCGTTACGCTTATGGATGTACTGCGTAGTGTAGAGTTGTCGATGCCCTATCCCGTGCTTGTGGCGAGGGTGAACAACGCATTCAAAAGTCTTGGTTACCGCATCTATAAACCCGTCACGGTGGAGTTTCTCGATGTGCGTAGCTTTGAGGGCTACCGCGTATATCAGCGAACATTGTCCTTTGTTATGCAGCGCGCCTCGTTGGAGCTATTCCCAGAGCGTAAGTTGCGCATACGCCACACCTTGGGTAATGGCTTCTATGCCGAGTATGACGACCACGTAGTCCCTACGGCGGAGGATGTGGCGCGATTAAAGGAGCGTATGCAGGAGCTTGTGGCGCTCGATATTTCTATCACCCGCGAGAAGCGTCTTGCCGAGGAGGTGGCTCAGCACTATGCTGCGTATGGCTTTGATGATCGCATAGAGCTTTTAGAGACACGTCCACGCCTCTATCGTACGGTAAACTATCTTGGCGATATGCCTGGCTACTTCTATGGCGAGCTTGCGCCATCGTCGGCTTGTGTCGAGCGATTCGATATTGTGCAATACTACAATGGCTTGTATGTTGCCCTCCCATCGCGCACAAATCCTGAGGTGGTGACAACAACGATAAATCACGATAAGATGTTCGATATCTTCCACGAGTATCAGCAGTGGATAGATATTATGGGTGTGCCTACCGTGGGTGACTTGAATCGTCGTGTTATGAATGGCGATGCCTCGGAGCTTATACAGATTGCCGAGGCGTTCCACGAGAACAAGATTGCATCCATAGCGCGTGCTATTGCTGAGGCTAATGCTGAGCGAGGTGTGCGTTTGGCGCTTATCTCAGGACCTTCGTCGAGTGGTAAGACTACATTCTCGAAGCGTCTTGGTGTGCAGCTTCGCGTGTTGGGTCTCGACCCTGTACTTATCGCCCTCGATGACTACTTCGTGGATAGAGATAAGACGCCGCTTGATGAGGATGGTAAGCCCGATTTCGAGGCGTTGGAGGCTATAGACCTCGAAACACTGAATAAGCATCTACGAGCATTGGCAAGTGGCGAGAGTGTGGAGATTCCGCGCTATGACTTTATATCGGGTAAGCGTCAGTGGCACGAAAAACCTTTGAAATTGAGCGAGCGTTCGATACTTATAATGGAGGGTATTCACGCCCTTAACCCAAAGCTTACACCTGGTATCTCGGCGGGTGAGAAGTTTAAGATATACATATCGTGCTTCACCTCTGTGGCGATGGACAACTTCTCGCGCATACCTACCACCGACAACCGTCTGTTGCGCCGTATGATTCGAGATAATGCCACACGTGGTAGCAACGCTCTGCGCACGCTCTCGATGTGGGCATCGGTACGCCGTGGCGAGGAGAGACATATCTTTCCATATCAAGAGAATGCAAATGTGATGTTTAACTCGTCGCTCTTCTACGAGATTTCGGTGTTGCGGGCTCTTGCAGAGCCACTACTTCGCGAGGTGCCAGATACCGAACCAGAGTATGCCGAGGCAAGGCGTATGTTGCGCTTCCTTGATAACTTTATTCCGATACAACCAGACCAGATACCGCCAACATCGCTCCTTAGGGAGTTTATAGGTGGTAGCTCGTTTACCTATTGATAACTAAACTAAATCAACTAATAACTAATTAACACAATGAAAACCTTTGATAGCTTTGTAGACCGTCACACAGGTCTAAACTCTAAGGAGGATTTGCAGCAGATGCTTGCAACTATTGGCGTAGGCTCAGTTGAGGAGCTTTTGCAGCAGGTGATTCCACAGAACATTCGCCTTAAGAAGGCTCTCGACTTGCCAGAGGCAATGAGCGAGTATGAGTATGCGTCACATATCGCAAACCTTGCAGCTAAGAATCGAACATTCCGTTCATTCATCGGTATGGGTTACTACCCAAATGTAGTGCCTGCTGTAGTATCGCGTAACGTGTTCGAGAATCCTGCGTGGTATACATCATATACTCCATATCAGGCTGAGATTTCGCAGGGTCGTTTGGAGGCGTTGCTTAACTATCAGACTGCTATCCTCTCGCTTACAGGTATGGAGGTTGCTAACTGTTCACTCCTTGATGAGGCTACTGCAACTGCTGAGGCTATGTTGATGATGTACGCATTGCGCTCACGCGATGCCGTGAAGCAGGGCAAAAACCAGCTCTTCGTAGATGAGAATATCTTCCCACAGACTCTCGACGTATTGCTTACACGTTCTGAGCCATTCGGTATCGAGATTATCCGTGACGACTTCGCTACATACGAGTTCACAGGTAAGGAGTTTGGTGCTATATTGCAGTTCCCAGCAGCTAATGGTGAGGTGCGTGATTACGCTGGCTTCGCAGCTAAGGCTCACGAGGCGGGTGTTTTGGTAACTGCTGTTGCCGACCTTCTATCGTTGGCGTTGTTGAAGTCGCCAGCAGAGTGGGGTGCTGACATTGCTGTTGGTACAACACAGCGTTTGGGTTGCCCTATGGGTCTTGGTGGACCATCAGCTGGCTATATGGCTACACGCGATGCTTACAAGCGTAATATGCCAGGTCGTATCATCGGTGTATCGGTTGACCGCTTGGGTAATAAGGCGCTTCGTATGTCATTGCAGATGCGTGAGCAGCATATCAAGCGCGAG
>JAZOSJ010000004.1:0-34940 GCA_045657045.1 Alistipes sp.
GGGTCGTACGCTCAAGTACTACCCATCGTCGGGATTTTTGCCGAGTGTTGTATCTGCAGTCTTCTTTTGCGAAACTTGCAAAGAACTAATTTAGTGTGATAGCGGCGCATCAGCGACGCTTCAATCAAAACCCCGAATGAGAAATACGCCAAGTATGTCCCATCCGGGGTATTTCATGTCACCGCCACTGCTACACCACTCTGACACTAAATAAACTGATTGGTTTACAATACAATGAAAGTAGCAGACTTTCGGGTTTGCCCCTATTTTGATATAAGCTAATGCGAAAAGTCTTACAAATGTGATTTTTGCGCGATCTAAGCGCGTTTATGGAGGAAAGGTGTATTTACTCGTGAATGGGGTTTCAAGGGGATAGATTCGCTTAAAATTGCATTATATCGCGCACTTTTGAGTTTAGTGTAGGGCAATATATACAGAAGAGGCTGACTACCTCCTTTCGGACGTGTAGTCAGCCTCGATTATAGTAGCAGTCAAACGACAGCTACAATTTTAATTACTGGATAGAACCAGTACCAGCGTTGAAGTTAAGAGTTACTGTCTGACCAGCTGTTACAGCAACAGCAGCCTGGTCGCCACCAGCACCACGGTACTCGATCTTACCCTCGAATACGTTGAACTCCATGTTCCACCACTCGTAAGTCGCGTACTTAACAGCCTCAGGAACAGCAGTGTACATACGAAGGTTGCCAGCAGCAGTAGTTACGATAGAAGCAGTACCATCCTCTGCAACAGTGAATGGGTACACACCACCGTCCCAGCTACCAAATGCATCACCGATACCGTAAACCTTAGCAGGCTCGATAGCGATAACACCACTCTTAAGGTCAACGTATACAGTGTACAAACCATCAGCGTCAACGAAGCAGTTACCATCAGCTACAGTGTAACCAGAGTAGTTCTCAGTAATGTTAGTGAAGTCACCCTTCCAATCCTTCACAGGGCAGAACTTGAAACCGTTAGTCTTGTAAGTCTTGCCATTCTCATCTACGTCCTCGCCCTGAGCGTGGAAGTAACGAGTTGTCCAGAAAGCACCTGTCTGACCATATACAGGAACCATTGAAACAACTGACTCAGCAGCCCAATCCCAGTTACCGAACTCAGCACCGATCATATAAAGCTCAGTAGGAAGCTCAGACTTCTCTGTGCAGATAAGCTCGTAAGAGTAGCTATTCTTGATATCACCACCAGCCAAAGTGTAAGTAAGCTTAATAGTGTACTTACCACCCTGGTTAACAAGGATATCAGCACCACCAGCAACGCAATCAGCACCAAGGTTAGTGTTAGCCTTTACATTACCAGCGTCATCAAGCTGAATCTTCCAACCGTGACCGTAAGCGAACTTGAATACACCGTTTGCAGTAATCTCCTGATCAGTCAAAGTCCAAGTCATAGTCTCAGCATTAACCTCAACTGCATCAAATGGAGTGAAGCCCCAGCCGTTCAAACCACCACGAACGCCCCAGATAACCTTAGCTACAACGATCTGTGGGTAAAGAAGGTCGCCCTCCAAGTTAAGGTCCAAAACGATGTGGTAAAGACCTGTCTCAGCAACGCGCATTGCAGGAGCCTCAGCACCTGTCTTCAACTCACCACGCTTAACAACAGTACCCTCGTAAGTTGGGTTATCAGCCAACTCCTTTACATCAAAATCAACAAGCTCAGCACCGTAGTTAGTTGTTGTACCAGCCTCGTTAAGAACAAGATAGAAATCCTTCTCAGCCTCAAGAACAACATACTTCTCGTACATACCGCCACGCTTCTCCTGAGTTACCTCATTCAAACCAGCAGCCATACCAAACTTAGCCTCGATGTTAGCTGCATCAGCAATGCCAACAGCCTCACCGTAAACATAGAAACCATCAAGAACGATGTTGTCGAAATCTGGAGCAGGCTCCTTCTGCTCACCTGTCAAAGCCTCACAAGAAGAGGCTGCCAACATTAGTGACAATGCACTAAAACACATCAAAAATCTTTTCATAATTGTGTTGTTTTAAAAATTAAAGGTTTATAATAAATGGTTGTATCTTCCTCTATTATGGAATATCATCGTAACCCTCGTTCTGAGTCCAGTAGCGCTTGCCTGTCTCCTCGTTAATCTTAGACTTCTCAAGGACTGCATATGGAATAGGGAACCACTTACGGAACTCATCCTTACCTGTTACATAGTCAACGTAGTCGCTATCGTTGAACTTATCGAAACGGATAAGGTCACGACGACGTACGCACTCCCATGCAAACTCACGACCACGCTCATCAAGAATCTTATCAAGAGTCAAAGCATACACATCTGGATATGCCTCCTTGTATGCCTCCAAAGGCTTCTCCTCGTATGCCATGGTACGCGTAAGCATCTTCTGGAACTCAGGAGTATTAAAACCTGAAGCACCGACACCACCACGCAAGATAGCCTCCTCCTTCATCCAAAGGACATCAGCATAACGCATAAGAACAAAGTCGTTCTCAGCATACTGATACTGCGCACTCTTGTCTACCTCGTACTTTGTGCAACGAGCACCATCAAACCAGTTTGCGCCCTCCAAAGACTCGATATCAACACGGATTACAGAACCAATCTTATTCTCATCAAGAATAATCTCGTTGTTCTTATCAAAAACAGGACCGATAAACCAACCCCACTGCTTAGCGTTGTGAGTACCTAAGTGCTGTACCTTAGCAGCATACTCTTTAAGTGGACCATGATACTCCTCTTCAAGCTGCTTGTTATAGGCTTCCAACTCCTCGTCAGTCATCTTTGCAGGACGTGCAGGAGGCAATGGAAGACCCTCAGGAAGCTTTGGACCTGGACCACGAAGGTCACGCTCATCATAGCGCTCCATAAACTTAGGACGGGCAGCAAAACCATTCCATGGCTTCTCAATCATACCATATGCAGTCTGGTGTGAGTAGTGCAAAGTAAGCATTGTAAGACGTAGCTTATTTGACATACTACCGTTATAACGGTGGTCAAACTCACCGATACCATTCTCAACGATAACAAAGATGTTCTCCTTAGATGCAGAGTTGTCAATCTTAAAGTTTGCAAACCAATCGTTCTCAATGCTATAAGAGCCAGAGGTGATAACCTTATCGCAGCAATCTACGGCATTCGAGTAGAAATCCTGCTCAGATGTGATAGCCTTGAATGTTGGACGATACTCTGTGTTGTCAGCAAGCTGAACATTCTGAGGTGTACAACCATAAGACTCAGCATTGAGGTACAAACGAGCCAAAAGCGCGTATGCAAAACCCTGTGTCACACGACCGTAGTTCTGTGCACGGTTAGCATCGTTAACAATAGCCATGTTAGGAGCGTTACGCTCGAGGCAGTTTACGATGTTAGACCATACCATGTGTGGCTCCATAAGAGGCTCTGTCTTATCTACGAACTCTTCAAGGTAAGGGATACGACCGAAGCAGTCGAACAACATGTAGAAGTAGTAAGAACGAAGTACCTCCAACTCACCAACATACTGTGCATAGAGGGCAGGAGACATAGCCTCCTGGGCATCTGCAAGTGTCGAGAGCAGCTGGTTACAAAGCACCGCACCAGAGATGGTTGTGTTCCAAATATTCTTGAAAGCATCACCCATCCAGTTCCAGTTGTGGTTGTTTAGACGAGTCCAATAGTAGCTATCCTTCCAGTGCTCACCTGGCATACGAATAGGACATACACACTCATCAGATGTAAGTGACGCAACACCCCAATATCCCCAGTGGTCGTGCAACCACTTAATGTCGGCATAAGCCTGACCTACAAGGAGGACAACATTCTCCTCTTTACTCATCATTGAATCTACGGTAGGGTTGCCATAGTTCACCTCATCAAGCAAATCATCGCATGATGTCATTGCCGCAAGAGCAAAGAGAGATACGAAAGCAATAAATATCTTCTTCATACTTATATTCTATTATTTGAAGCTAATGTTTACACCAACAAGAACAGTTGCAACGGTTGGATAGAAGTCGCAGTAGTCGATACCTGCACTCCATACACTTGTAGTATTTACCTCTGGATCCTGACCGCTATACTTAGTCAAGGTTAGGAGGTTCTGACCTGTGATATAGAAGCGGAAGCTCTCAATTGCGCCGCTGTTCTTAGCCTTGTAGTTGTAGCCCAATGTGATGTTATCAAGCTTGATATATGAACCATCCTCAAGGTAGTAGTCAGAGAAGTGACCCTTATCTGAGTAAACAACATTCTTACCAACTGCATCCTTGATGAATACATTTGATGACTGATCCTTCTGTGGACCATAAGCCCAACGTGTTAGGTTCAAGACGTCGTTACCATATACACCACGGAAGAAGATCGCCAAATCGAAGTTCTTATATCGGATTGTGTTGTTCCAACCAAATGTGAACAAAGGCTGTGCGTTACCGATAACCTGACGGTCGGTCTCTGATACAGTACCCTCATCCTTGTAACCACCTTTAGGAGTCTCGAACATCCAAGCGCCATCCGACTTTCTGAAACCGGCGAACTTATAGCCATAGAAAGCACCTACAGGCTGACCCTCGATAAGAATCTGAGTATTAGTATTCTGAATACCATTCTCACCTACACCACCAGAGGTAGTCTGCTTGTAGTTAAAGCCCTTAGATGGATCTGAAAGCTTAGTGATATAGTTCTTATTGAACGAGATAGTTGGTGTTGTAACCCAAGTGAAATCACGTGAAGTAACAGGAACAACACTTAGTGCAAGCTCGGCACCGTAGCTATCCATCTGACCAGCGTTAGCCAAGAGCGTTGGGAACTGGTATGGAGGAGTAGGAACTTCGTAGTCCCACAAAAGGTCACGGGTCTGACGGTAGTAACCATCTACGCTACCATATACGCGGTTGTTGAACATAGAGAAGTCTAAACCGACATTATACTCATACTTCTTCTCCCAACGAAGGTCTGGGTTTACATTCTGGCTCACACCATATGTATATACATAACCACCGTTGTACCAGAAAGTACCACCGTTAGAGAGCATAGCTACTGAGCGAAGGTCTGAGCCGAGGTTGTTACCTGTAACACCGAAACCGACACGCAATTTAAGGTCGTTACACCACTCTGCGTTGCTCATAAACTCCTCACCGCTAATTCTCCAACCCAAGCTCACAGCAGGGAACCAACCCCACTTGTTGTTAGCACCGAAACGTGAAGAACCCTCACGACGAACAGATGCAGACAAGAGATACTTGTTATCGTAGTTGTAGTTTAAGCGGAAGAATGCAGCAGCAAGAGTATTTGAGCTACGTGAAGAGCTTGCATTAAGGTAGTCCTTCGAAGCATCACCGTTACCAATCTGGAAATACTTAGCATCATCTGTTGGGAAGCCCTTATTCTCGATGTTCATGTTATCATACATGAAGTTCTGGTATGACACACCAGCTACGGTAGCGATGTTATGGTCGCCAAACGTGCGTGTATAGCTTGAAGTAACCTCGAAGAGCTTGCTGAAGCTCATGTTGTAACCACGACCAGCCTTACCCGAGCCAGCAGCATCGGTGTTGATAACATTGTTATACCAATATGAGCGGTTATCACCCTCCTCGATAGCTGCAAAACCATCAATACGAAGAGAACCCTTAACTGGCTTAACATTAACAGATGCCTTGATAGAGCCACGGAAATAGTTACCATCACCATAAGACTCCTTCTGCTTCATCTGCTCAACAGGGTTTGATGTACCAGTAGCCTCTGGCTTGAAGAAGCCATTCTCGTTAGCATCATCATAGATAGGATAAGTTGGGTTAAGCGTAGCAGCCTGCTTGAAATCGCCACAGAAGAAGTCGTTGCGGTAGTGCATATACGACATATCGTACTGCAACTCGAGCCAGCCATCCAAAGCCTTCTGAGAAGCTGCAATCTTACCGATAAACTCCTCACGGTTAGAGTTCTGCGCGATACCCTGAGCATCCTTGTATGTAATAGATGAACGGTAGTTGAAAGTCTTTGACGAACCAGAAATCGCCATATTGTGATTCTGTGAAATAGCCACATCGCGGCAAAGAGCGTCCAACCAATCGGTATTCTCCTCAGACTGGATAGTTGGAAGTACTGCACCATTTGAAGCAACACCCAAGTTACGGAACTCCTCAGCAGTTGCCATACCCATATCGCCATTACGAACAGAAGCAGAGATATAACCATCATACTCTACGCGAGTAGTTGCAACATCCGAGAATGCCTCGCCACGCTTTGTAGTGATGATGATAACACCGTTTGTACCACGTGTACCATAGATAGCCGCAGCAGAACCATCTTTAAGAACGTCCATAGATGCGATCTCGTTAGGCGAGATATTGTCGATATTGCTTACAGGCACGCCATCAACGATGAAGAGCGGCGATGTACCTGCACCCTTATCAAGAGTTGAGAAACCACGAATCTGGATATTGTAACCAGTAGAGGTTGGATCAGAGGTCTCACGAATGATGTTAAGACCTGCAACCTTACCCTGCAACAAACCAATAGGGCTCGACTTAACACCTGCATTGAAGTCCTCAGCCTTAACAGATGCTACAGAACCTGTTACCTCCTTCTTCTTCTGCGAACCGTAACCGATAACAACGACATCGCTAAGTGAAACAACATCAACGTTTAGCACGATGTTCTTAGGCATCTCCCATGCCAAGTAGGTTAGAGTCTCGTAGCCGATATACGAAATCTCGATCTCAGCGTTAGGACCTGATACTGTGAGCGTATACTCACCATTTAGATCCGTAGCAACACCATTATTGGTACCCTTCTCCAAGATGGTAACACCAATAACAGGACCCATTTCGTCTACTACACTACCCTTAATAGTGTACTTGCCTTGAGCAAATACCTGAACTGACATCAATAGTGGCAACATCAGTCCAACAACGAATTGTAGAATTCTGTTCATAAATATTCAGAAACTTTTATTTTATATTTATATTTTCTGTCGCTCTACGCAAACATTAGACGTGCGTTATTAAAATATTTTAAAAAACCCACAATCATCTGACCACAAATTTTGTCAAAATTCGCGAATAAAACAAATATTTCGCGCCCAAATGACATATATTAGGGACAAATAGCCGTATAAGAGGGCTGAATGGAATCAATCAAAGTGGCAAAATTAGGCATATATGTTGTATAATTACGACATATATGCATTATCTAATACTGAATGGACAGAATTAGCCTCTTCGCCACCGATATGAGCGGATGTTATCGAGCGCCATTGACTGACGCTATGTAGCTCAATCCACCTTTAACCGAAAGGCGACAAATACTAATTCTATCCAATCAACAAGATTGCTACTCTGCCAACTCAACACGTATTACCTGAGTCATACAGTGGGCAGCGCCGTAGCCTTTGATAAGGGTTTCGAGCGGAATCCACTCCACCGTAACACCGTGGTCGGCGAGGCTCTTTTGAAGGCTCTCTGATTGGTTGCCGACTGCCATAATATGGCGGGGCGCAATGGTTAGAAAGTTATTAGCATAGTGTAGCTCATCCTCCTGCTTAATAGGGATGATTGTAAAGCCGCGCTCAGTCAAGAACTCCACAAATGGTACATCCTTGCGAGTTAGCGCATACTCCTTCTCGCCATTTTTGCGGGTATAGAGATCTACGGTCACCCACTCTGGCTCGCCCTCCTTAGCGTAGTAACGGCTCTCCACAAGGGTACATAAATCCTTATCTATAATATTGAAATAGGTGTCGAGGTGCATCTGCATCTGCCACCACTTGTGGTCATTTACCACGGCAATGGTGTCGTGACCGAAGGCGTCGGCATCCATAATCTGCTGTATAGCCTCTATATTTGTTCGCATACCGCAACCTATATAGGATATGTCGCCACCACGAAGGTAGTCGCCACCCTCCAACCTGCCGTCGCCAGAGATTGTAAGTATTGGTTTTGCGCCCAACTGCTCGTAGCACAACGCTATTATCTGGGTCTCATCGGCACGCTGCGTAGAGTTCATCTTAGAGATGATATGTCCGCGAAGTGTTGTTATGCTCTGGTCACGAGTGAAGTATAGGTTCATCAGTGGTGAGTGTGTATATACTGCATTAAAGCCTGTGTTTGTATCTGTGCCATAGAGTGTCACTGTAGGGCGTAGCAGGATGCAGCGAATGAGGTCGGCACGCGACATCTCGCCAATGACATAGTCGTGGTACTCTGCAGACTTCTCCGCGCTCATATTTGGCATATTACTAATGTCGTATGTTAGGGCCTCTGCAACATACATACGCAACGTCTCGATAGGGACTTGGTTTAGTAACTCTCTTACGGTGTATACCTTGATGCCGTTATCTTCGAGGGCTTTGATATAACCGCGATGCTCCTCGGCAGCAGCGTTTACGTCGAAGTAGTATTCAAAAAGACCCGCGTATGGGTGAATTACGCCATCGAAGAGTTCCTCGCCAGGCGTGTGCATAATTATCGCTTTGGCATAATCCCACTCCGAGGCAGGAAAGGTCGTCTGCTGCGCAAATGATGATAACGATGATGCAAGCAACAGCGACAAAATAAGAAGTGTTCGTTTCATAGGATAGGTTTGTTTTGGTTTATATCTGTTTTGTTTTTACTCCTGAGTAAGGATAATCCTCTCGTTACGCTCTGCAAGTGTATAGAGTAGGTTTAGGTCGACAGCCTTTTCTACGCCATTTTCGGTGTAGTTGAAGTTGTACACTACGCCATTAGCATCGGTATAGTAGAAGTCGATAGGGTCATCCGTCCACGTGTAGGTGTACTCCTCACGAAGGTTAAGCTCAAACTTACCATCCTCATAGATTGTTGCTACACCGATACGTGCGCCAGTACGCAATCGAACAAAGGCTACAAAGGCATTATGTGGTATCGGGCGCTGCACGCCGTTACTATCCTCGTAGTATATCTCGCCCTTAATATGCTCGGTCTCTACATTGAATGTCTTATCCCAGAACACCACCTTATCTTTATCCGTACTGATTACAATATCTCCGCCCGCAGTAATCGAGGTCTTCTCAAAAGGCAACAATTTACGCTCGCCTGTTTGGTCTATGGCATTGATAGTCTCCAGACGACCAAATATATCATATTGCACTTTTGCGTCATCCTTGTTAAAGGCCTCCGCATAGCCATACGCACCATACGCACGCTCCTTCTCGCGCTCACGCTCAACAGTATAGATATAGCGTCCCGGTATGGTTGGATGCTTACGCAACTTATCTGCCTTAAGTTCGGGGTTGTTTGCCGCGAGCCAGTGGCTTGGCACACGTCTGGAGTCAATCTGAAGCATTGGGGCATCGATGTAGACATCGAACGATGTACCGAAGTACTCACCAAAGGGGTGTACAGAGTGACCATCAGAGCCTTTGAAACTTGTGATATCAAAGAGGATATCTACCTCCTGTCCAGGCTTATAACTCAATATCACATCGTCAACACTCTCCTCCTTATCGCCATTTTTCACATTGCTCAACAACTCGTCATCAGTCGGTATAATTACAGAGTTTCCACCACCATCATCAGAGACCCTAACCTGCGCAGCAAAGCGGTAAGGGCGGTAGTGCGCCACATCGAAGATTACGGAACGGTACTCATTGCCATCGTAGTAGTAGTGAGTAGGGGTTACACCATCACGCTTGTAGGTATAGGCGTGAGTGCTATATGTATTGTTCGATGCCACACGCACAACATCCTTATTATTAGAGCTGTTGGTTAGGAAATAGATGTTATATGAGCCATCCTCCTGCAGACCATATCGCTCTTCTGTTGACGGAGGTGTTTTGTAATCTTGCGAGCGGAATGCCATAACACGACCATTCGTACTCCAGGTCTCTTGGTTGATGAGAATCACATCACCCTCCCACGCCAAGCTCTGAATATCATCGTATGTACCCTCATAATTCTCTTTGTATGTTCGATAGTCGCTAAACGTCTTGGAGTAAATCAAAAACTCGTCGCAACCATTCTTATGCCACTGCTCACTACCAGGGTTAGCGGCGTGGTTCATCGCTATATAAGTGCCATCACTCTGTCGTTCCTGCAACATAATAGTAAACACAAGAGGATGCGCACGCTTCTGGGGCACAAGCATATAGTATAGTTCCTCATCTTCGGCGTAAGCATTACCATAGGAGTGTAGGTTCTCTACAAATATTCTACGATGGGTGTGGTCATAACCTGAGAATACCACATTTTTAGTGATGGCCTCGAAGAACTCTGCCTCAAGATGCACCTCCTCAAGTTCACCATCGTGATGCTGGAGCAATGAACGCATATGTAGACGATGCTTACCCGGACCTGTTACCGTATAGGCATACTTATAGTTGATACCCTCCCAATCGGCACCAAAATATCCCTCCTCGCCTTTAGTATATACAGGCAACTGCTGACCTGAGTCGGAGCGCACATCAAGATGATTTACCGAGACAAGCACCGTAAATGGAAATAGAGCCTCAGGACAGGTCTCAGGGATGGTGAAAATAATCGTCGCAGACTCATTTGCCACACCATACACCTGCGTAGATACCCACGATGGGGTAAAATGCTGAGTACGGATAAGATATACCGTAATCTTACGCTGCAACTTACCGTGCTTGATAAGGAACGAGCCTACCTGCTGCTCGTTACCATCATACATAGGGTATAGGTATAGGGTTATAGAACCCTCACCCGTAGAGGTGTTGTAGTTGTTTGTAATATTATCGTACGCAACATTATTATCTATCCACGTAACCGTGGGTGCAACAGCATCGCCTCTGTCGTTTTTGGTATATTTATACGGAATTGTATAGTTAGTACCTGCATACTCGTCGCTACTCAACACATAGACCGTCTGCTCGACCCACATTGTCTCCGTACCGTCCGAGATCTCGTTTACCCACTCGTCGATAGAGATCCACGCATTATTTGATGCTGGTGCTGTGAGTGCCTTCTCGAAACTATCCTGACCAAAGGAGAGCATACCCGTAATCTGGATATTGTAGTTGTGGTTACGACGTATCATAAAGTTACTACCATCCTCGTGCTGCAGCACCACGCGGTAATACTTATCGTTATCCTCGGTGTGTACATCACCTGGGGCGTGACCTCGAATGATGACACTAACGAGTCTCTCGCCAGAGTTCTCCGTCTCAAAGATATAGTCCTCAGGCTTGGTATTAATCTCCATAATGTCGGACATAATACTCTGATTGTTAGGCAGCGTCACAAAGTCCTCCGTACTCTCCCAGTTGTCCACAATATTGAAGTGGTCGTTGGGATGGTGCGGTGCTACGGTACCAAACGCAGGGATATTAACCGTACGGTAACCCGTAACGTGGAAATGCTCTGTCTCCCAATCCTCGATTGTCACCTTTGCCTGATTACGTATAAGTTTAATACCCTCATACGTCGTGCCATTGATTGTGTAACTCAAATCCATAAGTTGCTCACTTATGCTCTTATCCGAGTCTACATTCATCTGAAAACGCGACCAGTATACAAGCATACCTGAGCCACCCTCCATATTGGCAATTACCATACTCTCGGTCTGACCCGGAAACTCCGACTCATCGAAGAGACCCTCACTATGGTTGCCGATAAAGTGGATGATCTGGGTATGGTTAGGGATGATAGCCTCAAAATGACCGCTATCCTCGCTTTGCGTTGTCAACTTCGCCTCCTCTGAACTGATATAGAGACCAAACTCATTGAAACAGAAGAGCGTCATATTACTAAGATGCAGACCATCAGGGTCTACAGCGCGTGTATTACGACGCTGAATATCCGATATGTTGGCATTAAACTCTATGTAGGTATACCCCTCAGGCACCTCCATCGCAGGCTTCTGGGGCACAGGCTCCTCAATAGCATCGCGCTGACACGATGCCATTATCGCAAGTGCGACAAGGATATATACTGTATATAGCAATCTTTTCATATTATATCTTATTCGTAAGCATCTCTAACGCAGCGAATAGCGACATCCGAAACGCTCCATTTATCATTAGCCTCCGTAACATTACTTGTATTCTTAAGGTTAAAGACAGGACCGCTTGCACTCATATAGTATCCACCATTAAGCAGGAAGTCGATAGCATCGGCATCCTCACCATCACCACCCTGAAAATCCATAATAATCTTTAGCTCTGCCTCTGTAGGTAGTCGCCAGTTGTCGTAGACCTCAACAGGAGCCTTCTTATCATCGTTAGTATCATCCACCTCGACATAGTTCTTGCAGTGGTCAGCAAAGACAACCAACTTATTCTTGGCACTCATACCACTAAGACCACTATACGTCGAAAGCACAGCACCCAGACGTGACGCGATGACGAATGATGGCGACACCAACTTAGCATTGTTATCATCGCCTGCCGTATATCCATATTCGTCCATATTTGGTCGGGCGAGGATGTAATCTTTGGAACTTGCCATCACTCGCACCTTGTAGTTACGCACATTATGGGTCTCACAACTTGCTGTTTTCAGACTCCAGGTTCTTCTTGAATATGTAAAATAGTAGTAGTTAATTGCATACTTTCCGCCACTTGATTCGTTGCCACGAACTTTAGAACAGGTCCAACTCGAGTTACTTCCAGAATGATTCCAGGAGTAGGTATAAGTAGCCGTTTTGTTAGTCTCATCAACAGATTTAATTTTACTAATACTCACAACGTGGTCTTGATAAGACTGATATGTGGTTGGCAAGTCGCCAGAAGCCATTCCATTGGTGATATTTGTATCCCACGAATGTCCTCCCGTTGTACGATAGTAGTAGTCATCGCGGTAGGAGTACCAAGGGAGCGAGTTTGTGATGTAGATAAGCGGATACTGCTCCACATCGATAATCTCTGTAAGACCCTCCTCGTTTGTAACCATAAGTTGGAAGTAGCGTATCGTATTATTTGTCGGAATAGCACTCTGCACACCGATACTTCCAGAGGTAGCAACAGGGTCAACAATGCCCTTTATACTCTTAACTTCAGCACTTGTATTACTTAACGTTTTCTTTACATTATACTTGTCGAAGTAGTGACCACTATTCGCAACATAACTTACGGTAACAGGCGAAGATGACGAGAAGTAGAGCGACTCCAAATCCTCTGCATTGTTATACATTATAAGTTTATTCTTGTTTACCTTCAGATATTGCACTCCCGCCTCGCCACTGACAGGAATATTCATAGTCTCCCACGGCGCAGTGAAATACTTAAGATCCTCAATCTCCTCAGGCGAGGTGTAGTCCTCAGCACCCGGCGCATTAAGCGTCACACGAAGGTCGTAGAGCGTATTGCGCTTGATAAGGTGATAACTCTCCTCAAGACTATCACCCTCTCTCTTGCTAAACGAAATCTGATAATAGTTGTTGATATACTCCACAGGCTTGCTATCATCATCCTCCTGATAGATTATCGGAAGCATCACAACCAACGACGTACCCTTATGGAAAATCTCGGAACTTAGCCAACTATGAGAGTAGCAGTAAGCCGTAATCTGTAGTTTGTAATCACCGTTGCCATCATCCAAAAGTTGGAAGTAGGGGCTCTGCGATATTGTTGGTGTCATCCAGTATGGGCGTGCGCCATTCTCATTATTAGGATAGCCACCCTCTGCAGTCAACGTGCTACGAACAGGCATATTACGCAAGAGATAACCCTGCGATTTAGCCATAAGGTCGGGCGACAAGGTTACCTTCTCGCCGGGCTTGATGGTGACAATAATCTTTGCAGCAGCACGACGCAGTGTAACCTTGAGGGTCACATCATCCGTAGTGCCGTCGTTGATAACTATATTACCACCCTGCTTTGGCTCAGTGCTACCCATATACGCCACACCATCCATAAGGAACATCTGCGGATATTCAAAGTTCTGATTACCGAAGTCGATGCCCGAGAGGTGTATCTTATTATTTGTCTGATCGAGTTTTAAGAATTTGTCGTGGTCGATAATACTTCCCGACTGATAGTAGACACTCTCCGCCACATCGCTGTTGGCAATGACATATACCTTATACTCTGCACTAATGTCGAAGTCCTCCTTTGTGCGATGAATGGTTGCAACACCATCTGGGGTATCCGAAACGCTCACACGCTCCTGATAGAAGCCCTCGTATGACACACCGTCAGGCAACTGCTTGTAGATGACAACATCCAAGTGACTTAGATACGACTCACTCTCGTTGTCTGCAATAGTGCCGCGTGTGTCGCCCAAAGGAGTGAAATAGAGTTTTATGTAGTTATCACTACCCACATATGAGATATCGTCGACCTCCGCTTGGCATCCTGCAAAGCCAAGCAGTGCGACAAGCGATATAATGTATGTTAGTATCTTTCTCATCATTCCTTCATATTACTCCTCAGAGGCATTCTGTACCTGCTGTATATGCTTAATCTCTATAATCTTAGGGTTGTTACCACTATTAGGCCAACGCAGTGCATCGTACTCGCCGTTGATGAAGAGGTTGATATACTGGTTTGTCCACTCCTGATAGTATGACACACCAAGTTGAATTGTCGTCGAGTCTGCGCCGTCACCACTAAGCGGGAATACCACAAGTTTGAACCACTCATCTTCACCACACGCAGGGAGGTTGCCCTGCAAAGATTCAACGCCCGAATCGAATATAGGCGCACTCTCTTCTACAAGATTCTTATCCACATTGTACACCCTGATACGATAGTTCTCCTTAGAGCCCATAAATCCTGGCTTCCACTGCACATTCAAAGGCGCAGTAATGCGGAAGTAACCCACAAAGGCTCCCGCCTCGAGGTTATTTAGACCACCGAAGTACATCTCTGGCTGTGTGGAGATAATATAGTTGTCGAGTTGACTATTTCCCGCAGTAAGATAATGCTTTGGCACCATAGGGTTGAGGTATGTAGGGTATGAGATATCGTGCTCCTCATAATCCTTGCCCGTACCCCAATTTTCGGCATCCCAGTCGGCAACGTGGTACTCAAGCATAAGGCTCGAACCTGCGATGCTCAAAATCTCGAACTCGTAGATATGGTTACGCACAATGCTGTAATGACTGTTGTCCACTGGCGCACCATCGCGATACTGACAGAACGAGATAGCATCCTCGAAGTATTTATTTTCGCCAGCGACGTTAAATTCGAGACTTATCTTATTGCGCTCGCCAGTATAGTTAATATTATCGTACTCAGCAATATAGAGATAATAGTCACCACTCTCCTCATCCTTTACAAATGGCAAATTCAAAGCCGCATGGCGATATACTCTGATGCACTCCTCTTGGTCACACTCCTGCGTATTCTTTATCTGCGACCAGCCCGCAGGAAGCACATATCCTGTCTGGTTGTAATACTTGAGATGGGCAGCATTTATCTCTGTCGTGCCCTTGCTCTTCAATTCGTTGCTTAGCTTAACCTCAATCTTAGCCGCAGCGCGCAACAAAGATATAGTACCCAAATCGAGGTTATCGCCATCAAGAAGCGGTGTAACATCCGCCTCCTTGACACCCCACATAGGTATCGCCGACGCCTCTGAGGTAGGGTCGAGCTGCGCGTGGCTATATGTTATATACTCCTCGCCACTCGAATTATCACTACAATTGGCAAGCACCATAAACCTGTACTTCGAGTTTTCAATGCCAAATGAGTTGATATGCTCGACAAACTCCACAGGCATTCGTCCCATAAATTGGAACTCGGTATGGGTCTCATTTATAGGCCAATAGTATACGTCATCAACCTGACCCAAGCGCTCACCATCCTGTGTTAGCACCACCATATGCAACTCATCAGGGTTGATGCGGAAGTCGAACGGCACACCCTCCTCGGATGGATACTCCTCCTCCCATGATGCTCGGGTGCGCTGACCTTCGAGAGAGACGGTAAAGATAATCTCATGTGGCTCCTCGGCGGACATAACGCATCTCTCCTCATCGAAAATGCACGATGCGGATAGAATGCCCACCAAGAGCAACATTAGATATTTAACAAACTCTCTCACTCTTTATTATATAGGTGTTATTTAAGTATTACGTCGTCTTTAACCACTCTCCACGAGTTGATATATATCTTCGAGCTCATCCACTCGCCCCTATCGAGGAAGAAGGTCATGGTGTACTCATCCTGACGGTCAAGATACTCCTGATCGTCCATGCTTCTGTTGTAGTAACCCTTAACAAGCAATGCATACTTAGCAAAAGGCAAGCGTAACACATCCTCGCCTGTCTCGCGGTTGCGAATATGGAGTACTGACGACTCATTTGCTCTTATGCGTCCAATTGTCAGTTCGGCAAGCACTACGGTTATAGTCTCCGTTGCTCTGCTGTATGTTTCAATCTCGGTGGTACCACTACCCTGATACCACGCCGAGTAGGTTATCTGCTCATCGTCGAGCAGTGTATTGTTCCAATCATAGAGACCATTGCTGTCCTCAATCTCAAAGATAAAATCGTCTGCATCGACCTCATGACCCGATAGCTCATGTAGGCAGATGCGCACGACGTTTGTATCCTTCATCAACTGCATTGTATGGCGGTAGGTTCCCTTCTCATCACTAATCTCGATAAGCTCAGTGCCGTGATACAACGGTAGTAGGTCTTGGTCAACCACAGCCTTGCCATTGTCGTTATACTTGCGGTGCATCTTCACCTGCACCTCTTCAACCCTTGTCTCGCCAATCTTGGCATCTGTGAGGATGTCAAACGACTCCTCGTTCATCACTCCACCCCAAGCCAAAAGGCGATACTTTCCAGGGGCGAGTTGTAGGCGCATCTCAAACGTCTTCTTCGAGAGCGCCTCCTTATCTGCGGTGGTGGTATAGTCGACAAGAACATCGTTCTCATCGAAAACATAGAGCGCAATCGAATTTACCTCTTTGGCAAAGGCGTTTGCATCTTTTAAGTTGTAGTTGTATTCGAAACTTATATAGACACCACAATCTCCCTCGCCATCGAAGATGCTAAGTCCATCATTGCACGAAGATGTAGCCAACATCGCCACCACCATAGCCGACATTAGAGCAAGTCTTCTGAATATATGCACTCTATTCATTTTATTAAGTTTTAGTTATCTGCGGGTCTCCCCGAACAAGTTTTTTTTGTAAAGGGGCCGTCAAGCAAGCCGCCAGGCGACCCCTTGAAATTATTACTGAACGATATCTACCTGCTGCTTAACAACCTTCCAAGAGAGAACGTTGATCTTAGCAGCTACGTAAGAATCCTCATCCTCGTCCTCAGGATACTCTGGGTTCTCAAAAACATGCTCGAAACCGCTATATCCTGGTGAGCCATAACCCGTAATAGAGTTAATATCAATCTGATATACGTGGTTACGAACAAGACCATAGTATGCAGCCTTATCCTTACTCTTACCAAGGTGCTCAATATCTACGATATAGTATGTATCACCACCCTCGTACAATACAGCTGGCTGAACATCTGCAAGATATGCGTTGGCAGCCTCGAAATTAGTAAGTGAAAGATCGCTAAATGCTACATAACCTGTTGCTGAGCTATACTTAAACCATGTTAGCTCCTCACATGCATTAGTAAGCTGGAAACCAACCTGATATGATGCTGCATCAACCTTAGAACCGTGAACGATATCAATATGCTCTGGCTTGATAGAGACATACTTATCACCCTCTGTATCGTAATAGAATACAGTATATGCAAGAGAGCTTGCTACGGCAGTTTTTAGATCTGCTACACGAGCATACTCATTACCATACCAGCGAGCAAGCTCGATTGGCTCGTAAGTCTCACCAACCTGCTCTACAAGGCGACCTTTAAGGATAACCTTAGTACGTACATCGGTAGTCTTCCAATCAAGAGTGTTCTCACCGCAGTAAGTATAGGTACCCTCAGCGTAATCGTCTGATGTTGCCACCTTGTAACCATGCTCTGTTGGGAAGCCCTTAGAATTATAGTTTGTGTATGACCAAGAGAAGCTATCATTTACCGTACGGTCATTCATCGTTGTTGCCCAATAGCTACGGAAGAATGGAGCATCGTTCCAAGTAAGACCCAAAGCAACTGGATCCCAATTCTCGTTGATGTTTTTGAGGATGTTAGTGCTCTCAAACTCATTGTAAAGCTCCCAACCAAGAAGCTCAACATATACAGTACGAGGATCAGCGCCAACAGGAATAAAACCATCTGGATCTGTAACAGCAAATCTATTATTAGCAGCAGCAGTAGAGACAAACACCTTTGCAGCAGTACGCTCTACATAGATCTCAACAGGAGCATCGATAGCATCCTGAGGATCAGTCTTGATGTTGTCAGCAGTAATTGGAGTTACGTATACAATCTCGTTAGCATTGTTCATATACACAGAGTTACTCATTACATAACCCTGAGTGTCACTACCAAGAGAATTTACCATAACCTCCTCGCGAAGATCGCTAAGCTCGTATGATACGTTATCCTCAGGAGTCCAGTTTAGAACAGCAACGATCTGGTTTGGATACTCACCCTTATAAGTTTTTAGCACCAAAACAGCACCACTAATATCTGATACATTCTCAGCAGGATCTGCATTGTTACCAGTTGTAGAGATTGACAACTGCAAATGGTTCTGTGCACCACCTGGTGCAGTAGCAGCATCGTCAGTAGCGTTTACAGTAAATGGCACACCATCCTTGTAGAAGAAGAAGTGAGCTGTCTTAACTGCACGCTCAGAAGCAGTACCATACTCCAAACCGAAGTCTTTGCTATATTCATCCTCAGCGCGAGTATCTACATCCGCAGCCATAAGGTTGATAGCGATATAAGACTCCTCCACCTCACCATTGTGAGCAGGAGACTTGGTATCCTCCAACTTATCAGCACAAGCAGCAAAACCGAGGGCTGCAAGAGCTATAAATAAATACTTTTTCATAGTTGTATGATTAATTTTATTCGATATTATATTCGTTCTTAACGACTTTCCAAGAGAGGATGCGCACCTCTGCCGCTACATAGCTACTCTCGTCCGATGGCTGCTCGGGGGTCTCGATGTCGATGTCGCCGTCGAAGATAGGTGTTCCCAAACCAGATATTTTGGTGATGTTCACCTTATATATATGGTTGCGAACAACACCAAATGCCGAGTCTGAACCTGCACTACCCAAATGTTTAATATCGGTGTAGTAGTAGGTCATACCATCCTTATAGAGCAAGGCGGGCTCAACCTCGGCAAGGCGAGCATTAATCCTGTCAGCCGTAGCTGCCACATAGCCCTCCTCCTCAGAGAATGTAAACCACACCTTTGTCGTAGCCTCATCCGAGAGCTGGAAGAAGACCTCGTATGCCTTAACATCGGCATCCTGAGGGGCTTCAACACCATTCACTGCCTTGATATCGGTTGCACCGATACCCTTATACTCGCCATCCTCGAAGTAGTACAACTGCGAAGATAGAAGCTTTGTTATCTCAGCACGAACAGCCTCCTCGCCATTATACCTATGGCCATACCATATAGCCACCTCCTGAGGCTCGCCACTCTCCTTTACAAGCTGAGCCTTAACCACAACCTTAGTGCGTGGGTTTGAGGTAATCTTACCCTCTGAGTCGGTGACCACAGCGCGGGTATTCTCACCACAATAGGCTACATCTGCATTAGGAGCAAGACCATCCGCCCAGTTGAAGTGGTTATCCTCGGGGAAGCCACCCACGTAGGATGCCGCCCAGTAGGAGCGGTATCTGTTAGGGTCGTTCCAGAGGAAGCCTATTTCGCCCGCCATACCCCACTTTTCAGGGGAGATATGTTTTAGCAAGATAGAGTGGTTATACTCGTTGTAGAGCTCCCATCGCAACACCTTGGCATATACCGCAACATCGCCTACCGATGTCTCGATGTCGTATGTAGCCTCCTTATCAGCGAGATTACCATTCGCCACAACCTCAACCTTAGCCGACAGACGCTCTACGTATATCTCCACTGGGTTAGCCTTAGCCTCCGACTCCGACTTTGCGATATTCTCTATCGTGAGTGGAGTGGCGTAGATAGCCCTACCCTGCATATCGGCATATACCGAGTTGCTCATAACGAAATGCCTATTATCGTTACGGATGTTAGCAAGAGTATTGTAGAGAGCACTTAGCGTATATGATGGCTGAATGTGTCTTGTATCCCAATTCAACACCGCAACGATGTATGCGGGATACTCTCCCTTGTAATTATCGAATATAAGTACCTTATCCTTAACATCTGAGACGTTTGGACCCTCATTTGCCTCGCCACTCTCGTCGGGTTGCGTGCCACCACTCTCGATGTTGAACGAGAGATAGTTTTTGCCACCCGTGCCATTTACAGGAAAGGCGGTCTGGTCGTGCTTGAATAGGAAGAAGTGAACATTCTCAACATAACGCTCCTCAGCCTCGCCATACTCAAACTCTTCGCCCGCACGAGTGCTATCGTCAGACCTTAGGGTCACCGAGATATACGACCTCTCCAGCTCCCCCTTGTTTACAGGGGGCGCTGGCTCGGTCGCCTTCTCAGAACATCCCATCAAGCCCAACACGGCAAATATTATAAAAGGAAATCTTTTCATTTCGGATGTTAAAGGGTAGTTTTTTACTCAAGCACGTAGTCGCGCTCTACCATTCTCCAAGAGAGGATGTTAATCTTAGCAGATACATAAGTGTAAATCTCCTCAGGAGTCTCAACCTCTACGAAATCCTGTGTAGGATTGTAAATAGGAGTACCGAAGCTAGTGATGCCATCAATATTTACTACGTAAACGTGGTTACGAACAACACCGTAAGCACCAACCTTATCTGTATTATTTGCAAGGTGGCGGATATCAGTGTAGTAGTATGTCATACCATTCTTGTAAACCAATGCTGGGTGTACCTCCAAAAGCTCTGCGTTCATAGCATCAATGCTAGCAATTTTTGTATATGTGCCATCAGCAGACTTCATATACCAAGTCTTGTAAATGCCAAAATTATTAGCATTAGTAGAGAGCTGGAAATCTACATAGTATGCCTTCTCAGCATTAGAATTACGCTCTACACACCTCAAATCCTCTGGCATAAGACCAACATATGTCTTCTCGTCAGTTGATGAGAAGTACTTCTCGTTAAGTGTGTTAGCAACAACAATCTTAAGATAATCCTCGTTAACGTAAGTCTGACCAAGCCAGTTTACAACCTCAACAGGAGTCACACCATCCGCCGCATTTACAAGCTGAGCCTTAACAACAACCTTTGTGCGGTCATTAACACCACCAACAACGCCACGAGTATTCTCACCACAGTACTGCTCACCTGGGTTAGTATTCCACTCAAATGAGTTAGTTGCAGGGAACTCGAAAACTGTACGGCCAGTCTCTGAGTCAGCCCAATAGCTACGATAGTTAGGAGAGTCGTTCCAAGTGAAACCAAGCACAGTGTTAGACCATTCTGGGTCAATCTTCTTTACCAACCAAGAATCGTAGTATGCATCAAATAGCTCATAACCAAGAACCTTAGCAGAAACCGCAATCTCCTCATTTGCGCCATTTGTTCTATCAACAACCGTCTCACCTGTTGCATATACACCATCGTGCTGGAATACAACCTTAGCAGCAAGACGCTCAACATAAATCTGAACAGGCACAAGTCTCTTATTATCAGCGTCTTCCTTAGTACCGATGTTTGCCTCAGTAATAGGTGCTGCGATTATAGTCTGCTTTGGAGTTGCCTCGTCTGCAAAAACTGAGTTACACATAACAAACTTTTCATCGCTATTCTGAATGTTAAGCAACTGTGTCTGGAGGTCCGCAATGCTATAAGAAGGTGCAGTAGGCACCCAGTTAAGAACTGCTACAATCTGGTTAGGATACTCACCACGGTAGTTCTCAATAACCAAAATCTCATCAGAGTAGTCTGACACGCTGTTTGTGTCATCTGCCTCGTCGTTCATAGTCAAGTTCAAAGACAAGTAGTTGCAAGTACCACCCTCTGTTGTAGTCTTATCAGAATCAGAGTAAGATACAGGGAAAGCCACGCCATCACGGAAGAAGAAGACGTAAGCAGAACCAACAGCGCTCTCCTCCACTGTGCCATCACCGAAGACCTTATCCAATTCGTCCTCTGCACGAGTAGCCTCGTTAGATGCGAGTGTAATAGCCACGTATGACTTCTCCACCTCACCATTGTTGATAGGCTTATTGCCCATCTCATCCTTCTCTGCGCATGCAGCAAAACCCATTGCTGCGAGTGCAATAAATAAATACTTTTTCATAAAAATTGAAAATTAAGTGATTAAAAAAAATTGTTTTTTGTTTGTTTTGTAATTGTTTTTTGTTTGTTAATTATTGATTATTAATTAGTTATTTCTATCCGACATTCTATATACATTTCTATTCTTCGAAATCTCCTTTAGCACCTCTTCCGCCTTTGCTACACCGAGCTTCTGTGCCTCCATAAGGTATGGCTTTGCAGCCTCGAAGTCCTCCATATATACCTCCAACGCGCCACGCGCATACTTTGCCTCTGGCAGGTCGCCAGCCTTATCCAAGAAGCGCAAGGCTCCGCGATAGTCCTTACGTAGGATTGCCGAGTTTGCGGCATTAAGGTTTGCCACGGGGTCGTTAGGGTACATACGTACTGCCGTCTCGAAGAGGTCGTTGAACTCGTCGCTACCCGACTCGTAGGTCTGGGCAAGGATATAGAACTCCTCCAACGATAGGTTCTGGGGCGCGGTGTGCAGAACTCGCTCAATCTCCTTAGGGTCGGCATAGCTCTTCACCTCATACTCGATGGTATAATCCGAGTGTCGCAACGCAGGATAGCAGTTATCCAACAAGAAGCGATACTCATCCTTCCAGGTCGACTTGATAACCCACTCCCTCTTATCTGGCTCTCTATCGGAGCGTATAACCTCCAATATCTCCTCCTTATGCTCGAGCGTCGATGCCATAACATAGCGCTCCAAGCCTGCCCAATCCTCGGGCTCGTAGTCGGTTGTAATAAAGCCCTCGCCGAAGTGGTACATATTCTCGACATAGACCTTCAAAGCCTCGGTACGCCCCTTAGCCAGACGGGTATTGTTGCTGTAAGGGCTCTCGGGTGATGCAAAACCCTTGATAAATACCGACTTGATGATAATATCGCTATCACGCTTAACAGAGTCGATAGTACCTGTAATCTTAGCCAGCTCCTCGACATTGTTTCGGTAGGTTGGGTAGATAACGGTCTGGCTAACGGGGAAGTCGACGAATGCCGAGCCACTAATCTCGCGAATCTTAACCACCTCGTGCTCTGGACGCAGGTATATCAGCTCGGGGAAGTATGGGTCGAGCGGGAACTTACCCACAAGCTCGCTCTGGGCAACAACCTCGGAGTGAGAGCAGCAACCATAGTCTCTGCGCAGAAGCTCCACACGGCAGCCATTCATCCAATCCATAAAGACCGCCTGTGAGTTATACTCTACAACATCCTGCGCCTGAGCCACGCTAAGGTCTATATCGCCAGGGTGTGTCGGCTTGATATGCTCGTTACGCTGATAGTAGATATTGCGGTTACGACCATAGACACCGATAGATTTGAGCATCAAGGTATCGGCATCCTTTATAACCCTCGGCGTTAGCACCACCACCTGCGTGGTCTTGATGTCGAGCTTAGAGAGGTCAAAATCAATATCGACATTTAAGTAGCCATCTTTAAGTTCCAACGTGAAGTCCTTGACATCGACATTTGGCAAATCCTGAGAGTAGCCAGCCGACACCGTAAGGAGGGCTGCCACAATTAAGGAGATAACTCTAATCATAGCTCTATTTTTTAGAAAACATATACGAGATTAACAGCTGCCTTAGTTGGACCAACATAGTGGTGAGTGCCACTACCCACCTTGCGCTGGCAACCGCTACACTTGAACACATCATAATCGAGATAGGCGTAACCAAAGCCCGCTTCGAGTTCGAGGTTGAGACCCTTCGAGAGCATAAAGGCAAAGCCGTAGGCAACACCCGCGCCATAGGCAAAGCCCTGATAGCGCAGATTGTTTAGCACCGAAAAGTCTGTTCCGAATATCGAGAGATTGTTCTTGATACGTCTCAAATTGAAACCGCCACCTATAAGGTGCGCTCCTACAAAGTGGCGCGAGAAGCGGTCGCAAAACCAATAGCGCGCCTCAGGCTGAACGAGAAAATGCTTCCACTTCACATTTTCGTCCTTGCTCCAATTATTATAGCTACCCGAGAGGTCGATTGTCCACTTGGGAGCAACGCCAATTTCCGCACCAAGATTTAGTGTTGCAGTAGCCCCAGCAAGGAGGTTGCTCTTAACGGCATAATCCTGTGCTTGGAGAGATACCCTGCCACCCCCAAGAATAAGGAGAACGAGAAGCAGGCAATAACTCAATTTGAGTCTCATCATTTGAGTCTGTTTAGTAGTAATACTTTATTATTATAATTGACTCGCGAATTTACGCCAATATATAGAAACAGTCAAAAAACCATATCCTACATTTTGCACTACAACCATTTACCCCCCATATTTTTACGAATGTAAACCGAAATGTAAACACATAAATTTTGGTCATTACATCAGTTTTACATACTTTTGCATTGAAGAGATTTACAAAAATACGTAAAAGTCTACAAACTGTCTACAAAAAAAATAGGTTATATCTATCAAAAACAGAGAAAAATATGAAATTACCCCTTTGGAGCAGGACAACACTCATCCTCCCTTTATTAATATCGGTATGCTGTAGCGCACTTGCCAACGAGACTCTTTTCAAACAAGCAAGAGGTCTGCAACGCAACGGAGAGTATGACAAAGCAATAGAAATATACAAGGATATTCTATCGCAACCAACCTCCGAAGAGGAGATCACCGACGAGCAACTATTCTTCTACACCGAGTCGTTGGTGCAGTTGATGAACACCTACCAAAGCAAGGGCGAGGCGGAAGCTTGTATATCTACCTTGCGCGAGGTTTTGAATGGCTCACGATTTCTACAGGAGAAGTGTTTGAGAGACTACTACTCTATCTTGGGTTATGCGCTATCGCGTACAGAGAATATGGAGGAGGCAGAGCAGACCATACTAAAGGTCTTTACCCTACCGCTCTATCGTGCTACGCCCGAGCGTTACTTCCGCGACTATGCCTATGCCGCAGCGGTATTCTATAGCAACCCCGACTATCAGAAGGAGGTTATCAGTTGGTGTCAAGAGGCTTTGACACAAGCAGAGTTATGCAAGAACACCTCTGGAGCGCAGTGGGTAAAGGCAATGTTAGGCTCGCTATACAAGCGTAATGGACACCTAAACGAGGCTCTCATCCTACTAAACCAAAGCAAGGATGAGTCGGAGCAACTAAACGACGTATTGGGCGTGCTAAACAGCCTACACGCGCTTACGGATCTCTTCCTCTACTGGGATATTCCCGAATATGCCAACCTATACGCATCCGAGGCGGTAGCGGTGGAGAGGGGTATGAGCGAAGAAAACTCTATGATCTCTGCTCAGACGTATATAAACAAAGGTAGAGCGTTGCTCAACCTCGGAGAGCGGGACTCGGTAAGTTACTATACCGAGAAGGCGCGCATAATATGCCAAAACCTGCCATATAACAGCGGTATGGTGGATGTAAACCTCCTAATGGGTCACTATCTTACAGAGAAGAGTGGCGACTCTCTAAATATGGGCATTGGGGAACTTATGCAGGTGACACAGCAAGCCACAGCCACAAATCGTGCAAGGGCATATCATCAGTTGGCGCAGACATATTTAAGGCTCAACGAGGAGGATATGGCAGAGGTGATGTTGGACAGCCTTTACACCCTACTTAGCAGTAGCGACTCCCCTATTAACATCAAGATGGACTACAAGCCTATTATAAGCCACTACATATCGAAGAAGAATCATAAGAGGGTGGAGCAGTATTCGCAACTGATGTTTCAGGAGCAACAGGCATTCAATCAGGAGAAGTTAAAGTTTAACATTATAGAGAGCATCGTAGGACTACATACCAAACAGAAGAATCAGGAGTTGAAACTGGTGCAGTTACAACAGACAAATCAGCGTCTATGGTATCTCATCGGTCTATCGATATCGGTTATCGTCATAGTGGTTGTTATCGCGCTAATGATAAACCAAAAGCGACGCCACGCCATCCAACTAAAGATGACAAACGAGAGATTTAACCGTCTTATCGAGGAGTTAAATCAGTCTAATGTCGAGAAGGAGAAGATAACAACCGAGATCAAGGAGTTCCTGAAAGACAACGACAACCGTCAAGAGTTGGAGACGTTGACACCATTTATCCTTAAGGAGAGCGGAGAGATCAAGTTCCGTCAATGCTTCGAGTTACTGCATCCGCTATTCCTACACCGTCTACGCGAGAAGGTGCCAGCAATAACACGTCGCGAGGAGTTACTATCGATGCTTATCGCGCTAAAACAAAACAATAAGGAGATATCCGAATTATTGGCCATTGCACCACGAAGCGTATTGATGCTACGCCACCGCTTCCGCCAAAAGATAGGAATGTCAACAGAGTTATCCTTGGAGAATTTCATCGAGGAGTTGTTAGGCGTTCGGCAGAGCGAGAAGCCACAAAACGAGGATAACTAACACAACGGACAATAATGCAAAAGGGGCTGACTAAAAAGTAGCTTAGCCAGCCCCATAACCTATGAGGGTGAATAAAAAGTATATTAAATCTGCGCCAACTCCCGACCAAACTCTCGTAAGGCATCGAGAATCTCCTTTTCTCGCTTCTCAGATGGCTTTTTTGTACCATAGATATACTTCGAGAGTAGGCTCTTGTGCATACCAAGCGAGCGAGCTACCTCCGACACGTTAAGAAAAGGAAACTTGCGAAATGCCGCAGAAATGGCATTCTCAACAGGCTCCGCGCCATCTGTAAGGCTCGCAATGTGAATATCCTCGTCTATCTCCGCCCAACGCACAGCGTCACCAAACTTGTTAATCTGGTACTGCTCACGCTGAGGTGGCGTTGCATCTTTGAGGGTGGGGAAGAACTCTAACGCCTTGCGGTACTCCTTCCCGCTATCGGTAACGACACATATATCGTTACCGCAAAACGAAATTTTAACAATCTTCTCCATAGTTAAACACTCATTTAATCTTTGTCGAAATAATCGTGCCAAGCCTTGATAATCTCCTGCTCGTACATCTCTATCAACTGCGTTGCTTTTTTCAACTCTCGTGGCTTCAAGCCTCTATTCTGAACCACCTTGCGAGTGGCAATCTCAACCTTTGCATCGTTACCGCCATACTCAATATGAACGTGAATAGGTAGATGCTCGTCAGAGTAGAAGAAGAAACGAAGTCCAAATATCTCAAAAATCGTAGGCATTATTCTCTCTGTTTTATCTTTTTGTCTATGCAAATATAGGTCTAATTTTTTAGACCAGCAAATAATTTGGCAAATATAAACAAAAGGGGTGGCTAATTTAGCCAACCCCATCTAAGAGAGCGAATATATTAGCTCTCACTACAAGAAACGCTCCGATGGTACAACCGCACGTGTAGGCGCAGTTGGCATCGAGGCTGGAAGCTCCGAGCGGGTATAGATAGAGACATCCGCACTATCGTTTGTCGCGGTCCAGGTCATCGTATCGCCAGCAACAGCGAGGTTATAGGATGCACCCCACGCAACCTTATCGGTATAGACACCGCTAATAACGCCATTCGAGATAGTAGCAGTGCTCTGATATACATCCCAATAGAGGCTCTCGATGCGCTGGTAGAGGGTAATACCGCCCGTAGCAGTAATCTCCATATATACCTCGAACGATGGCGTAGCACCGCGCCACGAGCTTAGATGCCATACACCCTCGATAGAGGATGTATCGCCACCCACAGGAGGCTCTGGAAGTATAGGAACCTCTGGCTTAGGGGTTCTGATGGTAGCAACCGCCGACTCGCGCACCTGACTCTGAGAGCCCGCAACAACCAAGACCTTCGCCTCGTAGGTGGTATCCTCCTGCAACTGCTCCACGGGGATTAGAACACTCTTATCCTCCTGAGGGGTGTACTCCTCCCAGAGGTTAGTGCCCTGAGTGCGGAAATAGATATATGGGGTATAGTTATCGGATGCCACACCATCGTAGTATACCGCCACATCGCCCATCTTGATGCGAATACCCTCGTCGCTATACGATAGCTGTGGCGCTGCCACCGTAGCTGTAATCTCGGCGTAGGTGGTCTTAAAGCTAAAATCCTCGCTGGTGAGGGCATTTAGATTGCTGTTGCTTGGCGTAATAGTCACACGCAAGGTGTAGGCGGTATTCTCTTCGAGATAGCTATCGCCACTCTTAGGGATAGAGAGCGTTGCCTTACCGTTCTTAATGCTGCTACCCGCAATCTCAACAGCGCTCCACGCCTCAGCACCCAAACGCGAATACTCCACCTTTACGAAGGCAATCTTCTGAGCCTCATCATTCAAAAGATAGGATAGGTTGCTAAGGTTTACAACCGCCTTCAAGCCATTAGCCACAACCTCGGCATCGCAGGTGATAGCCTCCTTGCGCTTGGTTGTAAAGCTAAAAATCTCGCTCATTGAGCCATACTGCCGACCTGCATCGATAGTAACTCGTGCCAAATACAATGTGCTTGGCTCAAGGTCGGTGATTGTAAATATCTGCTTACGCACGCTATCGCCAACCTCATAATCTCTGAGGGTCGTGACATTCTCGGCATCGCCACTCTTCCAATACTCAATCCAGACTGCTGCATCTGGGTAGTAGACCTCGTCTACGGTCATATATGCCGATAGCTCCACCTTTGCCGTAGAGTCGGTAGTTAGCGATGTAACCCGACCGAAATAGAAGGTTACATCTGGCTTAGTCTGCGTATCAACCTCCTCGCAACCAACAATCGAGAGGGACAAAGCCGATAACAATATATAAAGATACTTTTTCATAATCCTACTCCTTATTTAGGTTTACAACCAACCACCATTTGTGGCAACAGCGCCACGAACAACAATCTCAAACTCGCGCTCGATAGCCATACCACCCATCGAGTTGCCGCCACCAACCTTATCACCACCAGCAATAGCCTTGACCTTGATGCGACCTACGCCCGGCTTCGAGCAGGTAATCTTCAACTCACCATTTGTGATGGTTGGGTTGGTGGTAATGCCAAGCTCATCCATAACCGAAGAGCTAATCTCAACACCCTGATATGTCAAATCCTTTGCGCCATCGCCGAAGTATCCGTCAAGCGAATATTGACCCTGCTCGCCAGTACGGAAGTACAAACAAGGCGTAGAGTCCATCTGCATAAGCAGCATATGGGCATCAATATAGCCCGTGCCGAGCTGGTTCTTATAGTATGAAATATCGGCATTATCCCAACTACCTGTGTCAAAATTAAACTCCTCGCGTGTAGTCTGGTATTGGTTTATATCGTGCACCGAGGTAAGAATCAAACTCTTTAGCTCAGTAGAGGTCAAGGTTTTACCCCTCTTAGCAGCGTAAGATAGAGCCAACGCAGCACAACCCGTTACGTGTGGCGTTGCCATAGATGTACCCTGCATATACTCATATCCATCCTTCTCGGTGGTAGATGTTGATGAGATGGTGAGCACCGTGCCATCCGTCAAGTCACCACCAGGAGCGCAGATATTTACACCTGGACCATAGTTGGTATAGAATGCCGCCTTATAGGATGCTCCCATCGCCGAGACCGAGATATACTTATTATATGCACCTGGATAGCCAGCCATACTTGTCTCCTCATTACCCGCAGCGAAGATGGCTACACCACCATCTATAACTCCCTCCAACTTGGCGTTGGACTCGAAGTATTCAACAGCATCCTTAATCACGCTATCCCAACGCTCAAAATCGCTATCGTTAGTTAAAGCACCTGGGTCGTAACCCCAAGAGTTATTTGCCAATACAGCACCATTATCCGCAGCATACACAAATGCCTCGGCAATCTGCTCAGAATAGCAACCATCCTCACCCTCGAAAATCTGCAACGACATAATGCGTACACCATCCCCATTGCCCGTACCACCAGCAATACCGCAGGTAGAGAAGCCATTGTTATTTACCGCAGAGATAGTACCCGCAACGTGTGTACCGTGCGAGTCGGCCGTAACCTTACCTTTATAGCTAACAAAGTTAAAGCCGTAAATATCATCCACATAGCCATTATTATCGTCATCAACGCCACTCTTACCACTCTTCTCCGCCTCGTTAACCCACATATTATCAGCCAAGTCCTTGTGGCTATACATCACACCGCCATCAATCACGGCTACGATAATACGGCTATCACCTGTGCAATACTTCCACGCATTTAGCAGGTTAATATCTGCGCCTGCTACGGAGTAGTAGCCAACACTACCGTCGTTGTGGTAGTGCCACTGCCAAGACAACTCTGGGTCGTTGAATGGCAAATCATTAGCACGTGTAGGCTCTGGACGGCTTGCAGGAGCCTCCACACGCATATACTCAGGGTGCTTGATGCGAACACTAAACTCAATCTTTCGAACGCGGTCATCCGATGCGATACGCTCGGCGATAGCCCTCACATCTGCTCTATCATCGAATTTTAGCAGATACCACTCATCTAACGAGCTCTTAACGCTATTCTTGCCACGTGGATATAGCGGTCTTACGTCAACAGCAATGTCAACAATATCGCCAAACACCTCGGCATCAACATCCTCCGCAAGGCGTACCATCAAACGACCAGATGCTGGCTCAGCATCCACATTGACAATCTTACTACTTGGTGTTGTCGTTCCAGACAACTCCCCCGTAGGGTCATTCACACAGGCTCCGAGGAAGAGAGCCAATGCAACAAAAATTGATAGTTTTTTCATTCTCTACGTTATTATTAGTTTGCTTACATCTCAATATGGGTAACCTCGTCGATACCATCAATCGCCGAGATACTGCGTATTACCCTCTGCAACTCACTTACGCTCTGTACCATAAACTCGATATTACATATCGCGATACGGTCGATATTCTCGGTTGCAAGCGAGGTCATCGTAAGATGCAACTCGTTGGTAATGCAGTCGATAAGGTCAATCATAAGGTGATAGCGGTCGATACCCTGCACGCGAATCTTCACAGGATACAAGAAGGCAGGGTTGGCATCGAACGTAGCCGCCACGATAGAGTCGCCATACTCCGAGGCAAGGCGAATAATATCTGGGCAGTAACGCTTATGCAAAACGGTATTGCCGTCACTCTTTACAAATCCTATAACCTCATCCTCTGGCAATGGATGGCAGTGTGGACATCGCTCATACTCCAAACGTGGGAGGTTGGCGAAGTAGCCTTTCAAATATCTCTTCGCGCGGAAGGTATATACGTGGTCGAGCCAGTCGGGGTGTGGCTTAGCATCCTCAGCAGTACCAATCTCTACTCTATCGCCACGATGCAACACCGTGCGCAAGGACATCAACCTGCCGTTAATACGTGCATATACCGCCTTCTCGCCAATCTGGCTATGTATCTCAAAGGCGAAGTCCAAGGCAGTAGCACCCTTCGGGAGGATTACGCCTCGACCCTTAGGCGTAAATACCATAATATCATCGTTGTAGAAGGTCGACGTTACGCCCTCCATAAAGGCTATATCGTGGTTGTCGTGCGCCACCTCCTGGAGTATCGACTTAAACTTATCGAGCCACATCGCAACGTTAGCCTCGCTGCTCTCTGCCACACAGCCAAGACGCGAGTTACGCACCATACGCTCCGAGGAGATATGCACCTCCTCCCAGCCACCCTGCTGGCAGAGGAGCTTAACGTGGAAGCTCTGATAGCCATTCTCCTTTGGAGTGTCGATATAGTTGCACAAGCTACCAGGCTTCTCCTTAAAGTAATCAGTTAGCACCGAGTATATTTTCAGGCTCATAGCCTTCTCGCTGACATCCGTTGGGTTAGGATAGATAATGCGGATGTAGTGCTTGCCATCGATATGCTTAATATCGCTACTCTTAGCCTTTATTTTGCGCCATACGCTATATGGCTCGCGGTAGCGAATCTCGATACGAGCATCGTAGCCTGCATCCCTCAACACCTGCTCAATCTTGCCTATAAAGAGTTCAAGTTGTTCGCGTTCACGCTCACGCTCCTCCCTAAGTCGCTGCTCCACCTCGGCAAAGTCACGAGGGCAACGATAGCGGAACGAGAGATTCTCCAACTCGGTCTTAACATGATATAGACCCAAACGGTTAGCAAGAGGGGCGTAGAAGTAGTCGGTCTCACCAGCAATCTTCATCTGCTTATCGGGGCGCATACTCTCCAACGTGCGCATATTATGCAGACGGTCAGCGAGTTTTATCAACAAAGCACGAATATCGTAGTGCACCGACTCCAAAATCTGGCGATAGTTATCCACCTGCTTAGAGTGCTCGTAGCTATCCTTCTTACGCTTTGTAACGGTATCTACAAGGAAGGCTACGTCATCGCCAAAGAGCTCGCGAATCTCCTCCACCGTATGGTCGGTATCCTCGACCACATCGTGCAGAAAGGCTGTGATAACGGTGTTATCGGTCATCTCCAACTCGCGGGCAAGAATCGAAGCCACCGCAATCGGGTGTGTTATGTATGGCTCACCACTGCGTCGCTTCTGCTTCTTGTGCGCCTCTGCCGCAAAGTGATACGAGGCAATGATGCGTTGTAGCTGCTCCTCGGTTGTACGCTGCGAAATATAATCGAAAAGCTCGGTTGTACTCTTAGCTATCTGTGCTGCATAGTTCTCCCTCATATTATCGTTGTGTTAGCTTATATACACTAAGTATGGGCATCTCGTTTCGATTAATGCACACTTCTCAGAGTACAAAAATATGAAAAAATGTGTGTCGTTGTTCTCCCAAATGCAAAAATATACGATTACATCTATGTAAATAGTTCGACAAATAACCTCTATTTTAGATTATATTCGTATATTTGCCCTCAGATAAACCAACTAATGACCTATTATAAAAATTCTATCAAATGAAAATCAAATCCTTAAATCTACTTTTGAATGTTGCTGTGCTACTAATGGCACTCTCGCTCATTGGTTGTACCGAGAGTGGTGACAACACTCCTCAGCCTAAGAGCACCGCATTTGATTTTAGTGGCAACACTGCCGAGCACAGATCTATTAAGCTCAACATCCTACCAAAGGACAAGGATCAGGAGTATATCGTATTCCTCAGCGAGAAGAAGCACTTCACGGCCAACGGTATCGACACCCGCGATGAGCTCTTGGAGGATGACTACGCCTACTTCTCAATGCTTGCCGAGAGAGAGGGTATGGGTGTTCGTGACCTGCTTACGTACGCTGGCTGGCTCGTTAAGGGCGATAAGATTGGTTATGGCGCTATCAACCTCAATCCCGACACCGAGTATGTGGTATATTGCTACGGCGTAGAGTTCGAGGGCGACTTCTACGAGGCGACAACTGAGATTTGCTACACCGAGATTAAGACCACTGCGCCAAAGAGTATCAGCGTAGATTTTGCCGTAGAGGTTGCCGTTGTAGACAACGTATCGACTATCTCTATCGACCCTAAGGAGTATAACGGCTACTACTACTCGTTTATCGTGCCTGAGACCGACGAGTACTATTTGTACGATGGTATGGAGTTTAGCAACGACTACTTAGCACACTACCGCAACACACTTCTTAAGGAGTTCGACAAGGAGATAGCACTTGGCAGCAGCGTATCGGAGCTATGCCACAAGGGCAAGGTGGAGTTCGACACCCGCTTAGAGCCAAATAAAGAGTATGTAGTTCTTGTGTTCGCGCTTAGCGATGATAAGACCCCTATCATCTCATCGCTCCCTACAATCGAGCGTTTCACCACTCAGAACTTCAGCACCAGTGACCTTACTATCGACATCGCTGTAACGGACATCACTCCATACGATGCATATCTTACCGTAACGCCATCAAACGACAACGAGAAGTATGCTTGTGTATTGCTTGGCAAGAATCAGGTTCCAACCGCGGAGAGTGAGTATGAGTTGATGCTCGCTATTATGGAGACGTTCGAACCAGCTATATTGAGGGGTGTCCACCGCGAGAAGATTTTCCCATTTATGCCAAAGTCTGACTATGTGATTTTGGCATTCGGTGTGGAGAACAACCTCCCAAGCACCAAGCTCTTCCGCCACGACTTTACAACTGCGGATGCTACTGAGAGTAAGGTTACCATTGAGAGCATAGAACTTCTAAAACTCTTTGATGCAGAGGAGATTATCGCTTTGGATAGCAGCTACGACTATCTACGTGACGTGTGCGGATGTATTGGTATTGTAGAGATGAAGACCTCTGCTCCTACAGATAAGGTATATTTCTGGTTCTTTGAGGAGTGGATGAAGATAGAGTATAGCGACGAGGCATTCCTTGAGGATCTGCTTATGCATGATGCAACGTCGACAGTAACGATGATGAATATGTACTACTCTCTCGACGAGAGCGACAAGTTCTTCTTCGCCGGTATCGCCGAGGATGAGGATGGCAACCTAAGCCCACTCTACTATGGCGAGCCATTCCAGACATCTAAGGATATGTGCTCACCAGCCGAGGAGTTCTTCGACTATGTCGGCACTCGAAGCACCGACCACCATCTGGTGATGATGCGATAACGATTTAAGGAGCTTGGCTGTGTGCCAAGCTCTTTTTTAAGGTGAAAACTGACAGGTGAAAAGTAAGGAGCTAAAAGGCGCAGTCGAATGGGTTACAATAGGTTACAATAGGTTACTATGGGTTACTATGAGTTACTATGAGTTACTATGAGTTACTATGAAACTCATCGGAACCCATCGGAACCCATCGAAACCCATCGGAACCCATCGAAACCTATCAGAACTCATAACACGCACCTCCCCAAGCCCCACGACCCAATTTCTTGGGAGAAGTCGTGAGATGTGGTGCATCGCAAAAGAAACCATCCAGGGATAGTACACCTAAGTACAGCCCTGGATGGTTTGAGCTTTTGGGATGTGCCGCAGATTGCGGCTTATCTCGAGAAATTAATTTCTTGCGAGAAGGGGTTAGGCTTGGCCTATCACAAAAGAAACCACTCAGGGATAGTAGTTGACCTA
>JAZOSJ010000005.1:0-14776 GCA_045657045.1 Alistipes sp.
ATGGCTACGATCCGACTTTATCGCTCACGCTCGCATCAAGCAGATGCTCGACAATGGCGAGCCTATGCCTGAGTACTTCAAGAAACACCCTGTATACTACGCAGGTCCAGCCAAGACCCCTGCAGGCTACACTTCGGGCTCATTCGGCCCAACTACCGCAGGTCGTATGGACTCTTATGTAGACCTCTTCCACAAGGCTGGTGGCTCAATGGTGATGGTGGCGAAGGGTAACCGTTCTAAGGCTGTTACCGACGCTTGTCAGGCAAATGGTGGTTTCTACCTCGGCTCTATCGGTGGTCCTGCAGCTATCCTTGCTAAGAACTCTATCAAAAAGGTTGAGGTTGTAGACTTCGAGGAGCTCGGCATGGAGGCAGTACGTAAGATCTACGTTGAGAACTTCCCTGCCTTCATCATCGTAGATGATAAGGGAAATGATTTTTTTGCTGACTTCGCACATTAAAATTGTATAGCAGGGTTATTTCGGCATTCGGCTCGTGGGCAAAATGCTCACATACGTTTAGTATGCTCCGCTTTTGCCCCCTTCGACCGACTACCAAACTAACCCTACTCTCCAATTTTAATTATTACGGGAATAGCAGGGTTATTTCGACATTCGGCTTGGGTGAAATGCTAACATACTACATACTATGTTGAGAATTTACACTCTCGGGCGTTTGCAAATAGATGACCTACTCTCCAATTTTAATAGGTCTATATTGTATTGATCCTATTTTAACACTCTATTGGTAAGGGGGCTAACGTTATGTTAGCCTCCGATATGCCAATTAGGAGTAACAATATTTTCGCTTGCCGAGGCGTTATAATTCGGAATAAGAGAAGTTTGTGATGACAAGAGTAATACAAAGAGTTTTAGTTGTACTTGTGGCGCTGTTTGCAACGCTCACGGCGTGGGGTCAGGTATCCTTTAAGGTTGATGTGCCAGCCATAACAGCCTTAGGGCAACCTTTTCGTGTGGAGTTCTCGGTGGATGCCGAGCCAGAGCGAAATAGCTTTAAGGCTCCCGATTTCGAGGGCTTTGATGTCTTGGCTGGTCCGTCGGTATCTACGGGTCACTCAGTGCAATTTGTAAATGGTAAAAAATCAGCAAGTTATAGCTGTACGTATACATACGTGTTGATGCCTAACGAGGTGGGTAAGTTCACTATTGGCGCAGCATCGGTAACTGTTGAGGACAAGAAATATACGACTATGCCTCAGCCTATTGAGGTTATAGCCGAGAGGGAGAGCGAGCGCCCAGCGGCGCAGAGCGGTGGCGAGGCAAAGCAGAAGTCGTCGCCAGAGAGCCGCATCGCTAAGGATGATATAATGCTTCGCTTAAAGGTCTCTGATAGAGATGTCTACAAGGGTGAGGCTATACGCGCATCATTGGTGCTATATACACGAGTAAGTATTTCCGATGTCTCGGATGTGAATGTTCCGTCGTTCGATGGCTTCTGGTCGCAGGAGCTATCCTTCGACAATACCCCTTCGCGTGAGGAGTACAACGGTCGTATCTATGAGACACATAAGATAACAGAGTTGCTTCTATCGCCACAGCAGAGTGGTAAGATAACTATTCCCGCGGCCTCGATGACAGTGCGCACGCCTGTTGAGGTGCAGGGTAACCGTCACTTCGACCCATTCTTCGGTGGTCGTCAGATACACTACGTGACAAAGCAGCTTAAAAGTGAGCCTATCACGATAGATGTCCGAGAGTTTCCGCAGGGTGCGCCTCGTTCGTTCAAGGATGCTGTGGGCGACTTCCGCATATCATACCGTATGCCAAGTAGCGAAATTGAGAGCAACTCGGCAGATCAGTTTGAACTTACCATTTCGGGTAGTGGCAATCTCAAATTTATCGCTGCGCCACGCATAAATCTACCTGATAGCTTTGAGCTATACGACACAAAGATTGTAGATAATATTAAGGCTACGGCATCGGGAACAACGGGTAGCATCACCTATACCTACCCATTTGTGGCGCGCTCGGCAGGTGAGTTTACCATAGCACCGATAGAGTTTAGTTACTTCGATCCACAGAGTGGCGAGTACAAGACTCTAAGTACGGAGCCATACACTATCACCATCCAAGATGATGGCTCTACACCAGCGCAGCAGAGCGTGGGCAACTACCTAAATTATGGCTCTACGATGCGCCAGTTAGACAAAGATATTCGCTATATACATATTGGAGCATTGCCACCAAAGAGTGCATCAATCTTTATCTTTGCCCCAATCTATTGGTTAGTCGTGGTGGTATTGTTGGCGATCTTTGTGGTGGTATATGTTGTTATGCGCAAGCGCATACGTGATAACCGTAATATAGTGGCTCGACGTATGAAGCGCGCCGACAAGGTAGCTATTCAGCGACTCCGTATGGCAGAGCGTTCGATGAATGAGGGCAATCGTCACGCCTTCTATGAGGAGACACTGAGGGCTATGTGGGGCTATATCAGCGATAAGTTCAATATCCCGGTTGCAAGCCTTACCAAGGAGAAGATTCGCGAGGAGTTGTACCGCAGGGGTGTAGCTATGGCTGTTGCTGAGGAGTTCTGCGAGATTATATCGCGCTCCGAGGAGGCGCAGTATGCCCCAACAACCGATGGCGAGATGAGCGTTGTCTATGCTGATGCCATAGATGTGATGTCGAAGATTGAGGATGTTGTAAAATGATAAACTTAAAGAGACATGAGGACCATATATAGTATAATAGGTGTAGCTGTTTTTGCGCTGTTGACTTGTAGTAAGGTTGTGGCTGCCGATGCTAAGACTACGGCAGAGGCCTGCTGGGCGGATGGCATCGCGGCATACGAGGCTAAGGAGTATGATGTGGCGGTGGAGAAGTTCGAGCATATCGTGTCGCTTGGCTACGTCTCGGGTGACCTATACTACAACTTGGCAAATAGCTACTTCAAACTTGGTGAGCAGGCTGTAGAGGAGGGGCTTAATAAGTTTTCGGGAGGTGAGCTCGGTCGTGCCGTGTTGAACTATCATCGCGCCCTACGCCTTGACCCTACGTTGGAGGATGCGCGCTACAACCTTGAATTAGCAGTGGACAATACCAACGATACTGAGGCGTTACCAGAGTCCTTTATCGCGACTATCTGGCGCAATATAAGCAATCTCGCCCACTCGAATAGCTGGGCTGTAGGATCGCTTGTGATGCTTGCGCTATTGTTGGCACTTGTGATGTTTTATCTGCTATCTAATAGCGTAACAATCAGGATGATAGGCTTCTTTGGTGCGATACTCCTTGTTGTTGGTGTTATATTTAGCATCGCCTTTGCTCTGTATAGCAAATATGAGGCTGAGGATGATAACCGCGCTGTGGTGATATGTGCCGATACAACGCCTGTGCATGCCTCGCCAGAGAGCGGCTCGAAGATTATACGCCAGCCTTCGCAGGGTGTGACCGTACGTGTATCGCGTAGCCATGGTGATTGGAGCGAGATTATCTTTGCCGATGGCGAGAAGGGGTGGATTAGAAGTGCTAAAATAGAGCAGATTTAGGTCTATGTCGCAGTTGTTGGATAATGTATGTAGCGAGTTGCAGCGTCTGCCAGGCGTAGGTAAGCGCACAGCATTGCGCCTTGCGATGCACATCCTTAAAATGGAGATGGAGAGCGCCAATTCGTTGGCATCGAGCATATCGCGCTTCCGCAATGAGATACGCTACTGCGGTTGCTGCAACAACTTGTCGGATAGTGATTTGTGTCCTATATGCTCGGATCTAAGACGTGACCGCTCGACTATATGTGTTGTGGAGCAGGTTCAGGATTTGATGTCTATTGAGAATACGGGTCAGTATCGCGGTCTGTACCATGTCTTGGGTGGTGTAATATCACCGATGCAGGGTGTAGGGCCTTCAGATTTGAAGATAGACCTCCTTGCAGACCGACTCCTTACGGGTGAGGTAAAGGAGGTTATTATCGCCATCTCGACATCTGTGGAGGGCGAGACTACGCTCTTCTATCTGCTAAATAGGTTGAAGGCGTACCCCGATGTTAAGGTCTCGACCATCGCGCGCGGCATAGGTTTTGGTGATGAGTTGGAATATGTCGATGAGCTTACTATTACCCACGCACTGAAAAATAGACGTGAGGTAGTTAAGGGTTGATATTGGCAGGTTTAACCCCCTTTTTAGTCGTTTCGCCCCTGTGTGGTGGAGCAAATTCGGGAGTTGGGGTTAAATTTGTAAAAGAAAGGTATAGAGTATAACTTATAAATATTGGTATTATGGATAGATTACTTCGTTTTCTCGCGCTCGCTTTTGTGGTGATGCTTGGAGGCTGTACTGCGATGATGGAGTCGTCGACATACGGGTCAAGCGACCTATATATAACCAACAACCGCGTGAGGGTTGCCCAGGAACTTACGGCGCGTGCCGAGGCGCAGAAGGCTGAGGCTGAGGCGCGCAAGGCTATGTGGGAGGCACGCCTTGCTGAGGCGAACTACTACGCTGCTACAAGCGAGGACTACACCTCTATCGTGGCTAATGACTACGAGAGTGCATACGCACGCCGTCTCTATGGCTTTAGCTCGCCAACATATCGTCTGCCAGCAAGCTACTACAACCTTGCAACAAGCGAGTCTATGCGCTATGCTTCGGCATACGATCCTGCCTTCTATAATATTATGGTCTCGGGAGATCAGGTATGGGTAGAGCCTAAGTATGTAACCTCGATGTTTGGTACTTGGGGTGCTACGAATGTAACATTTGGTATCTACTCATCGCCTTGGGTGTTCGGTTGGGGTGTCTACACTTCGCCATTCTACTACACTATGTGGGGCTATCCTCACTACTCGTGGTACGATTGGAATTGGAATATGTGCTATAACCCTTATCATTGGGGCTTTGGCTATCATATGGGTTACTATCCGCACTATCACGGACATTACCACCCACACCACCCATCGCACCCACCACAGTATCGCCCTAATAACAAGCCTGGTGGAGGTAATAAGTATCTAACCAACGAGCGTCGCAACTCCTCGTCGCGTTATACCTCGCCTACGTCGAACAAGAACTATGGCTCAAACATCAATGGCAATAGGGTTAGCTCGACTGTAAGAAGTGGTGGTGTTACATCGTCGGGAATAAATCATAGTCGCGTAAATGGTGGCACGTCAACCTCTGGCTCGCGCTACTCTACAACCTCGGGACGTAGCACGACAAAGAGTGGTACGACAACCAATAACAGCAATTTTAGAAGCTCATCATCATCAACGAGCCGCGGTACGGTGTCGAACTCATCATCAAGTTCTTCAAGAGGTTCGTCATCAAACTTCCGTTCGTCGGGAGGTAGCTCTACGAGTCGCTCATCGAGTTCGTCATCGAATTCCCGTTCGTCGGGAAGCAGCTCTACGAGTCGCTCATCGAGCAGTGGTTCAACATCTTCACGACGCTAAAAGTATAACGTATAATATTGTATAGTATGAAGCGCATATATATAATGAGTGTGGTGGCACTCTTTTTAGGACTTATCTCGGCCTCGAATGTTAAGGCGCAGAGTCTCGACTTTGGAGGTACGGTACTAAACAATGATATTCCGACGTGGATGGATTTGTACGACCTCTCTTCGACTACGCACAACTACGGTACAGCGCGCTCTATGGCGATGGGTAATGCCTTTACGGCGCTCGGCGCAGATATGGTCTCGGCATCGCTAAACCCTGCGGGTGTGGCAATGTATGTGGGTGGAGATACGAGCTTTACCCCGATGATTAGCGTTGCTAAGAGTAATACCTCGGATAATTACCATAACTTCGCAGAAGGTAAGACACGTTTGGTTGTACCAAACTTTGGTGTAGTAGTGCCTGTCTCTATGAGTACGGGCGTATTGACAAATGCCAACTTTGCCGTATCGCATAACCGTATTGCAGATTTTAACCAGACTCGTGCTATGGCATCGTTGGGTCATAGCGCTCAAAACTCGCTTGCCAACTATATGTGTGAGTTCTCAAATGCGAATAACAAGAGTTTAGCGTTTGATAATAATGGCCACTTGATGTTTGGAGATCCACACTATTGGGGTGCGGTGCTTGCCTATGATAGTTACGTAACGAATAAGGATGATGATGGCTGGTATATTGACAGCATCGGCGAGAATGCTATTGTTGACCAATACTCGATGCTTGAAACATTTGGTGCGGTTGACGAGTGGTCGTTTACGGGAGGTTTTAACCTTATTGATAAGGTCTATCTCGGCATCTCGATAGGTATCCAGAGTATCGACTACACTCGTAATACCTACTATGGTGAGAACTACTTATATGCTGAGAACGAAGTACCCACAATTGATGAAATACCATTGGAAAATCGACTCAACTATACTGACTATATGCAGACAACAAGCTACTATGGCACGGGTCACAACTTTAAGTTTGGTGTTACGGCGCGTCCTGTACATTGGTTGCGTGTGGGTGTAGCATACCATACCCCAACATATTATAGTTTAGATATTTGCTATGCAGCCGAGATGCAGACCGAAACTACCCATTTTGATGCAGAGACCGGGGCTGAGGGTAATACAGAGACTATCTACGCAGGGAGTGATGTATATGAGGAGTATGGCATAAACTCTTGGAGATTCCGTACCCCTTCGCGCTTGCTTACAGGTGTGGCTGTAACGTTGGGTAATAGAGCTATTCTCTCTGCCGATTATGAGCGTAGCTGGTATCAGACTCTTCGTTTGCAGGAGTCGACAATACATGGTCTTGATGACATATATACAGACTATTATAAGGAGGTATTCAAGGGTAGTAACACCCTCCGCTTAGGCGCTGAATACTATCTACTGCCAGCCGTGGCGCTACGTGCTGGATATATTTGGAGTGATAACGCCATTAAGAGCGAGTATGTAAATGCTCTCACCTCGCGCCCTATGCCTACTACCCAATCCTTTGTGACAGCAGGTCTTGGTCTACATCTTAATAAGACCACTTACCTCGATTTTGCATACCAGTATGGCACAACGCACTACACTTCAATTCAGCCATTCTATGTTACTGAGACCATAGGTCATGAGACTACGGCGTATATTGAGAGTGCGACGTTCGATACCAAGACCGCACGACAGAATTTTGTGGTGACGCTTGGCTTCCGCTTTTAGTAATCTTATAAGATAAAAGGTCATTAGCTATTAGCCCGAATAGGAAATCAATTTATTATATTCCATTCGGGCTAATTTTATGTCAAAAACCACCCACTATGCCCTGTGCAAAAATATTCTTCGATGCGAGAATTTTTGCCCAATATTTGCAGGATTGATAAATTTTGCGTATCTTCGCTAAATAATGATGGATAACCGTACTAAAACGATACGATTATGGCAGAAGAGAAAACCCGTTACAATGATGCAGAACTCGAAGAGTTCCGTCTATTGATAGAGCAGAAGTTGGAGTCGGCACGCGCTGACTATGAGATGCTTCGCACCGCGATAAACAACGAAAACGACACCGAGGACTCATCTCCAACATTCAAGGTTTTGGAGGAGGGCGCAACAACCCTCTCGCGCGAGGAGTATGGCTCGCTTGCACAGCGTCAAGCGAAGTTTATCCGTAACCTCGAGATGGCTCTTGTGCGTATCAAGAATAAGACCTACGGTATCTGCAAGACCACAGGTAGGCTAATACCTCGTGAGCGTCTTTTGCGCGTTCCTCACGCTACGGAGTGTATTGAGGCCAAGACTGCTCGTAAGTAAGCAAGGCGTAGAGACTCGCGTTGTTGAGCAGAACGATACAGATAGGTGTCACCAATGAGGCGTACATTTGTACCTCCCATAGGTGGCACTTTGCTATTAACAGACAACACATAGAAGACGATGTCAGTAATAAGATTAACCAAGGAGTTTACATTTGAGGCTGCCCATATGCTTGAGGGCTATGATGGTCTATGTCGTGAGATACACGGTCATTCATACCGTCTTTTTGTCACTGTCAAGGGCAAGCCAGAGACTGATAGCGACTCGCCAAAGCTCGGTATGGTGATGGACTTTGGAGTGCTAAAACGCATTGTGAATGAGCAGATTGTGGAGCGTTTGGACCACTCGTTTACGATGCGTAATACGCCTAATGCTATGAGCATCATCGAGAGTATGGGTATAGGTTGTGATTTCTCGAAGATTGTGCTTGTGGATTATCAGCCTACTTGTGAGAATATGTTGAGCGACTTTGCCGAGCGCCTGCTTGGTGCCTTGCCAGAGGAGATTGAGCTATACTCGTTGCGTCTGCACGAGACGGCTACATCATACGCGGAGTGGTATGCCGATGATAACTTTTAAGCTATAACGCTACACCCAAATGCAGAAGAAGAGTCTCTATCTTATTGATGCCTATGCATTGATATTCAAATATTACTACGCCTTTTTTCAGCGACCAATGCGTAATCACAAGGGTATTAACACCTCTGTGGTTTTTGGTTTTACTAAGTTCTTGCGCGATATTCTCAAACGCGAGAATCCCGACCTTATAGGTGTTGCTTTCGACCCTGCTGGTGGCTGTTTCCGTCGTGATTTATCGCCCGATTATAAGGCTAATCGTCCACCTACGCCAGAGGATATAAAGCTCTCTGTGCCATATGTTAAGCGCCTGCTTGAGGCTATGTGCATACCCGTATTGGAGGTTGCTGGCTTCGAGGCTGATGATGTTATCGGTACACTTGCTAAGCGCGGTGCTGCGGCGGGATATAGTGTCTTTATGGTTACACCAGATAAGGACTACGGTCAGCTTGTCGATGATAACTGCGTTATCTACCGCCAGAAGGGCGATGCCATAGAGATTGTCGATAGGGCGGCTATCGAGGAGAAGTATGGTTTTAGTGACCCAAGCCTTGTCTGCGATGTCTTAGCTTTGTGGGGTGATGCCTCGGATAATATCGCGGGTGTGCCGGGTATTGGTGAGAAGGGTGCTTCGAAGTTGGTTAGAGAGTGGGGTACTGCGGAGAATATCTTGGCTAATGCTGATAAGATTGGTGGTAAGACGGGCAAGAGTATTGCCGAGTGGGGAGATAAGTTGCTACTCGCTAAGAGCTTGGCGGCTATACGTTTGGATGTGCCTATTGAGTTTTCGGAGCAGGAGCTTACGCGTTGTGCACCAAACTACGATGCGCTACGAGCACTGTATAAGGAGTTGAATTTCACCTCGTTTTTGAGGGATTTGGATGCCATAACCCCTAAGCCTGCGTCTGCGCCTTGTCAGGAGCCACAACATCAGCTTGCCGATGCGGCACGCAAGAAGAGTCAGGCTAAGCGCGAGGCTGCAATGGCGGGTCAGGGCGATTTGTTTGCGATGTTTGATGCCCCTGCTGAGCTATCGGTTGCAGAGCCAGAGGTCACTGTGGCTGAGGTGGTTACGGGTGTTAAGGATTACAATGTTGTAAACTCTGTGGAGCAGATAAAGAGCCTCTCGGCGAGCTTTAAGGAGTCTGGCGCTGTGGCGCTCTATACCGCAACAAATAGCTACAATCCAATAGGGTGCACGATTCTGGGCATCGCGCTTGCCGCAGAGCCATTCAAGGCGTACTACATACCTTTAACACAGTCAAATAGAGCTGATTATCTCGATGCTTTGCGTCCATTGTTGGAGGATGCGGGTATTGCGAAGATAGGTCAAAATATAAAGTTCGATATTATGGTGTTGCGCCGTGCTGGTATCGAGCTACGCGGTGCGCGCTACGACACGATGCTATTGCACTATATTATCGACTCGGAGGCGCGTCATAGCCTCGACTTTATCGCTGAGCACTATCTTGGCGAGACCCTTACCGATGTCGAGACTCTTGTTGGCAAGGGTGCGAAGCAGCTTACGTTGGATATGGTTGCTACGGAGCGCGTTGCGGAGTATGCTGCGGAGAGGGTGGATGCCACCTTCCGTCTTAAAGATGTTCTATATAAGCACGTTGCCGAGCTTGCGATGACCGAGCTCTATCATCGTATCGAGGAGCCGATGATTGATGTGCTGGCAGATATGGAGCTTACAGGTGTGTGCGTTGATTGTGGGGCTCTTGCGCGCTATGGCGTGGAGCTTAACGAGCGTCTTGTGTGCCTTGAGAAGGAGATTTGCGAGTTGGCTGACGAGCCAACGTTAAATATAAACTCTTCGCGCCAATTGGGTGAGGTCTTATTTGGTAAGTTGCGCATTACCGATAAACCGAAGATGACCAAGACCAAGCAGTATTCCACCGAGGAGGAGTACCTCACGGGCTTTGCTAAGGAGTTTCCGATTGTGGGTAAGATACTCGAATACCGCGGTGTTAAGAAGTTGCTTTCGACCTATGTCGAGGCGCTACCGAAACTTGTAAACAGCGAGACCGACCGTATCCATACATCCTATAATCAGGCAGTTACGACAACGGGTCGTCTCTCGTCTACAAATCCTAACTTGCAGAATATACCTATCCGTGATGAGCTGGGCAAGCCTATCCGCGAGGCCTTTATCGCTTCGGAGGGCAATCTCCTTGTTGCGGCAGACTACTCGCAGATTGAGCTACGCCTTATGGCACATCTGAGTTCAGATAAGGCTCTTATCGAGGCCTTTATGCTTGGCGAGGATGTACACTCTGCCACCGCTGCACGCCTCTATGGCAAGAGTCCTCAGGAGGTGTCATCGGATGAGCGCCGCAGGGCTAAGACCGCAAACTTTGGTATTATCTATGGTATCTCGGCATTCGGCTTGGCGCAGCGCTTGGACATCCCAAATCGTGATGCCAAGGAGCTCATTGAGAACTACTTTGCCTCTTATCCCGATGTTAAGAGATATATGGACGAGGCTGTTTCGAATGCCACAAATAGCGGCTATGTGGAGACAATGTTTGCACGTCGCCGCCAGCTAAACGATATCCACTCGGCTAACCGTGTTGTGCGTGGTGTTGCTGAGCGCAATGCTATCAACGCCCCAATACAAGGCTCGGCGGCCGATATTATGAAGCTTGCGATGGTCGAGATTGCCCGAAGATTCAGGGAAGAGGGCATCCAATCGAAGATGATTATGCAGGTCCACGACGAGGTTGTTATAGACACCCTCCCATCTGAGCTAGACAAGGTATGTAGGCTTGTGCGCGAGGCTATGGAGTCGGTAGCAACATTGCGAGTGCCACTTGTTGCCGATGTAAATAGCGGTAAAAATTGGTTGGAGGCGCATTAAAGTATTCAGACTTAAAAAGGTGAATGGCTAAAATTAAGAAGCAAGGTCTCTGCGACTCCTATTGTGCGTATACCAAGTGGATGGCGCGTGCCGATAAGGAGGTGTTATGGCCATTTCTGAGCCGTTGGTTTGACTCCAGGCGCACCTCCCCGAAGATGTTGTAATACTCTATATCTGCAAAGCCCGCGAGTCGTTCAGGATCCGCGCGGTAGAGGTATGGTAGTGGGGTATGGTGAGAATGTCGCCCAAAAATTTGGCGAGACGGAAAATATTTTCTAATTTTGTGATGCTAAGTGGGTGCTTAGCATAATCAGACATTTATTAACGACGAGGGCGTTCCGAGTTTTCGGACATCTCCACACTCTCTTTTTACACTAAACCGCCGATGGAGGTGGGCGGACATAGACTTTTATTATGAAAGCAAAGTATTTCCTATTGGCTCTTTGCGCTGTGTTGTTTGGTGCAACCTCTTGCGAGAGCGTTGAGAATTTGGGCGAGGCTCCTGAGACTCCATCTGCAGAGTACTACACCGTATCTCTTGGTTTCGAGGGCGATATCGAGGTAGGCTACGAGCCATTGCGTGGCGCCGAGAACAACGACCTCTACGGTATCAATGTCTACACCGCTCCTGCAAATGTTGAGGGTACTCCATCTTGGACAAACTACGCCTACGGTCTCTTCGATGACCCAACAAATATCAAGATCGACCTTCTTGTAGGCTATCAGTATAAGTTTGTGGCATCTATGGTTAAGGATGGTAAGGAGAAGGTGACCAAATATGTCGATGGCTATTCTTACCCATTCTATGCGAATGGTCATACTCCTATTTCAACAAGCTTTAACTATGGATTATCAAATATGGGTTGGTTGGGCAGTGGCTATACCAGCCTTGCAAAAGATAATAAAACTTACTACCGCCCTAATGTCGAGCGCTACTATGGCGAGTTGGAGGGTTACACTCCAAGCTACAATGGTAAGGCTACTATTGAGTTGGGTCGCACATCATACGGTGTTAAGTTCATAGCTCAGGGTCAGTCGGCAGGTGTTGGTGCTTTGGAGATTCAGATGACAAATTCACCACTTGTAAAGTACAACCTTGCTGAGAGCAATGAGTATTTTGATGTCTATACATTCTACAGTGTTCGCAGTGCTTGGTTGAAGAGCGACTACACAGAGGAGGTATCTGTAAATATCAACTATATCCGTGAGGATGAGACTGTTGTGCCACTTGGTAGCCACAAGATGAATTGCGTACGCAACACCACAACCGTAGTGACCGTAAATATCGGTTACGGTGGCGCTGAGAATGGCTTGGGCTTCAACATCACAGAGGATGGCGAGTTCCCTGAGAACGCAGACACAGCAATCACAATCACCAACGGCGGCAGCACAAATAACGGCGTTGAGCTATAAATTATCCGCGAGTAAACAGTAAAGCCAACCTTTGGGTTGGCTTTACTGTTTTAGGTTATGAGAGTGAATAAAAAGTGTATTTTGTCGTTACGCTTGCCCTCAAAATGCTCATTTACGCACAGTAAACTGCGCTTTTTCGGGCTTCGCAAGCCTAAAACTACATCTTTTTATTCACTCTCTTAAATTTGGGGCTGGCTAAATTTCTTCTTAGTCAGCCCCATCCGCATTTTTTTGCCGAGCGTTGTATCTGACCCCTTCTGACAAGAAATTTGGTCGTGGTGCTTGGTAAGGTGCGTGTTATGGGTTCCGATGAGTTCCGATGGGTTAAGATGAGTTCCGATGAGTTGATGATATCGCTCTACTCATAGTAACTTATAGTAACCCATCGCTGTTAGCTGTGGTAGATTAAGAGAGGGCAGAGAGAGTAGGGAGGACAGAGAGAGCAGAGATTTATTTTAAATTGTGATACTCAGTTTCACTGTTCTTCCTGTTCTCCCTTAAAAGCCCTTAATAACCTTTAATAACCCTTAATAACCTTTATAACCCTTTCACTTTTTACCTTAAAATTTCCCAATCATCACCACTAATTAAAAAAAATAACTATCTTTGTAGTTGATTGTGGTTATTGTACCAAAGTTTGAAGATTCTTTTTACAACAATAATTAAAACTATTACTACAATGTACGGAAAATTTCAGCAGTATTTGCAGGATGAGTTGGCAGAGATTAAGGCTGCCGGTTTGTACAAGACAGAGCGTATCATCGAGTCTCCACAGCGTGCCGAGATTGATGTGGCTAACCGCCCTGTATTGAACTTCTGCGCTAACAACTACCTTGGTCTTTCAGACAACCAGCGTCTTATCGACGCGGCTAAGAAGGCTATGGACGAGCGTGGCTTCGGTATGTCTTCAGTACGCTTTATCTGCGGCTGCCAGGATATGCACAAGGAGCTTGAGAAGGCTATCGCCGACTACTTCGGTACCGAGGATACTATCCTATACGCTGCTTGCTTCGATGCTAACGGTGGTGTATTCGAGCCATTGTTCACAGCTGAGGATGCTATCATCTCTGATGCCCTAAACCACGCATCTATCATCGACGGTGTACGCCTCTGCAAGGCTCAGCGCTACCGCTATGCTAACGCCGATATGGCAGAGTTGGAGGAGTGCCTAAAGCAGGCTCAGGCTCAGCGTTTTCGCATCATCGTAACTGATGGTGTCTTCTCTATGGATGGTAACGCTGCTCCACTTGACAAGATTTGCGAGCTCGCGGAGAAGTACGACGCCCTTGTAATGGTCGACGAGTGCCACTCAGCAGGTGTGTTGGGTAAGACAGGTCGCGGTATCACTGAGTTGTATGACCTTCGCGGTAAGGTAGATATTCTTACAGGTACTCTCGGTAAGGCATTTGGTGGTGCTGTGGGTGGCTTCACAACAGGTCGCAAGGAGATTATCGATATGCTCCGCCAGCGCTCACGCCCATATCTATTCTCTAACTCATTGCCACCAGCAGTGGTAGGTGCATCTATCGAGATGTTTAAGATGTTGGAGGAGAGCGACGCTTTGCACGATCAGCTTGTTGCTAACGTTGAGCACTTCCGCACTAAGATGGTTGCTGCGGGCTTCGATATCAAGCCTACACAGTCGGCTATCTGCGCTGTTATGCTCTACGATGCTAAGCTTTCGCAGGACTTCGCTGCTGAGTTGCAGCAGGAGGGTGTATTCGTGACAGGCTTCTACTACCCAGTAGTACCAAAGGGTCAGGCACGTATCCGCGTTCAGGTATCGGCAGGTCACACTACCGAGCAGCTTGACCGTTGCGTTGAGGCGTTTATCAAGGTTGGTAAGAAGCTCGGCGTATTGAAGTAGTGGGTCTCTTTGACCAAGAATAAGTTAGAGAGTGAATACAAAGACTATTTTGTTGTTCTTTGTTGATATAACAGCGCATCTACTTCCGCTAACGAATTATCTCAGCAATGGGCAGTACGCCAAAGTACAGCCCATCGCCTCGAAATTCGCCGAGCGTTGTATCTGCACTATTCTCTCAACAAATATGCTTGCCCCGGGAATACTCATTTACGCATAGTAAACTGCGCTTTTTCGGGCTTCGCAACGCCGCGAGTAAGTGAGAGCAGAGACCGCTTGCGGACTATGCCGAGCGTGAGCGGTGAAAAGGAACTTAAGCCTAAAACTACATCTTTTTATTCACTCTCTTGGGTTATG
>JAZOSJ010000006.1:0-6577 GCA_045657045.1 Alistipes sp.
ACCTGTGTCGGTTGTAGACTTGCCGTACTGGCCAAACAACTCCTGCTTCTTCTCAGGTGTCAAATACATAGAAATTAAGGTTTTATGGCACGCACCACGTTCATTTCCTGATGGTTACGTACCTGGTTCCACTCCACGACAGATCATCCTTACCCGTGATCCTGCCGGAGCGTGGCGCAAAGATACATCTTTTTTTGCGAACAACAAACCTTTTTCCAAAGAAAAAGAGCTAATTTTCAAAATATTTTTCATCCTAAACACCAATAACACAACATTTTTCTACTAACACCCCAATACCACCACACAATATACGCCAAACATCCGTGTTTTATATCCATACAAATAACCATATTCATACTTAGAATTAACAATATAGCATTCAAAGAAAGGCTCTGACTTTTCTATTTTTCCATAAAGTGTGCGATTTTTCATTGTAAGAATTGTAGAAAAACCAAAAAATTGACTACCTTTGTCCGCAATAAAAAATAGATAAAAAGAGTACGCGAAAATGTTATCACGCCTACGCACCACAATATTGCTCACTACCACCATTTTACTCGCCACACTTATGTGTGGTTGCGGGGAGCGTAGCCGTTATGTCGAGATTGAGGGTGTGGCACTCGGCACCTTCGTTCAGGTAAAGTGCAACACCGCGCTACCCTCGGAGCAGATTTCTAATATTATCCAAGAAGTGGACCAAGAGTCGAAAAACTCGATGTCGATATTTTCACCAACATCGCTTCTTAGTCGCATAAACAGCAATGCGACAGACTCCTTAGATAGCCACATCACACGCAACATAGAGCTTGCGCAGCACTTCTCAGAGCTTAGTAACGGTGCTTACGACATCACCATAAAGCCCCTCACCGATGCCCTCGGCTTTGGTAGAGAGGGGATACAACACGAGGTCAATATCGACTCGTTGTTGGAGTTTGTGGGCTACCAACTCCTCACCATCGAGGATGGTCGCCTACGCAAGGCAGATAGCCGTGTGGAGATAGACCTAAACTCGATTGCTAAGGGCTACACCGTGGACCTAATAGCCGAACGCTTGGAGGCACTGGCGATAACAGACTATATGGTCAACATCGGAGGCGAGATACGCTGCCGTGGCTACAACGCTAAGGGCGAGAGGTGGTCTATTGCCATCGAGACACCCTACGACGGCAATATGGCAATGGACTCCTTCGAGAAGATTGTGCGCATAAGCGACAGAGCCGTAGCTACATCGGGAAACTACCGCCGCTACTACATTAGCGAGAGTGGGCAAAAAGTAGCACACACCATAGATCCTAAGACGGGACGCAGTGCCGTAAGCCGACTACTATCGGCTACGGTCATAGCACCTACGTGTGCCGAGGCAGATGCTGCAGCCACGATGTTTATGTCGCTCGGGGCTACCGATAATGCAGAGAGCCTTGCCCAGCAGTGTCACCGTGACTATGGCTGGGACTACTACTTTATCTTTGCAGGCGAGGAGGACTACACAATAGTTTGCTCTGAAGAGCTAAACAACAAACAACTAACAATTGAGTAATTAATCTACTACTAATTACTAATTACTCACTACTAATTGTTTATGAGAGCGTTACTACTATACAACACATCGTCGGGCAGAGGTCGTATATGGCACCATATAGCCGATATACGCGCGATATTCGCAGGTGCGGGTATCGACATCACGCCGCGCGAGATTAACTTCCAACGCAACCCCTTTGAGGGATTTGAGGATACGGAGTTAGTGGTTGTATGTGGTGGTGACGGCACAGTTAACTTCGTGGTTAACAAGATGAAGCAGGAGGGCTTAGACCCAATATTGGGCATTATACCTGCGGGCACAGCAAACGACTTTGCACACGCCATAGGTATGGATAGCACCATCCTCGGAGCTGCACACCAGATAGCCCACGGCACGGTGCGACGTGTGGACTGCGGCAAGGCTAACGACAAATACTTTGTAAACATCCTCAGCTTCGGAGTGCTTACAACAACCTCGCAGCACACCTCCAATATCGCCAAGCACCTTATAGGCAAACTCGCCTATCTGCGTACGGGTATGATTGACCTGCTCGACTTGCACCATATTCCCCTCACGCTACGCTATAATGGCGAGGAGATAAAGGTCGATGCCGCGATGTTCCTTGCCTTTAACGGCAACAGCGCAGGGCAGTTTAAGTTAGCGCCCAAGTCGAACATCGAGGATGGTATGCTCGACATCCTCGTTTTGGACTACGACAACAGGGTGCGTACCTGCTGGAATATGATGAACTACCTCATAAACCACGAGTCGGAGGCTGTGCACCACCTCCGCTGCGAGAGAATCGAGCTGGACTGCAACATTGACGAACATACAGACATTGACGGTCAGCCAGGACCACAGATGCCGCTACGCATCGAGTGTTTGGCTGGAGCGTTGAAGATAAAAGCATAATAAATGATGAAACAGGATGGTATCAAGAGAGCCTCGATAGACAAGCTCAAATCGCGCTTCGAGACTTCATACTACTCGGAGGATATGGTTATCACCCCGTTGGTGATGTTCCGCGAGTTGGACGACCTCACAGCCCTGATACAGGGAGTGTCTATAGGCGTTACGGTGAGCGGTACTGCCAAGATAAAGATTAACGGCAAGTTCCACGAGCTGCGCCCTAACACCCTCTTTATCTTTAACGAGAATACGGTTATCGAGCAGGTTAAGGCATCGATACGCTCATCGGGATATATGATTACCTACTCGCGCCAATACCTTAACAGCATCCACGTAGACACGCAGGATTTGATTTCGATATATCACGGTTTCTTGGATGACCCTTGCGTGCAGGTAGACCCCGAGGAGGCGGCATACATCCACGACATCTCGAAGCTTATGCGCTCGGTGTTGTGCGACTACGCCCCTACGCCTAACCGCGAGAAGATTATCAGTTCGCTCTTTGCCGCTATGTTCCACTACGTGATGGGTATATTGCAGAAGCATAGCCTCCCTGCGGGCAACGACAGCGTAAGCAACCGCACCGACGAGCTATTCAACAAGTTCCTCGACCTGCTACGCGAGTATTGCAGCACGGAGCGCAGCGTGGAGTTCTACGCCTCAAAAATGGGTATTACTCCAAAATACCTTTCGCTAATCCTTAAAAAGAAGAGCGGTCGTAACGCCTCAAAACTTATCGACGAAGCGGTTGTCTACGAGGCTAAGCGACTACTCAAATACTCAGGTATGAGCATCAACGAGATAGCCTTGAAGCTCAACTTCGCATCGCAGAGCTTCTTCGGCAAGTATTTCAAGCAGCGAGTAGGCGTATCACCGTCGCGCTACAAGATTTGGGATGGCAGAACCGAGGATATTATTGCCAACGAGGGACAACAAATAAATGAGTAGTGAGTAATTAGTAATTAGTAATAGAAGTACAATAAACAAAACAACAAACATATAATTTAACTAAACAAACAATTTATGAAAAAACTATTCAAATCATTGGTGCTTTCAGTAGCACTACTTCTACCATTCGCAGCCTTCGCACAGGATGCTGTGGAGGGTAAGACTATCGGCAAGGTAGTCAACGAGAATGAGAATGCCCCTGTGGAGTGGGTTGTTAGCGCTGAGGAGTTGGAGGATGGCAACTTTGCCGTAACTCTTGAGGCTACTATCGCTGAGGGTTTCCATGGTTACCCTATGACTGACTTCTCTGCTCCTTATTTCGAGTTTGACAACGCAGAGGTTGTAGGTGATGTTGTTGAGCCACTTACTCCTGAGGAGCACGGTATCGACGACCTAACTGGCGAGCCATCACTTATCTACTACAACAAGGCTACCTACATCCACACTATCAAGGCTGAGGCAGGCAAGGAGGTTACTGGTTACATCAGCGCAACTATCTGCACTAACGACACTAACCAGTGTACTTCAAACCCTGCAACATTCTCAATCGTTATGCCAGGTGAGGCTGTAGTAGAGGCTTGTGACTGCACAGAGAAGGCTCCTAACACAGCTGCTCCACTCGACTGGAGCTCTATCATCACAGCTATCCTTTGGGGCTTCGCTGCGTTGTTGACTCCTTGCGTATTCCCTATGGTGCCTATGACTGTATCCTTCTTCATCAAGGGCTCACAGTCACCAGCTCAGGGTCGTCTTCGCGCTACAATGTATGGTTTGTTCATCGTAGGCCTCTACGTATTGCCTATCGCAGCACTTGTACTCCTATCTAACCTCTTCGGTACAAACGTTGCGGGCGATATCTTCAATGCCCTCGGTACACACTGGATTCCAAACTTGATCTTCTTCGTTATCTTTATGATCTTCGCAGCATCGTTCTTCGGTGCATTTGAGATTACAATGCCATCGAAGCTTGTAAACAAGAGTGACGAGGGTGCAGATAAGGGCGGTTTGCTTGGTATCTTCTTCATGGCACTTACCCTTGTATTGGTGTCATTCTCTTGTACAGGTCCTATCGTAGGTTCTGTTATCATCAGCTCTACAAGCGGTGGCGTGTGGATGCCAATTATCACAATGGCAGCCTTTGCTATCGCCTTTGCGCTTCCATTTACCGTGTTGGCATGGTTCCCATCATTGCTTAAGAATATGCCTAAGAGCGGTGGTTGGTTGAACTCTGTAAAGGTTGTTCTTGGTTTCATCGAGGTTGCTCTTGGTTTGAAGTTCTTGATGACCGCAGACCAGACTATGCACTGGGGCTTGCTCGACCGTGAGGTTTACCTCGCTATCTGGATCGTAACCTTCACATTGCTCGGCTTCTACCTTCTTGGTAAGCTCCGCTTTGCTCACGATGACGAGGTTAAGCACGTATCAGTATTCCGTCTTGCTCTGGCTATCGGCGTATTCTCATTCGTAGTATATATGATTCCTGGTATGTTCGGTGCTCCACTTAACGCTATCTCTGGTTATATCCCACCAATGACATCTCAGGACTTCCAGCTTAACGGTCGCGTAGATAACGTAAATGCTGACCGCAAGTACGCAGACTTCCTACACCTTCCACACCAGCTTGAGGGTCACTTCGACTTCGAGGAGGCTGTTGCAGATGCACAGAAGCAGAACAAGCCTATCTTCGTAGACGTTACAGGTCACGCTTGTAACAACTGCCGCGAGATGGAGACTATGGTATGGAGCCACAGCAGCGTATTGCCAATGCTCAAAAATGACTTCGTTATCTGCGCACTCTATGTTGACGATAACACTAAGGTCGATGGCGGCAAGCGCTTGGGTTCTATCAACTCTAAGTTCGCTCAGGATCGTTGGGGCGTAAACGCACAGCCTGGCTACATTCTTCTCTCACCAGACGGCGAGACAGTATTGGCAGGTCCACGTGGCTACGACACCGATATCGATGCATTCGTATCATTCTTGCAGAGCGCACTATAATTAATTAGTAATGAGAAATTAGTAATTAGTAATAGCTTATTTCAAGGCATCTCTCACTATGAGGGATGCCTTATTTAATGAGTAGTGAGTAAAGAGTAATTAGTAATGGTTTCGCTCGGGGAGCGAACAGCTAAAGCTGTGGAAAATTAAGAGAGAGTAGAGAGGACAGAGAGGACAGAGAGGACAGAGAGGACAGAGAGGACAGAGAGGGCAGAGATTTATTTTAAATCGTGATACTCAGTTTCACTGCTCTCCCTGTTCTCCCTGTTCTCTCCCTTAATAACCTTTAATCACCCTTAATCACCTTTAACCACCTTGTCTGCGCCTTTTAACCATTACTAATTCCTAATTACTCTCTACTAATTAAATAATAGGGGCTGACTAAAAAGTAATTTAGCCAACCCCTAAGAGAGTGAATAAAAAGATGTAGTTTTAGGCTTGCGAAGCCCGAAAAAGCGGAGTTTACTATGCGTAAATGAGCATTTTGAGGGCAAGCGTAACGACAAAATACACTTTTTATTCACTCTCTATTGCTAATTTATATTTACTATCTACCTACTATTTGATTGTAATCCTTTAGGAGTTGCTCTTTGAGGTCGCCTATCGAAGCAAAGCGTTTCTCGTCGCGAAGTTTCTCAACAAGACAGATACGGAGACGTTTGCCATAGAGGTCGCCCGTGAAGTTGATGACGTGGGTTTCAAGGAGTAGCTCCTTACCTCCCACCGAGGGACGGATGCCTACGTTCGACATTGCGCGATACTTAACACCCTCAATCTCGACCTCCGAGCGGTACACACCGCGCTCTATATCCTCATAGCCCTGCAACGACATATTAGCCGTAGGAAAGCCTAAGGCACGACCAATCTTCTTGCCGTGTATAACTTCGCCCTCGATACAAATCATCTTATTCGGTCATTTGATGGGTTAACTTCTGAACTAAACTATACTCCGAGAAGAACTCACGGGCAAAGACACGCAAAACAGTATAGAGAGGTATCGCAAAGAGCATACCCCATACACCACCTATATATCCAGCGATAAGGATGCAGAGAAAGACCTCCAAGGGGTGCGCCTGCACACGGTCAGAGTAGATGGTTGGCTGGATGATGAAGTCATCGACAACCTTAACAACAACGACCGTAGAACATAGCACGATAACCGTATGTAACACATTGCCATCTATAGGCGAAAGCATTGCAATA
>JAZOSJ010000007.1:0-21331 GCA_045657045.1 Alistipes sp.
AGGTAGTTCGCTTGATTGGCAAGAGGACTATCTTCGTAGATATTGTGAGATGAAGCATCACAATGTAATAGCAGTATATAGAGAGGATAAGTCTGCTAAGTCAGGATTCAAGAAGAGAAAAGAGTTCCAGGCGTTGATGAAGTATTGTAAGGAGCACAAGCACGAGGTTGACTATGTATTGGTGTATCGTTGGGATAGATATTCCCGCAACCTTAAAGAGGCTTTGATTAACCTGGACTACTTCGAGAAACTTAACATTGAGGTGAACAGTGTGGAGCAGAGAATTGATTTTGGTGCATCAGACTACATAACTATGTTGTCCTTGTATATTTCAATGGCACAAAGTGAGGATACCAAGATTTCCCGTAGAACAAAGGAGGGTATTCACGCATCGTTAGAGAAGGGTAAATGTACTTGTAAAGCTCCACGAGGCTACATAAACAAGCAGATGGGTGATGACTATAAGTATGTTGAGGTGGATAGAGAGAAGGCTCCCATCATTAAGGAGATGTTTGAGGAGGTGGCAAAGGGTGTTTATACTCCTTGTTATATTCAAAGGATGTTTGCTCGTCGCGGACATTACATTCCCAAGAATTCATTTCTAAAGATGCTTCGTAATCGTTTCTATATGGGAGAGGTATTTGTACCAGAGTATAGTGATGAAAAAATCGGTACAATCCCAGCACACTATGTTAAGGGACAACACGAGGCAATTGTGGATATAGAGACATTTGAGAGGGTTCAAGCTATCATAGATAAAAAGCATAGACCCAAACTAACAAAGCGTCCACATCCTGATATATTCCTTCGTCAATATCTTCGTTGTCCACAGTGTGGTGCAACAATGACTGGAAGTGCTAGTAAGGGTAATGGAGGTAAATACTACTACTATCATTGTAGTCGTGATGCAAAACACCTTCGTTGTAGAGCTGATAAAGCAAATGAACTATTCGCTTGTTATCTAGCTACACTAAAACCACACTATGGCATATTAAGGCTATATAATGAAATTATAAAGGATATCAAGAACGAAGGTATGGTTATCACCCAAAGTAAGATATCTAAGCTAGAAGAGGAGATAATGGCTCATGATGCACGATTAACTAGTATAACCAACAAGTATCTTGACGATGAGATAGGCATAGACACTTATAATGAGCTCAAACAGAGGGTTGAGCTGGAAAGAAAAGTGTGTATGAGTAAACTTGATTTATTGAAAACCCCTAAGGGTGCTGATTTCGAACCACAACTAGACTATGCTATGTCTCTGATTAACAATATGGAATACCATATTAGAGAGGGACGTATGGATACTAAGAGAGAGCTGATTGGTGTGATGTTTCCAGAGAAATTTGATTTTGATGGAGAAACATATCGAACCAACTCATATAATAAGGTACTCGACTTAATATACCTACAAACCAATGAGTTACGGGGACAAAAGAAAAGAGACTCTTCAGATTTCTCTGAAAAGTCTCTCGAGGTACCCCCTCAGGGGCTCGAACCCTGGACCCCAACATTAAGAGTGTCGTGCTCTACCAACTGAGCTAAAGAGGCATTTGCTATCTTTTCGATTGCGAGTGCAAAGATAAGACACTTTTTTTAATCTGCCAAATATTTTGTAAACTTTTTTTAATATTTTTTTATTGATTATTAACCTTATCTACACAATAAGCTATATATCAACAAGATAACACTGAGATTATTCTTTTTAGATTATCTGAGTTTTTTTGTTGATTTCTATCTAAGCTCACGATTATCGCTATTCCACTCCTTTCCGCCGTCGTCGTAGAAGATTGGAATATCGGTCACACTCTTTGCCGCAAGGTAGCTTTCGTACAAGCAGATGCCGTTTGCGCTATCATCCGCAAGGTAGTATGCTATGACCGAAGGGTGACGTTTTGTGGTATGTATCATCTGCGTTGTACGCTCGACATACTCCTTACGCCACTTTGGGTCGTTGGATGGGTTACCGCCACGTTTGCGCGACTCACCCGCCTTAGATGAGTTTATTGGGGCTGTTATTGCCACATACATACCCTTAGCATCGCAGAACGACAGCACCTCATCCTTTACCGCGCCCGCAGTAAAGCGCACCGCACGTATGCCATCATTATACAACTGCTCCATATCTGCAATCGAGGCATTAGGCGAGAGTTCATGCCAATTCATATCGCAAGGCTTATTATTTACGACGAAGCCACCATGCTCGTATTCAAGTTCGCGAAGTGCCACGGCGACATTATAGAACTCCACATCTCGACCCTCGATACGGTTTTTAATGCGGAGGGATAGTCGAGTTGGTGATTCGCCGCACCACAACAACGAGTCGGGCACAGGAGCACCAAAGCGCATAGTATCGACACCATACATACCAAGTTCCACATCGCGCGTACCTGCATCAAGGCGCAAGGTATCGTTAAGATAGAGTTCGTAGTATAGGCGCGAGTACTTTTTGCCGAGTGTCTCATTATGCATCACAACGCTGAAATCGGCATTTACGACACCGAAATCTATATTTGCACGATAGGCAATATCGCGCACGCGCACGCGCGGTTGCGATATAATATATGCCATAGGGCGTGGTGTACTTTTTTCGAAGCACTCGATAGCGGCGACATCATCACTACCAAGCAATCGTAGCTCTACCCTATTCTTATCCTCCTTAGATATTTTAGAGATATTATACTCCGCCGCCGCAAAGCCATTAGTAGAGCCACCAGCGCGCTTACCATTCACAAAGAGTTCGTAAGGCTGCGCTACACCCTCCACACGAATAAAGACCTGGCGCTCAAGCCACGAAAATGGGAATGTAAACTCGCCACGCAGCGCACCCTCAACCTCAACCCACTCCTCGATAGGTTGCATATATCGTTGGCGCACCATAGTCCCCTCCTTAGCCGCAACCTCGGTAGGATATGGTATTAAGCGTGTGCGGTATAGCTCCTCGCACTTACGTTGTTGCGCCGAAGCATCGACACAACATAGCAACATTGAGGCTGCAACAAGTCCAACTAAGAATATAAAGTTCTTCATAGCTACTCCTTATTAGGATATGTCGCGCGGGTATTACGCCACTCGATAACTTCTGGGGTAAGCTGGTCTACCCTATCCACCCACTCACGATTCTCCACCAAGCGACGACGATCGTAGTCTATACGCTCGGTAATCCTAAATCGAGGCTTCTGTCTTGATGCAACCTCCTCGCGCTGTGTAGCACGGATATTTCTATCGCATACCGAGTCTCGCAAAGGTCTACGATCGTAGAACCACTTGAAGTCTTTAAGCTTCAACGCCTGCGTCTCTGGAATCATATCCATAGGATAGAGTACGTATGTAGGATTCTGCTTATATGCAATCTTATCTATCTCGCCCTCAACCAAGTAGAACGAAATACTTGCGCTCTCGATATACATCAAGCCCGTAACCTCAGGGCTATCCTCCTCCTGCATATAGTAGATAGTCTGGGCGTTACCCTCAACATCGTTGCGATAGACCTCACCATTGGCGAAATATGCCTTCATATCCTTACCCGCCACCTGGTTATAGTACATCGTATCAATCTCCATACCCATCATCGGATTACCCATAAAGTGCGCCTTTTCAAGCACCTCATTGCGGGTATATATCGCCATCGAGTCGGATGTAATCTGATTCTCCTCGTTCCACATCACGGGATTGATATAGAGGCGAGCTACAGAATCGGTATTTAGCATTGTCATCGAATCGCACACCATCTGCGAGTCGGAGCGGAACATCTTAACCCTGCGATATGCCTTAATCATCTTATATACGCTATCCTCTGGGAATGGCGGTGTCATATCTACGCTATCACGACCAAGACTATCCAAACCAAGAGAGTCCACTGCCAACGAGTCGACCATCATCGTATCACGCTCATCACGTACCAAGCCATCAACCGCCACGCTGTCAGTAGCAACACTATCAATGGTGTAGTCTGGACCTGTGTAGACCTTACCGCGCTTCAATGCACGAGCCTTCGCCTTATCAATCTTTCTGCGGTATCGCTCCTCAGCACGCTGCTTAACACGCTCCAAGCGTGCCTTCTCCTCATCGGCAAGCTGAGCACTGCGAGCTCTACGCTTAGCAATAATCGAGTCTATCTCAATCTTCAACAACGAGTCCTTGATATGCTTTACAGAGTCCATCTCGCGCTTCTGGATCGAATCTAACGAGTCCTGTATGTGCAACTTCACAGTGCGAATAGAGTCGCGCACACGACGGCGTTCCATCTTAGCGCGATAACGTATCTGTCGTGGTGTAAGCACCTTGGCACTATCCTTTGCAAGGCTATCCAACGCCATGGAGTCCAAGCGAATAGAGTCCGTTGCAAGCGTATCCAATGATGTAAGCAAAAGAGAGTCCTGGGCAAGGCTATCCAACGCCATAGAGTCCAAGCGAATAGAGTCCGTTGCAAGCGTATCCAATGATGTAAGCAAAAGAGAGTCCTGGGCAAGACTATCTACAACATCAACACCCTCTTCAATACCTTGGTCATCATCCAAGGTAACATCCTCGCTAAGCGCAGCCTCCTCGCCACGTTGAGCGCCCAAATTACGTATAGCATCATCGCCACGCTCCGTTTGACGTCTTCTGCCCTCATCCTCGCGCTTGCCTCTCTCTCTCTGCGTGCCTGGTCGCTCCGACATATCCATAGATGACATATCTGGCATCTGCAAAGACTCTGTTGCAACGTTATCCTCACCATCATCAGACATAACTTCGCCATCACCCTCCTCTGGAATATTGACATCATCGTCGAGCATTGTAGAGTCCTGCATATCGCGATTCTGCTCTCTACCCTCCTCGCGTGATGCTATCTTAGAGGTTGTATCTACCGCTGGTGGAGGTACAGGGATAGTATATAGCCATAACGTATCAGCACATAGATAGACCGAGTCAGGCTCATCAGGGTTGTAGTTAATCATCGAAGGACGACGTGTAAAGAGGGCATTATCCAAGTCGTCCCACCACTCGCCATAATCTGCAAAGCCGAGAATCTTCTGCGTGGTATCATCCATCTGGATATTGCTTCTGCCGATGATATGTCCCGTAGTACGATAATACTCGATGGTATCGCTCCACACCTCATGCTCCTTCGATAGCATATAGGCATCACGTGTTAGATGGTACAAATCTCGCTCTTTGGTATAGTTACCAGCATTGGCGAAGAGATACTCATCCTTCTCGTTCCAGATATTCGTATTCGTGAAGTATTGCGCATCCTCGGTCTGAGTATTGAATATCACCGAGTCGCCCGTCATAAGATACTTCTCGTCGCGCATCTCAACATTATCCACCGCGATAAGATTGTGTGTCTGAGTGTTGTAGTATCCGCGCTCTGCCTCCAAGTGGCTCTCGCCCTTATTTACATAGCAACCATCATAGAAGATACCCACCTCCTCAGCCGTGTCGAACATACAGTTGTAGGTATACATCACCGCATCACCATCCACAACCTTAACAAGCTCCGAATAGATTGTCGCCGTGCTATTGCCACGGTCGTAATGTGCTCTATCGCCATATGCGTAGGTCTCGTTCTGGTTAATAAGGACATTGCCAAAGCACTCAAAACTCTGATTCGGGTAGCGTATAGCACTATCGGCAAGGATTACCGTGCCGTTGTGGTGAGCTGCGAAGTTACCCACAAGAATAAATACCGTTGAGTCGCCCTGCTCAATCATATAGCTATCATCGGCAATCATATCGACCATGTGTCGCTCGGTACTCTTGGTTTCGGGTGCTGCAAAAAGGGCATCATAGTCTACATCGAGGTGATAGTTGTGACCACTCGCAGCATAGAACAACGCTCCACACAGCAAGCTAACCACAACAATAGGAACTAATATCTTTCGGCGCATCATCACGCTTTATTGATTGATTATTTATTGTTTACTTTATCCACTCTTTAATCTCAAACTCGCCGCTGCGATACTCTGGGTCGATATAGACATACATCGACTCAATCTTATCCACAAGCCAATCGTGATATACCTTCTCCTGCTTCTTTGTAAGCGCCATCTCCTCAAGACGAATGTAGTCATCCTCCAACGTAGCGGTATGTGATGGTATAATCTCCACGAGCTTTACAATCTTACTCATCTGGTTACCCATAAGGTCAGTGGTATGGAACGAGTCCGACACCTCGCCAACCTTCAAGCGCATCAAGGCAGCATAATCGTCCAACGACTTACCACCCTGCGAGCTAAAATCCTCCTTTAAGAAGCGCGTAGCCGTAAGGCGAGCACCAGCATATACACCCATACGAGCAAGAACATCGCTATTCGATACTATACCGCCGTTATACTTCGAAATGGCATCGTCGGAGTGGTGCAAAGCTGCATCCGCAAAGCTAAGCGAATCCATACGCACAAGGCGCGCGATGCTATCCAACTCTCTGGCTGGCTCAGCAAGCTCCTCGTATGTAAATGTTGGGCGGAGCAAGATATGGCGGCAACGATACACCTCGCCACGCTTCTCGATAAGCTCAATAATATGGAAACCAAACTCAGTCTCCACAATCTCCGAAATCTGACCTGGCTTTAACTTCTCCAACGCCTCAGCAAAGGGGCGAACAAAGTATGCCGCAGGCATAGGCTCCATCTCGCCACCATACATCGCCGAACCATCCAACGAGTACATACGCGCCAACACCGAGAACTTAGTTTGACCCGTGATGATACGCTCACGCATATCGAGCAGACGCTCTTTGGTACGCTGCTGAGCCTCCTTTAACGATGCAGGGAACTTGGTGATATGGGCATATACATACTGTTCACCAATCATCGGCAAGCTATCCTTATCCACACTATTGTAGAAGCGCTCCACCTCACCAGGGACAACTGCAACCTTACCGATTACCTCGTTACGCATAGCCTCAGCGTATGCCTGCTCCTCGTAGCGCGAACGCAACATCTCACGATAGGTGAAGATTGGCATATGCTCCTTAGCTTCAAGTTCAGCAATACCTCCAGCCTCGGTGATAAGCTGTTGTAGGTAGTTCTCAATACGGCTCGACAAATCTGATGTCGCAGCCTCGACTGAGTCGATAAGGGCCTGGTTGTACAACAACTTCTGCTCAAGCAATGCCTCCAACGCCTCGTTCATAGGGTCACGGTCTGAGGTATAGCCCATCTGGCGGCGCTGTGCTACCAACGCATCGGCATACTCGGCAACCTCGGAGTGCAACACCGAAGAGCCACCTACAACAGCCACAACCTTATCAAGCATTACCTGTCGACGCTGCTGCTGAGCATCACACTCCTGAACCACACACCCAAAGGCAACAAACGCAACTAACGTGTATAAAAACTTTCTCATATCTCGATTTATATTATATCTTAATCAACATCGTTTGGAATCTCCTCCTCGATAATCTCCTCCATATCATCAATAGCCACAGGCGTACTACTCTTTTGCTCAGGCACATAGCTCATCGAGTGTAGCAATGTACTATCAGCAACCATAACTCTACCCGAAGCAATAGCATCGTGCTTTAACTCCGCCTCATACCTACCGACAATATCGGCACGACGCTCGGCATAAAGTCTACGACGTATATCCTCCCGAACGCACTCCAACGGTGCAACCGCGCCCTTGCGCGCAACATCAATAATCACGAAGTAGAACACCGCCCCATCCGAGGACATCTGCTGAACACCACTCTTACCAAGCAACGCCGTATATGATGATGAGCGCTCCGTAGGGAGGTTACTCAAAAAGTCGGAGTAGGTGACCCACTGCATAGTAAGATCCGAGAATTGGAGATTGTGCTTCTCACACAAAGCCCTCACCTCCTCAGCATTACCTCGCTTGGCAACACCCTTTAAGGCGGTTGTTAGTGTCGAGGTATTACGGAAGTTTTTTGGAGCTTTGACTACCACGCCACGAACCTTGTCGTGGTCGAGCTTGAACGAGGCGCTGTTGGCACGATAATATGCCGATAGCTGTTTATCGGTAATCTCAAGGTCGATGGTATTGTCAATGTAGTATTGGTCGAGCTGGCGCATTATAAGCGACTGACGGTAGCCCTCCACCAAACGCTCAATGTCGGCTTGGTGCGACGATAGCACCTCCTCGGCTCTGCGCATTTTAAGTTGGTTGAGCACCCAATTCTCGATATACATCTTAGCGAACGTAACGCTATCAACACCACTTAGCTCCTTAGGCATATCGCGCTTAATGTCAGAGCTTAGCAGGGTATTATTATCGACCTTTGCCACAATATCCAACTCAGCATCATCACCCATCTGCATAGGGATATGGCGACAAGCTGTAACCGACAAAGCAAGGGTCAGCGTAACTATGTGAATAAACTTTTGCATAATCAATCGGCAAAGATACATTTTTTCTCGGTAAAAAACGTACTATAATCGAAGATTATTGCAAAGCAATAGAAAAAAAACGGAAAAGTGAAAGGTGAAAACTGAAAAGTAAGGTGCGCTTCGCGCGAGATTTATAAAAGGGCCTGAAGGGGAGTTAAGGGGCTTAAGAGGCCTGAGGGGCCAAAGGGGGAATTAGTAATTAGTAAAACCCTTTCTGCCACTTCTGCCCCTTTTGCCCTTTCAGCGTAGCTGTCGCTCCTGCGGAGTGAAACTAAAACACCAACCTCACGGGTAGTAAGACCAAATTTCTTGTCAGAGTGGTGTAGCAGTGGCGCTGACACGAGAAATGGAGGATGGGACATACTAAGCGTATTTCCCATTCGCCATTTTGACTGAAGCGTCGCTGATGCGCCGCTATCACAAGAAATTTCTTGTCAGAAGGGGTTAGATGTGGCATCGATAAAGAAATTGCCCCAGATGGGACATACTGAGTGTATTTCCCATTTGGGGCAATGATTGAGAGGTCGCAGATGACCCCTTATTACAAGAATAGAAGTCTATCAGGACCTTCGTAGTCAGGCAACGGCTTTGGCGTGTAGTCGGCATAGCCGATAGAGATAACACACCAAACGCGGTAATCGGCTGGTATTTCAGGAATTAACTCCTTTACATAGTCCTCGCTACGTTGACTATCTGGGTTATCTTTGAGAGTGAGATAGTCACCAACGTGCACCCAGCAGGTGGCAAGCCCCTGCTCCACAAGGGCAAGCTGAAGAATTGTTGCCATAATTGAGGCATTAGTCTGCCACATAGGGCTTGCATTCTCGTCGCCAAGTACCACGATAGCAGCACCCGCCTCCTCCAAAAGCGACGCACCCCAATCGCGCAAACGACCAAGGGCGTGCACCTTTTCAAGATTTGTAACAGCCATCAGGCGTGTAGAGCGCGTATTCTTTGATGATGGAGCGAGCAGCGCCAACTCCATGGCCTCGCGAAGCTTCTCAACCTCTACGGGCTTACCGGTATAGCGACGTGTCGAACGACGCCTTTTTACCACCTCCTTAAATTCCATAATCGAACAATTTTATTCTATCCCACACAAAAATCATACAACATAACAACACCCTCTTACAACATCTCTTTTAGCTCCGCATTGGTATAGGCATCAGCGCCGTAGCAGAGTTTGAGATATGCCAAGCCATTAAGATAGTCCTCCTCTGTAAATGAGTCAGTTGCCTCCTTTGCCACAACAACATCATAACCGAGGCAGTAGGCATCAGCCGAGGTGTGACGCACACACATATGAGCGTGGAGACCTGTCATTACAACAGTCTGAACACCAAGCTCTTTAAGCAAAATATCGAGGTCGGTCTGGAAGAAACCGCTATAACGGCGCTTAGGCACGATATAGTCCTTATCCGAAGCCTTCAACTCAGGGATAACCTCCGCACCAGGAGTACCAGCGATGGCATGGTCGCCCCAGATTATTAGCTCGCGGTCGATACCTGCGCGGTGAGCATCGTTACAAAAGATTACCGGCACACCAGCCTCACGAGCATAGTCGAGAAGTTCTGCGGTTGCAGGTACAATAGCTTTAGCTCGCTCACAAGTTAGAGCGCCATATACAAAGTCGTTGAGCATATCAACAACCAAGATTGCAGGTCTGTTTAGTTTTTGCATAGTCGTACAATTTTTAAGTTATTATTTGCAAAGCAATGCAAATTTAGTAAATATTTGCCAAATTATCCAAATATTTAGCAAGTTATCGACAATTTTTCACCCTACAAATTAGCATCGTATCATATTTTTTATTACTTTTGAAAAACTTTTTGACCTAATCTTTATGAAACAGAATATAACCGTAGCACTAATCTACGATTTCGATGGCACGCTTGCTCCGGGCAATATGCAGGAGTATGACTTTATCCCCGCTGTGGGCAAGAGTAATTTGGAGTTCTGGCACGAGGCAAACACCTTAGCCGAGGAGCAGGATGCCGACCAGGTATTGACCTATATGGCACGTATGCTTCAAGCGGCGCAGTCGAAGGGTCTCTCGCTACGACGCGACGCCTTCCGTGAGTCGGGTCGTAATGTGCAATTTTACAAGGGCGTTATCGAGTGGTTTGGTCGCATCAACGACTACGGCAAGAGGCACGGTATCAATATTTTGCACTATGTCAACTCTTCGGGCTTGAAGGAGATTATCGAGGGTACTGCTATCGCTCACGAGTTTAAGAATATCTACGCATGCTCCTACCTATACAACGTTGACGGCATCGCCTATTGGCCTGCTGTGGCGGTGAACTACACCAACAAAACGCAGTTTATCTTTAAGATTAATAAGGGCGTAGAGTCGGTATTCGACACCAAGGATGTCAACCGCTTTATGGAGGAGAACAAGCGCCCTGTGCCATTCTCGCGTATGATTTACTTTGGCGATGGAACGACGGACATCCCTTGTATGCGACTTGTCAAGAACTTTGGCGGTCACTCCATTGCGGTATATAACCCCGAGGAGGAGGGACAGCGCACCATCCTCAACGACCTTATCCGCGACAACCGCGTAAACCACGTCTGCCCTGCCGACTACTCCGACGGCTCGGAGATAGATATTGTGGTAAAGACGATTATCGACAAGATTGCAATGGACCACCGACTTTCGGAGTTGGAGGTAGCAAGACAATAACATCATAGGATATAAACAATGAGACGTATTTTTACACTTTTTATCTTTTCACTTCTATTCCTATCAGTGGGTTGCGAAGAGGTATTTACAGACATCCTTAATGGCTCAAATAGCGGATTGCCAATTGTTGATAAGAAGGAGTTAGTAATTCCGCCATATGGAGGCAGTATCCCTATGGTTGTGCGCTGCGCCGAAGACTGGAAGATCACAGGTACATGTGACTGGTGTACCCCTTCAATCAGAGAGGGCAAGGCAAGCGAAAAGACAACAACCATATTCTTCTCTGCCGATGAAACGTATAATTATCGCAAAGCGAAATTCTGGTTTGAAAGCGGGAAAGTAAGGACTCAAATAACTATAACTCAGAATGCCAAGCAAGGCATACTTGCTGATGGCAACAAGAGATTTGAGATTCCTATCTATGGTGGCACTGCTGTGATATCATACGCAGCCAACATAAAGTGCAAGGTCATAATACCAGAGGAGGCTAAAAGCTGGATTACAATAGCAGAGCCTACACGCGCACTTGTGGACTATGCCGTTTCGCTGAATATTGCTAAGAACACAACAAATGCGCCTCGCAAGGCTAATGTAACAGTTACCGCAACCGACAACGAGGAGCTAAGTGCTACATATATCATCGACCAATATGGTATGGATATGAGTGCACCTATCTACTCAGACGATTTTGATGGCAAGGAGGCTACGATGATTGACACGGAGCAGGACTACCGTTGGCCTCTAATCGATGAGTTCCCGGAGTTTAAGAATAGCATTGGAGATAGTGGAAGGTATGTTGACTACATTAGCAGAGGTGTCTCAGTTTGTGCCAACTCGGCATCAAATAGCGAGGATTCACACTACGAGGGGTCTGGTGGAAATAGTCTCTTTTTATGTGGCGACGACATTGACAATGCATACTTAGTTATTAAAGGTGTCGACATTTCACAGATAAAACATCTGCACTACAAAATCACCTTTGGCATTAAGAGCGACAGCCCTATCTCGGCTGACGAGTTTAAACTATACCTATCGAATAATGGTAATGGATGGATAGAGGCAGAGTATGAGCTATCTGGCTCAGAACCCGGCGAGTGGAATAGTGCAACAGCCAACTTCGTATTCGATAGTGTGCCAACATATCTCTATATTAAGTTGGAGGCACGAACACCATCTAAATACTATGTTGACGATCTTGCAATGCACCCAAGCTATGGCGGTCAGACTATCAGTTTCGAGAGTATTGAGTATGCAGAACCATTTGTAGAGGTATCAACATCGGAGATAAAGTTCACCTGTATGGAGGATAGCCAGAGTGTTGAAATAATCTCAAATTCGATATGGGATATATACGTATATGACTCGGCAGAGTGGATAACAGTCACTCCGAATATGGGCATAAATAGTGGAATCGCAACCATTACAGTAGCAGAGAATGACTCTGGACGCATGCGCAAAGCCGAAATCATGGTATACACACAACACAACAGTGCTGGTAGCCAGGAATACAAAGTGATTACCGTATTGCAGTCTGCAACAGAGAGGCTACCTTTTGAGGAGGAGGTTCTTTATAGCGACAACTTCGATGGTGAGGAGGCTACAAAGACTTATGGTAACTCAAACTTCTCATGGCCATACATTTATGAGTTCCCACAGTTTGCAAATCCTCAGGGTACTGCTGCGGCTGGTGTAACTTACACTGGTAACAAGGTTTCGGTTCGCTCCAATGCTCCATCTAACAATTATCAGTCAAATTATTTGGGTTCTGGTTGCAACAACATCTTCTTTGGTAATGGCGGTTACTTAGTTGTAAACAATATCGCTCCTTTGAAAGCTGATTGCCCGAGCTATATAATTACATTCGGTCTTCAGAAGTATGGCGTGGATGCTGATAATGTATTCAAGAGCGAGGACTTCTTCGTTTACTTGTCTAAGGATGGCTCAAGCTGGGTTAAGATTGATTATGTAATTCCAGCAGACTCTGTTGAGGGTATGTACAATGTTATCTCTGCTGATTTCACTTTGACATCTGTTCCAGAGGCTCTTTACATCAAGTTCGAGGCTAAGGTTGCAGCACTTATCCGTATCGACGACCTTGTGTTTATGGTAGGCAATGATGGTCCAATTGTAGACCTTGATAATGTCGCTGAGTAATTAGAGATAAATTTTACACTATTATGAAGATAGTTTTTGCAACAAATAATGCGCATAAGCTCGCGGAGGTTAAGGCGGTGCTTGGCGAGGGGTTTGAGCTTGTAACACTTAAAGAGGTAGGCATTGTAGAGGATATTCCCGAGACGGGAGAGACCCTCGATGAGAATGCCTCGATAAAGGCGCGATATGTCTTTGAGCGCACGGGGCTTGATTGCTTTGCCGACGACACAGGCTTGGAGGTGGAGGCTCTGAATGGTGCACCTGGTGTGCGCTCGGCACGCTATGCCACCGATGGGCACGACTTTGCAGCCAACAACCGCAAACTACTCAGAGAATTGGAGGGGGTAACAAATCGCAAGGCACGCTTCCGTACCGTTATCTCGCTGATACGCTCGGGCATAGAGCAACAAGTGGAGGGTATAGTAAATGGTCATATAGCCACCGAAGAAGCAGGATGCGGAGGCTTTGGCTACGACCCACTATTTATCCCTGAGGATAAGAGCGTAACCTTTGCCGAGATGACAGCCGACCAGAAGAACAGCATTTCGCATCGTGGTCGCGCTGTGGCAGAGCTGGTTAAGGTATTGACAAAGTAGTTTTCTACAACAGAAACTCTTTAATAACAGAGGTTGCTACACGTTGAAGATTGGCGGTGGCGACCTCTTTTTTCATTGCCTCGTCGATAGGCATACCCTCGGGCGTAGCGGCATAGATAGCATCGAAATCGCTATTTCGAAGGTCGTCACACCACTCGACACTGCCACCTACGGCAACACAGCGCACACCTGCTCGCTTGGCATGGCGAAGCACTCCCGCAGGGGCTTTACCCATCACCGTCTGGCGGTCGATGCGACCCTCACCCGTAACAACTAATGCGGCATCGGCAATAATATTATCGAAGCCTACGACACTGAGTATCAACTCAATACCCGAGGTAGGCATCGCGCCCAGCAGAGCACCAAAGGCAAAGCCTGCACCACCCGCGGCACCCATACCCGCCTGGTTTGAAACGTCCTCACCGCGCCACTTCGCAACAACATCGGCATAGTGGCGTAGCGCTCTATCAAGTTGCACAATCATATCATTGGTTGCCCCCTTTTGAGCGCCATAGATATAGGATGCACCACGCTTGCCACAGAGAGGATTATCCACATCCACGGCAACGCTAATATCTACGCCCTCGATTGGAGACTTCTCGGGAGGTATAACCCTATCAACGTGTTCGAGAATATCTATCGTATCAGTTAGCTCTACACCCGTAGCATCCAAGAATCTATAACCTAACGCACGCAGCAGCCCCACACCGCCATCGTTCGTGGCACTACCACCAAGACCTATTACTATTTTACTACAACCTCGCCCCACAGCATCAAGCATCAGCTCTCCCGTGCCGTATGTTGTAGCCACGAGTGGGTTGCGCTCAGCCTCGGCAAGAAGCGTAATACCACTTGCCGAGGAGATAGGTATAATAGCCGTAGCACCCTTGTCTATAAGTCCATAGCTCACCTCAACACCACGACCAAGAGGGTCGTGCGCAGCAACCTTCACCATCTCGCCACCAACACTACCCACAATAGCCTCAGCCATACCCTCGCCACCATCGGCGATGGCAACAACATAACACTCCACCGCAGGGTCTACACTCTTAACACCTGCAATAAAAGCCTCCGAGGCTTCGTACGATGTGAGTGACCCCTTAAAGGAGTCGAATGCTACAACTATTTTCTTCATTTGCGTTGTTATTACTACACAAAGATATAAAGATTTGGGGAAAATTTGGTACATTTGCGACATAAATAGTAAAAACGATGAAGAGATTTTCAATACTTGCAACACTACTTTTGATTCTTATGTCTGGTTGCACCGAGCAGAGTGCACGCTATGATGCGGGCGTAAGTCGCGACCTCGCCACATGGCGAAAGGCTACGATTGAGGGGCTGAAATATAGTATCGACATCGACCTTGTTAAGAACATCGGCAAGGTTGACATATCGCTATGGTTAAAGCAGAGCGAGGAGATTGTGGTGGACTTCCGCGCGACGGAGAATATCCTCGATGTTAAGCTCAACGGTGGCGAGGTTAAGCACAGAATTTTTAACGAGCATATCGTTATTGAGAGCAGCGAGGTCGATGCGGGCGACAATGTTGTTACCATCGCGTTTAATGTTGACAACCAATCGCTTAACCGCAACGAGGAGTTTCTATATACGCTCCTTGTACCCGACCGTGCGCGAACACTCTTCCCGTGCTTCGACCAGCCCGATATGAAGGCGAACTACACCCTCTCGCTTACCATACCAGAGGAGTGGGTGGCGGTATCTAACACCACAATAAGCAGCGAGGAGATTGACCCTGCGACAGCAACAAAGCGCATTGCATTCGCCCCAACAGAACCACTAAGCACCTATCTATTCTCCTTCGTGGCAGGCAAACTCTACAAGAGCACCTATGACGATGGCACGCACACCTTCAATGCCTACTACCGCGAGACTGAACCTAAGCGCTTAGAGCAGTTGGAGACCATCTTTGCCGAGGTCAAGAGTTCGTTGGAGTGGCTCGAAGAGTATACCGGCATACCCTACCCCTTTGCTAAGTACGACATCATCATACTGCCAGGTTTCCAATATGGAGGTATGGAGCATACGGGAGCTACGCTCTACAACGACAGACAGATGTTCCTAAGCGACAGCCCTACACTCGACGAGCAACTACGCCGCACACAGCTTATAGCACACGAGACTGCCCATATGTGGTTTGGCGACTATGTTACAATGTGCTGGTTTGACGATGTATGGACCAAGGAGGTCTTTGCCAACTACTTCGCAGCACGTATGGCAGAGCCACTTTACGGTGATATTAACCATCGCCTTAACCGCCTTAAAACCTACACTACATCGGCACTTCGTGAGGACCGCACCTTAGGCTCGAACGCTATCCGTCAGGAGCTTGACAATATGCACAACGCAGGACTTATCTACGGACAGATTATCTACAACAAAGCCCCCATTGTAATGGATAAGCTTGTGGAACTTATGGGCGAGGAGCAGTTCAAGAGCGGCATACGCGAATATCTACACACCTACGCCTATGGCAATGCCACATGGCCAGAGCTTATCGCCATACTCGACAGATATACCGAGGAGGACTTGGCTACGTTCAGCGATGTATGGGTACACCAAAAGGGTATGCCCCATATCGCCATAGAGGTTGGCGAGGGTGAGATTATCTTCTCGCAGAGCGACCCATACAACCGTGGTACGCTATGGACTCAGAGTTTCAGTTCGCGCGTAATATATGCCGATGGCAGAGAGGAGATTATCGATATTACGATGCGCGAGGCTAAGCAGCGAGTAGCCGTGAATGGCAGCGTAGTAGCCCTACTACCAAATAGTTGTGGCCGTGGCTACGGACTCTTTATTCCCGACTCGAAGAGCCGCGAATGGATTATATCGAACATTGCGACGTTGGAGGATGACCTGCTACGCGAGTCGTTGGTTATAACTCTCCACGAGTGCTACCAGCACGATATAATCTCAGCAGAGCAGTGGCTCGACTTTATCCTCGGCCATATCGCCGTAGAGCCAAACTACCTTATCGCCTCAACTATGAACGACTACCTTGCAGGTGCGATGATTGAGGCGGGCAACACCGAGGCAGAGAGTCGCCTATGGGATATTATCTGCACGCACGACAACCCATCGCTCTGTCGCCGACTTACGATGACCCTTGCCCACGCGATGGTATCTGAGTGTAGCATCGAGCGGCTATACACCCTCTGGGAGGGCAAATCCAACCCACAACTTGCCGAGCAGGACTACACAACGCTTGCCTACGAGCTTGCGCTACGTCTACCCAACAAGGCGGAGCACATCCTTACAACAGAGCGCATTCGCATTACAAATCCTGACCGTATAGCGCAGTTTGACTACATATCGCGCGCCACAACAGCCAATATCGAGGAGCGCGAAGCGTTGTTTGCGTGGTTGCTTAGCGATGCCAAGAATCGTCGTCCCGAGCCGTGGGCAGCATCTATGCTTGGCTACCTATGCCACCATACGCGCCAGACGGAGAGCTTCGACTACATATATAGAGGTTTGGATAACCTAACTACAATACAGCGCACGGGCGATATATTCTTCCCAAGCAATTGGCTAAAATCCCTGCTCGGCGGTCATAGTAGCGAGGCAGCGAAGCAGGAGGTGGAGCGTTTTCTTAATGACAACCCCGACTACCCAGCATTGCTAAAGAACAAGATTTTGCAGAATATACCACGGTAGTAACGGTGGTATAAATACCCATTTTATCACGAACGCTCAAAAAAGTATAATAAAGATAGCACACAATTGGCATATTTTTCCTACATTTGACCTGTGACCAAACACAAGATATATGAACAAATTAGGAAAACCACGCGACCATTCGCTATTTTTGAAGACATTCAGAACATACTTGCAGTATATCAATTCGGGGCTCTATTTCCGTCGTGAACATATCATTGGACTTGAGAACGTACCTATAGACGGAACCCCTCTTGTAGTGGTCTCTAACCACCAAAACTGCCTTAACGATCCCTTATGTGTATGTCTAAAACTTACAGATAGGCGAATGAATTTCTTGGCACGTGCCAATGTCTTCAACAACCCTATTTTTAACAAGGCCTTGCGAGCTATGGGACTACTCCCCGCCTATCGTATGAGCCACGAGGGTTTTGGAGCAATTGCGAACAACCAGTCCACCCTCGATGCTGCGGGTAAGGCGCTCACAGATGGCGAAACAGTAATGCTCTACCCTGAGGCAGACCATCAGGATAAGCACTGGTTAGGTAACTTCAAAATTGGCTACCTACGTATTGCCTTTGATGCTGCGGAGCGAATGGAATTTAAGCAAGATGTGATGATATTGCCCTCGTGTAACCACTACTCTAACTACTTCCACGCACGTACCGATATGCTTATCAAATTCGATAAGCCCATCTCGTTGAAGCCCTACTACGAGCGCTATAAAGAGAATCCCCGCGAGGTGATGATGGAGGTGAATGCTCTTGTGCGTGGCCGCATTCAGGATATGATGCTCCATGTGAGCGACCTCGAGCACTACGACCAGATAGACTTCCTCCGCGAGACGGGTTATGGTAAGAAGTATGCCCGCGAGCATGGCTTCAAGCCCAACTACCTGCCCTCGCGCCTGCTCTCGGACCAGCAGCTTGTTGACGGCCTCCAGCGCGCTACGGCGGAGCACCCCGAGGAGATGGAGCAGATATATAAGGATACTACGGAGTTCGCCCTCGGCATCAAGAAGTTGGGCGTGCGCGACTGGCTCTTCCGCCGCCGCCATGGCATCCTGGCTCCCATGCTCCGTGGCTTGGGCTTGTTGTTGCTTTTGCCACTCTTCATCCTTTCGATTATACCCACGGGCTTGATGTTCCTCATCCCTAAGATATTTATCAAGAAGATGATTAAGGACCAGATGTTCGTAAGCTCGTTCAACGTTGCTGTGAGCGCCTTTGTCTCTGTGCCCCTGTGTATGATTGTCCCCATCGTTTTGTTGTGGGTATTCCTCAATGGCTGGTGGGCTTTGGGCTACTGCGTGGCCTTCCCCTTCATGTTCATCCTTGCATGGAACTACATCCGCTTGTTCCATAAGTTTGTTGGCTCGTGCAACTTCGTGCGCCGCAAGAACAGAGCGAAAATCAACGAGCTCCGCGCATTGCGCACCAGCATCTACGAGCGCCTCGACGCTATCCTGGATTAGCAAGATGGCGGTCCAATAGTAATAAGTATCCGTTGCGGCGAATGCCGAAACGGATATTTTTTTGGCGCCTCGGTATACTTTTGGACAGATATTCCTCGCAATTATCCCGATTTTCGCGGAAACAGACCATATTGTTGTGCCATTATTCCAAAAAATGTAACTTTGCAAAAAATGACAACAATGGGCGATATTGAGCTACTCGAGAACGAGGAGATACTTAGGGGCATACGCTTCCCGCACAAGATTGAGAGGGTCACACAGATAGTAATCACTGCGGGCAGCATCTCCTGTATTGTCGACTTCCGCCACTACTCGCTCACCGCCCCCGCCATGGCGATATTCCTCCCCGACCAGGTCGTCGAATCGATAGAGGTAGATGCGGAGTTTCAGGGCTTCGGCATGGTTATAAGCTCGGAGTTTACCGACTCGATGAACCTCCCCGTGAGCCTGCAGGAGCGTTTGTTTCTCAAGAATAACCAGTTTCACGCCATCTCCAACGAGGAGCTTAAGGCCTACTTATCGTGCTTCGATCAGGTGTCGAGCGTGATGAAGCAGGAGGAAAACCCCTATCGTGAGGAGATAATAAAACACCTCTTCTCGGCATACTACTACGGCTTGGGCTACTACATCCACAGCCAGCAGGCGGAGCATGTGGCGATGACACCCCAGCAGGAGCTATGCGAAAGGTTTATAGCGATGGTGTCGGAGAACTTCAAAACTCAGCGCGATATTGGCTTCTATGCTGATAGACTGTGTGTTACAAATAAATATCTCTCCACGCTGCTGAAGCAACATACGGGGATGACGGCGCTGGAGTGGATAGAGCGACATGTGGTGCTCTATGCCAAGAGTTGCCTCTCCTCCACCACGATGTCCGTGCAACAGATTAGCGACGAGCTCGACTTCCCGTCGCAGTCGGTCTTTGGCAAGTACTTCAAGCGCGTTGAGGGTCTCTCACCAAAAGCATATCGTCAGTCACTAAAGTAGCGACTGACGATATTGCTAATCTATCGTTGCTATGATCTCCCCTTCGCGCTCACTTACAACCTTGTTGCCCTCTGTGCGCATCTTGGTATATGGGTGGCGGAAGCTCATGTAGGCTTTGATTAGCGCGATAACAAAGGTATAAATATCCTCTTTGGTGCACGCCTCGTCGTTATAAGCTATGGCGAGCGACTCCCTCCAGTAGGATACGCTGACTATGTTTCTGCACCTGGTGTTCCAACCACTTCGACTCATCAGTGGCGGTGGGGCAACGATATTTTCTATGTAGGTGCTTTTGCCTCGCAGCCTTATTTCACGCCTATTTAGGTGGGGCATCGCGTCAAACGACTGCTTCAGACCATATGTCAGGCATATGTGGTGCAGCGGCTCGGCAAATGTTGCAACTATCTTACCCATTGCTACTTATCCTCGTTGTCCTCTTTCTCCTCGAGGAATGTCTCCACGAACTTATCCTCTATCTTCTGGTAGATTCCGACCACCGAGTCCTCAATCTTCTGGTAGGTGCCTACTACGGTCTCCTCGACTCTCTTGTATGCGTCTATAACATTTTTCTCGATTTTTGTTGTCTTTGGTTTTAGCTCTTTCATAGTTCTATATAGTTTTTATATGCTTGATTTCGACGGCAAAAGTAGAGCAAATATTTTGGGCAGATTATTACGATGAACCGAGGTTTTGGGCAGATATTCCGAAACGTAGTAATTGGGAAGAAAAATCGCCCTATATATAAGAGAGATTCATAATCGTTACACTATTGTTTGCATCTTTGACATAAATTTTATAAATTTGTGAATTATACTCTTACAACGCTATATAGACTTATAACATTAAACTATTTATAATATGAAGAGGATTGCAACCTTTGTGGCTGCCATGGTTATGTTGGTGGGCTGCAGCAGTGTGAGTGAGGATTTTGGGGCGCAGACCGTAGCTTCGCCCGATGGACGTGTGACGCTCAACTTCGAGGTTAACCACGAGGGCGAGGCGCTCTATTCGTTGGCGTTTGCTGGTGAGCAGATTATCAGACCTTCGGCATTGTGTATAGAGACCTCTCGTGACGAGTTTGATGACGATATGCGCATTGTGAACATCGAGCACACCACCTTCCGCGAGGTGTGGGAGCCCGTGTGGGGTCAGTTCGCGGAGATTGAAAACCACTATAACGAGATGGTAGTTACGCTTCAAAATGATATGGGTGAGTGCATCGACGTCACCTTCCGCGTTTTTAATGATGGCGTAGCTTTGCGATACACGCTAAATGGTAAGGGCGACTGCGACATCCTCGATGAGGAGACCGAGTTCCGCATGGCGGCAAACTTCGATGCCCACTGGATGGCGGGTAGCGACGATGATGCGGAGTTTAACTATGTGCACACCAAGCTCTCGGAGATTA
>JAZOSJ010000008.1:0-9080 GCA_045657045.1 Alistipes sp.
AATAAATGCGAATGGGCAGTACGTCAAAGTACAGCCCATCCGCATTTTTTTTGCCGAGCGTTGTATCTGCAGCCTTCTAACAACAAATTAGCTTGCCCCGGGAATGCTCATTTACGCTCAGTAAACTCCGCTTTTTCGGGCTTCGCAAGCCTAAAACTACATCTTTTTATTCACTCTCTTAGGGGTTGGCTAAATTACTTTTTAGTCAGCCCCTTTGTTGTAGCCTACAATCCTTACTTGCTGCGTACAAAGCGGAGTGAGTGTGGGGTTGTTTGCTTGATGATGATGCGCTCGTCGAAGGCGTAACGATGGTAGAGCTCGTCGTTGTAGTAGCGGATTGTTACAAGCTCGACATCCTCTCTCTTCTCCACGTCGAAGCCATCGGCTTGAAGCTCCGAGATAGCATCGTCGATATGCCACGAAGCGTCGACAGCCATATAGAGGTTAACAGCCGAGTTATGCACAAGGTTGGTGCGTATGCGGTGGCTATCGAAGGTGGTAAATACCTTTGCAAACTTCTCTTCGAGGACGAATGAGAGGTCGCGTGAGTGTAGTTTGAGAAGCACCTGATTGCTCTTCTGAATCATTATAGGCTCAAAGACACGCTCAACATCGCCTGTGATTACTGAGCCTGTTGCCTCCTTATTGCCAAAAGGTCGCACGTAGAGCGGGATGTTCTTCTGCTGCAATGGCTTAATGGTCTTAGGGTGGATAATCTGCGCACCGCTATATGCCATCTCGATGGTATCCATATAGTTAAGGCGGTCGAGCTTCTTAGCATCTGGGAAGACCTTAGGGTCGGCATTGAGGATGCCATCCACATCCTTCCACACGCTCATAGACTCGGCATCGAGCACATTTGCCACGATAGCTGCGGAGTAGTCCGAGCCTTCGCGACCGAGTGTTGTTGTGGTGCCATCTGGTGCGCCACCGATAAAGCCTTGGCCTACGAATACGGATGCCTCGCTATTTGCCATTTCGCGCTTTAAGCGCACTGTAGTAGCTTCGAGGTTAACGTTGGCATCCTTATGTCGCTGCTCGGTAAGGAAGGCGCGGCGCATATCTATCCAGCGGTTGGCTACGCCGTGACCATTCAGGAAGTTCGAAACGATAGTCGTAGACACAAGCTCTCCAAAGGCTACGATGGTGTCGTACCATAGCTCTGCATCCGAAGGGCGATAGATGGTGTTGCGCACGGTGTTGCGTAGCTGCTGGAAGAGAAGGTCAACTTGCTCGATGGTGATGTCTGCACCAAGAAGGTCGTCAATAATACCGCGGTGGTAGGCGTAGCTTGCGTCGATACGCTCCATCGCAAGACTCTCGTTGCCCTGCTGCATAGCCTCAAATACACCTTCGAGTGCGTTTGTGGTCTTGCCCATTGCTGATACGATGATAAAGAGGTCGCTCTCGCCAGTAACGATATTTAGTAGGTTTCTCACGCCCGCAGCATCCTTAACCGATGCGCCGCCAAACTTATATACTTTCATATTTCGAGTATTACAAGAATTATACTCCACAAAGTTAATAAAATATTTTATAAAGTCGATGCGCTGACATCAATAAAACGTACAAAAAAAGGAGCTATCCGTGGGGATAACTCCTTTTGGTATTAGACGAGTGTATTACTCCAAGTACTCGAAAGCTCTTGACTCGTCGATTGGGCAGCAAAGTGAGTTAACAACCTCCCAACGGTTGTTATTATCCTTAGCTGTTACAACGACCACTACGCTCATGTTCTCGAATGCCCACTTTGTTGAGGTGATAGGAATCTCGAATGCCAACTCTTTAGTCTCACCCTCTGCAAGTACGCCGATTGACTCGCCCTGAACGTTAGACTCAGAGTATTTATGTGCCATATTACGAAGAGCGTTGTTGTAGATAAAGTGGTAAGGCTTACTACCACCAGACTGTTTTGGGCTGCTGATATTGCTCTCAAGCAACCATGCAGTAACCTTGTACTCCTTTGATACGGCAGCCTTAACAGATGCTGCGCAATATATAGCATCAGGATCACCAGTTACAGCCATTGAGATACCGATGTCTGCACCATCTTTCTTAATATACTGTGAAAGAGATTTTACAATGTCTGACTTTGCGTAGCTGCCCTCGCCATCAGCTCCTACGGGTCTTGTGTATAAATTAACCAAGACACATGGGTAACCAGAAATCAAGTTCTCCTGGAATTTGTTAAGAGAATTAGCCGCCTTAGAGTTAGCAGGATCACCGTTTGAGAAACTACCTGCATGACATGTTACCTCGCAGTAGTGGTTGTTCCAATCTGTATCCTCCTCTAACTTTTTAAGCTCATCCATTGCAACTGGACACCAACCACACTTAACACCAGTCTGGTCGATTACAAGTGCACGGTGGTTGAATTTCTTGTTGCTTGGCTGTGGGTCTGTAGGAAGAGTTGGTAGCTCTGCTATAACAGTAATTTTGACGTAGTTTGAAGTCTGAGTACCAAGAGATGCAAAGAACTCATATCGACCGGTATTTTCAGCATGGAATTTACCATCTGTATACTTTTTCATATTTGCATCGTAGATTGTAGCTCTTGATGTTACATCGTTACCATCATTGTCAGTTACAGTGAATGTAACGGTCTCACCCTTAGTGATGCTCTCCTTATCTGCTACAAGGAAGAGAGAGCCTCTGAATGGAGCCTCTGTGCCCTCGTCATCTGAACCGCAACCAACAAATGCAAATGTTGCAATAGCAGCAAGTGCAAGTGCGAAGAATTTTGTAAGTTTCATAGTCTTAAATGGTTTTAATTAGTTAAAATGATTTTTATAATTACTCCTTATAGTCGTATGTAACGCTCTGGTCGATATGGCAGAGAGCTACGTTGGCAACCTCAAAGCGACCCTTATCATTCTTCTCGCTGACGATGATAAGAACCTTGAAATTCTCTTTGTTATTTTCCTTGTGAATATCCCAATTTATCTTGCTAATATCAAGTGTAAGAGCCTCGCTCTTAGTCTCACCAGCAGCGATATTGCCAAGGTCTACTCCAGAGATTGTGTCTACATTCACACGCTGACGAAGAGCATTGTTGTGTATGTGCATCCAATCCTCTATGCCACCACTCTGTGTAGCCTCAATACCATCCTGCAACAACCACGCTGTAATGCGATAGTCGTTTGTTGCGGCTGCCTTAACCTCTGTGTTTACAACCACACACTTTGTTGCAAGGCTTGTGGTAGCTGCGATACCAACATTTGCACCCTCAGCCTTCCAAAGTCTATCAATCTGAGCCTTAACAACAGGAGCACCACCATCATGAGAAGAGACTGTATCGTGGTAGAAGTTGTAGGTCAACGATGGGAAGTTGCTAATGCGAAAGTGTTTCTTAACAAAGTATGCTGCATCAGATGATGCTGGATCATTGTTGTTAAATGAGTGTGACACAACCTCATAGTACTTACTGTGGTAATCGCTCTCCTCGTTTGCAATCTCATGGAGAATCTTCATCATCTGTGGACACCAGCCACAATTTGTACCTGAGTGCTCTACAAGCAAAATGCGGTGGTTGAACGATGTATTATCTGGCTGTGCATCAACAGGAAGGGCTGGGATAGATGGTACAACATTTACCTTGATATCGCTTGAGATAAAGTTGGCACCTGCTGCAAAGAAGGTGTACTCTCCATCCTCGGTAGGGGTAAATGGATTTGGGACAATAGCATATCTGTCGTCAGTCCTATCCATAATCGTCGCCTCGGCAGTAATATCTGTGCCATCCTCTGCGATAACGGTGAAGGTGATAGGGTTGTTCACCTCCACAGAGACGCAGTCTGCGGTAAATTTAACATTACCCTTAGGGGTAAATTTTTGATCATCCCCATTTGAGTCGCCGCCGCATGCGACGAATGCTGCTGTGGTGATAATCAGTGCGAATAGTTTTGTAAGTTTCATAATCTCCGTGTATTTAGAACGATAGTGTCATAGCAAGGTTGAAACCTGTGTAGCCTGGCTGGTAACGGCATGCTCCACCTGAGCAAACGTAGCCCGCACGGTTACGACCGTATGATAGCTGAACACGTAGGCTATTGTGTGTATAGCTTGTACCTACCTGATAATAGTGCATTAGATAGTACTTGTCCTCAGCGGTATTATAGTTTTCATTTGTCTCCTCGCAGTTCCACATATCGCTAACATAGAAGCTAAACTTAGGTGCGAGGTTGTACTCGATAGTACCTGCTACCCAGTCGCCCTCATAATCCTCTGATGCAAGGTATTGCAACTCTGTGCGGATAGAGTGCTTCTTGTTGAATTTGTAGGTTACATCAGCAACAAAGATATGCGATGTGCAGTACTCCGCCAGATCGACATCGCTGTGGTTTAGGGAGTTATCCCACTTCTGCATAGCGTAGAGGAATGTACTCTTAACCTTCTTATTCCACTGACGCTCAACATCGAAGTTAAACTCTGTCCATGCATTGCGACCCTCGACATCTTTGCGCATCATATTTGAGTAGTGGTCAAGAGAGTTGAACATAGAGAAATTTGCATGGAAATTCCAGTACTTGCCACGGGCCTTAGGGTTACGCAATGAATAGTAGATATCGAACTGACCACCAATCTCACCACCAGTGAAGACTGTTGTACCGCGATATGGGTTAAGGTTTGCCAAAGCGTATGTGTGCTGGCGTGTTAGCAATGGGATAAAGTTGATAACATTACCACCACCCAACTCTACAAAATTCTGAACAACAATAGGAGTGGTCATAGCCTCCTGACGACGGAATGTGCCTGAGAATGAGAAACGCTTGTAGTTATAGCCTAAGTCGATGTTGATGACATTACCCTTTGCAGGAGACCTGTCAACAGAGGCAAAATCATCTGAGAGCTTTGTCACATACTCGCCTCGGATGGTTACTCCAGCAACCTCCAAGTTTACACGACCAGAGACCATATTGAGAACATCGCTATCGAGCTTACCGTCATTTTTAGGATGCTTCATCTCAGATAGACCATCCATTTTACGACCTACGTAGCTACCCTCGATTGATGCATTTGTATTACTCCAGCCCATCAACTCTGAGAGCGACAACGACAAATCACCACCCCAAACCTTTGTTTTAGAGCGAGAATCATACAAGCGAGGCTGACCAGCCACAACCTTAACGTTGACCATATTGTTGAGGTTGAAGTGGGCACGAGCACCCGATAGCGCGTTGTTGAAACCAAGTGCGCGATCCTCGTATGAGCGGAAGATTAGACCGTTACCAAACTGGTCATAGATGTCACCGAGGCGAACACCCCAATTATTATCCTCCCACTGGATATATTTACCCACAAAGTAGGTGTTTTTGCTGTCACGCTGCTGATACTTAGCGATATCGTAGCCACTGATGGTTGGAAGATAGCCCTCCAACTGTATACCAGCAGATAACTTGCCTAATGTGTAATCGGTTTTTAGGTAGTCGTGTGAGCCAAAGTCCTGTGTCTTTGCGTTATCAGGGTTGAACTCCACGAGCTTAGTATCATCTATGTAGTAAATGTTGTTGCTCTCCATTGCAACAGAGACCTGACCCTCGCCAAGCTTGATTTGCGCTGATGCCTCGCTAACACTTAGTGTGGCTGCGAGCGCAACACCTAAAAATAGTAAAAATTTCTTCATCTTCAAAAGGTTATATTCTCACACAAAGGGGCATACGTCGCAACGATACCCCTTGTGTTATGTCCCTGATAATTATTTTAGAGCCTTAATCTTCTCGAACAACTCCTGCTCGCTGCCTGGAGTGTAGCCAGAGTGTGAGTGAACGATGTTACCCTTGCCGTCAACGATAAAGGTGTGTGGGGTAAGGCTTACGTTCATAGCACGCTTGAAGTCCTGATTCTTGTCGTAGATACATACGTAGTCGTCCCAACCCTGACCCTGAGTCATGGCGCGAGCACGGCTCAATGTACGAGCATCGTCAACAGATACTGCTACTACCTTGAAGTTTGCCTCCTCCAACCAGTCGTAAAGGTTGTCGTTGATGGCGTTAAGCTCCATGATACATGGCTTGCATGTTGTTGACCAGAATGAGATAATCATTGGTGTGCCGTCTACAAGATCTCGTGTAGAGATAACCTTTGCCTCCTGATTCTCAACCTTAACATCTGGAAGAGTCTGTGCTGATGCGCTTACACCTACGAAGAGGGCAGCCATCAAAAACATAAATTTTTTCATAGTAATATAAGTAGTTTAAGTTTATAATTATCTAATCCTCAATAACTAACAACCTCCATCTCTCTGCTATAACCATTACGGCTCTTAGAGATAGCGTTCCTTATTTAGGATATTCGTGTGCAAGATAGTGATTTTTCAATAAAATAACGCATCTTTTCCACGAAAAAGTACCCGACACCATGAAAAAGGGAAATAATTATTAATTATTTTTCGATTCTTGCATAACAAAAAAAGGAACATCCAACCGTAGTTGAACGTCCCCTTTTTCGCTGATAAAGCTATAATACTAATTCTCAGGTTTTATGTCCTTGACTCTTAGCTGCTTAGTCACAGTGCCACGATAGTGGTTGTCCACAATCTGGTAGCATACAGAAATAGGCTTGCCAGCGCGCACCCATTTGTAGTGCTGCGGCTGCTGGAAAGCGATGGCTGGAATGCAGATATGCGAGCGGTCGCTCTGCATCAAATCCATACGCAAGTGGTCGCACTCGGCACCCACAAGGCGCGCATCACCATGGTTGCTTGCACCGCGGGTCATAAAGACAGGTGAGCTGTTTCCAGGACCAAATGGCTGGAAATTGTTAAGCTGGCGGTGGAAGTCGTCGGTGATATCCGAAAACATCAATTCGCTATCTATATCTACCTGTGGTACAAGGATATTTGGATCGATATTCTCCTCGACGTAGTCGTTGAAGCGCTTGGTGAAGGCTGCAACATTCTCCTCCTTCATCGTAAGACCTGCGGCGTACATATGACCACCGAAGTTCTCCAACAAGTCGGAGCACGACTCCACAGCCTGATACAAATCGAAGCCTGCAACCGAGCGCGCCGAGCCCGTAACAAAACCGTTAGACTTAGTAAGAACGACAGTAGGGCGGTAGTAGGTCTCGATAAGGCGTGATGCCACGATACCAACGATACCCTTCATCCACTTAGGATTGTATATCACCGTACTCTTCAATGCTTTAAGCTCAGGGTGCGACTCCACGTAGTCGTGCGCCTCCTGCGTAACATTGCGGTCGATGCTCTTACGATCCTGATTATAAGAGTCGATAACCTCGCCAAACTTGGCAGCCTCGCGTGCGTTACCCTCGATAAGAAGGCTCACAGCAGCGTGACCACCCGAAGGCGCTGCATTCTCATCATCCTCGTCCATACGCATACGTCCTGCGGCGTTGATGCGTGGACCAATCTTAAAGACAATGTCGTCGATGGTGATGTCGTGGCTGTCAAGACCACAAATCTTGATTATCGACTCCAAGCCCTTAGATGGCGACGAGTTGAGTTTGCGTAATCCGTAGTATGCCAAAATGCGGTTCTCGTCCACAAGTGGCACAATGTCTGATGCGATGCTAACAACCAACAAATCAAGCAGATGCTCAATATCCGCAAATGGAATGTTGTTGCGCTTAGCATACGCCTCGACGAGCTTAAAACCAACGCCACAGCCCGACAACTCATCGAATGGATAGTTGCAATCTGTGCGTTTGGGGTCCAATACAGCCACCGCCTGAGGAATCTCCTCAGCGGGTAAATGGTGGTCGCAGATAATGAAATCTACACCACACTCCTTGGCATAGGCCACCTTCTCCACGGCTTTGATGCCGCAGTCCAAAGCAATGACCAACGTAACGCCCTTGCGAACAGCGTGGTCGATGCTTCGAATTGATATGCCGTAACCGTCGACATATCGGTCAGGAATGTAGAACGACAAATTCTCGTGTCCTATCTGGCTTAAAAACTTGTAGACTAACGCCACGGCAGTGGTTCCGTCGACATCGTAGTCTCCGTAAATCATTACCTTTTCGCCAGCCTTCACTGCCTTCTCGATGCGCTCCACAGCCTTGTCCATATCCTTCATAAGGAAGGGATCGTGCAAGTCGCGTAATGCAGGCGAGAAGAACTTTTTCGCTTTCTCCGCGGTGTCTATGCCCCTCTGAACCAGTAGGTTGGTCAACACCGTTGGCATACCTAACGCTGTGGAGAGAGACTCCACCACCGCGCGATCGCCCTGCGGTTTGACAACCCATCTTTTCTCTATGGGCATAACTTCTATTTTTTATATTTAACATTTAAATTTTTCGTTAAGTAATTGATAAACTTGGGCTTAACCTCATCCATTGTTACATCGCGGCCAGTCAATGTCGTGAGCGAGCATACGCCACGATCGGTAAATCCGCATGGGTTGATGAGATGGAACCAGTTGAGGTCGGTACATACGTTCATCGCCAGTCCGTGCATGGTCACGCCATGTGAGGCGCGCACACGTATAGCACACAACTTCTCAAGGCGATTGCCGGGGCGTGTGATCCACACTCCCGATGCACCCTCCGAGCGATGAGCCTCGATGCCATAGTCGGCAGCGAGGTCGATGATTGTCTGCTCAAGGGCTTCAATATAACGTCTTACGCCCAAACCTATTGCGTCGAGGTCGACAATGGGGTAGCATACGAGCTGTCCTGGGCCATGGAAGGTGATGTCGCCGCCGCGGTCGATGTGATAGAACTCCGCGCCGAGGCTCTCAAGATACTCCGTAGAGCAGAGCATATTCTCGGCATGACCACTCTTTCCGAGGGTGTAAACGGCGGGGTGCTCAACGATGAGGATGGTGCCACGAGGTTCGCCCTCCTGGAACGCCTTGTTGAGCTTCTTTGCGCACAACGCATCGAAGAGCGAACGCTGCAAATCCCAGCACTCGCTATACGACATGGTCTGTAAATCTCTGATTTCTACTTCGTTCTGCATACCTTCTTCACAGCATCAAGTGCGGCATCAGCCAAATATGACGTGCGCACAAGGGGTGCGCTGGCACAATAGCTGAAACCCATGTCGAGAGCTGCAAGTCGGTACTCTTCGAACTTCTCGGGAGTGATGTACGCCTGTACGGGGTAGTGCTCCTTTG
>JAZOSJ010000009.1:0-13059 GCA_045657045.1 Alistipes sp.
CGTCGCCTTTTTCGCCGAGTGTAGCCCTCGGCGCCCTTCTGACAAGAAATTTCTCGTGATAAGGGGTCATCTTTGACTCTTCAGTCAAACTGGCGAATGGGAAATACGCATAGTATGTCCCATCCGCCAGTTTTCGTGTCAGAGCCAAATCTGACCCCGTCTGACAAGAAATTTGGTCGTGCTACCCGGAAGGTGTTTTTTTTGTTTCGCTCTGCGAGCGAACAGCTACAGCGATGAGTTACTATGGGTTACTATGTGATTTTTTATACTCATATTAACTCATCGTAACTCATATTAACACATATTAACCTACTCCCTAAAAAGGCAAAGCCTTTTAACTATTACTAATTACTAATTCCTCATTACTAATTATTTACGCCGTAGGCACCTTACTTTTCAGTTTTCACCTTTCCGTTTTCAGTTTGTCTGTCACCCTGAGCTTTTGCGAAGGGTCTCGCGGATTGTGTTGCCACTCTTTGTCCGCACTGCCTTGCATCCCGCGAGATGCTTCACTTTGTTCAGCATGACACCCCGTGGGTAGACTTTTGTCTACCCGCGGGGGGTAGGGAATTTAGAGAGTTTAGAGAGTTTAGGGAAATCGCCGAGTGAAAATCTCCCTAACTTCCCTAACTTCCTTAAATTCACTAATTTCACTAATCACTCATAGTAACTCATAGTAACCCACAAAAAAAAGCGAAACTGCCGTGGAACGACAATTTCGCTTTAGTTACATTCAGACTATCAAATAGTTAAATTGTTAAATAGTTTATTTAGAAAGCGACAACAGCGCGAACATTGAAGGAGCTATTCTTACTGTTGATGCAGCCCCAATCTCCACTTGAGATATTGAGTATGGATGCGTTGTTACTGGAGTACTCAGTAGAAGACCAATAATAATCGCCAGAAAGCGAAGTATAGCCATTAGCTGATAGGGTAGCATTTAGAGCATCCTTAGCCTTGTAGATGCCATCTAGCTCTACGCGTGCCGGCAAATACCAGTTTTTGCCCAAATCAGCGCACCACTTAAAGGCTGGATACTTCTCCTCCCAACCATCTATTGTCTTAATGGTAGCAATATTATTCTCGCCCCTATGATAATCAGTTGCATTGGTTGTAACGTACTCTGTACTCCACTTAGTTGATGCCTGCTCTACAGACATAATGTAAACAATATCCTCGCTGGCGTAGAAGACAATACCAACACTACCATCTACGGTCACTATATCGCCAAATGCGTAGCTCTCTGCAGGACGCTCAATGCCATCGTAGCGAAGTCGGTATGTATAGTCCGCCCAGGTTGGCTCTGATAGATAGATATTATATGCGCTCTCCAATACCTTAAAGACACAACCGATGTGACGATAATGAAACACCTTCGAGCCAAGCACTGGTGCTGTAGCAGAAGTAAAGTTAACACTCTTTAGTGATGAGCAAAATGCAAAGGCATAGCTATCAATTGAGACTACATCTGCACCGATTGTTGCGCTCTCCATTGATGAGCAACCATTGAATGCATCCTCGCCAATAGAGATTACGCCATCAGGGATAACAAAACTCTTAAGACTCTTACAGCCGTAGAATGTCTTACTATCAATCTTAATCAGATTCTGTGGAATATTAATGCTTTCAAGGCTCTCGCAACCCTCAAATGCAGAGCTACCAATAGATGTTATGCTATCAGGAAGAGTAGCAGTTGCAAGGCTCTTACAGCCATAGAATGCTCCACTACCAATTGAAGTGACGCTATTTGGAAGAGTTACATTGGTAAGATTCTCACAACCAGAGAATGCACTGCCATCAATAGTTGTAACACCATTTGGAAGAGTTACGCTGGTGATGCTGTCACAACCATAGAATGCATAGCTACGAATCTTGGTAATACCGTTAGGAATGGCTAACTCTGTAACCAACTCATTATTTAGATATAGGTTAGCTCTGCAGCACAATGGGTTAGAGTCAGAGCCGCTGAATGAGATACCGCACCACGCCGACATATCGGTGATATAGACGCTCTCGAGGCTGCTGCAGCTGCTAAATGCAGAACTATAAATAGATGTTACACTCTTAGGAATAGCAATGCTCTTTAGGTTATTACAGCCGCTGAATGCATAGATTGAGATAGTCTTAAGACTGATAAAGTCCTTAAGCTCATCGAAAGACTTAACAGCCTGGTAGTAGTCGCCAAAGAAGTTGCTTGGGATAGATGTCACCTCGGCAGCCTCCTTAGGAGAGAGCTCGCCATCGCCATTCTTATCGTACTTCTGCACGCAGACAAGCTTTGCATACTTGTCGGCAAACTCGATAGGCTCGCTGGTAGGCTGTGCCTTCTGGCAAACCTCGAAGCTATACAACACATCATCTGCATCGTTCACAAGCTCCACAACAGCCGAGCGAATAGGGTCGCCCTCCTCATTCTCGTTGATAGCAAGAACGATAGCTGCATCGCGCATAGTGGCGCGGGTCTCCGCAACGCTAATCCACGACTGAGCATCGACAGGGATGCGAACATCGTAGTCGAGGTTTGTTCTAAACTTTACCTCAAGGGAACAACCCTCCCACTCAGTCTCGTAACGGTCAACGATATTCTCGATAGCACCCTCGTCGAAGAGGATAGACTTCATACAAGTGCCACCCGCAGGTGATAGAACAAGCACCACGACCTTGCCATCGCCGCCAGCCTTAGGAGCTGTGACCTTGATTGTGCCCGCGGTTGCGCTACGGTTAATAACACGCGCGCGCCAGCCACCATCGCCAAAGCACTCAACAGCTGCATCGCTATAGCCACCCGTGATGGTGTAGCCAAACTCCAAAGATGCACCCGCCAAGCAAGCAACGCCATCCTCGATGTCGAACTCGATGCCTACAGCCTCCTTCTTGGTGCTAAAGTAGAATGTAAAGCTATTGCCATCAAGGAGATAGAATGTTACATACTCATCTGTTACAACAACATCCTCAAGAAGACAAGCCCCATCGCCATTAGCTCCATCCTTGCCATCTGTGCCGTCAACGCCATCCTTACCGTCAACGCCATCCTTACCGTCAACGCCATCCTTACCGTCAACGCCATCCTTGCCGTCAACGCCATCCTTGCCGTCAACGCCATCCTTGCCATCTGTACCGTGGTAGAGGGTAATCTCCGAGCCATCGGTGAACTTCACGATATAGCCCTCCGCAGTCTCTGTAACAGACTCGATAAGCAGACCTCTGTCGTTGGCACTCTGCAATTTCTCCAACGTAGATACGCGCTGCTGCAAATCGCTAATTGAATTTACAACAGATGTGTCGTCGTACATACACGACGCCATCGCCATTGCCACAAATACTAAGGCAAGTGTGAAAAGTTTTCTCATAATGATATACATTTAAGTTAATAAAATATGTGTTCTCCGTTCAAATATCTGCAAAAAGAAAGTGTGGAGCTGTTTTGTCTATCTGAATGGAGGTTCTGGAATACCTTTGCTACAAATAAACAATACCCCACACTCGTATTGAGCATAGGGTATGGAACACCCCAGACTTAGCAATACGGAGTGACGAGTGTGTTGCCTTCCTTGTAGCAATGTAAATTTTCCAGATTTCCATTCAAGGATAAAAGCTAATACACTTTCATCAAATATGTAATGCCGAGAGCATAATACCCACGACACTACAAAGTTAGTAAAAATTTCTTAATAGCAACACTATTTCAGAAGTTTTCTTTTTAACGTGCTAATTTGGCGATGAGGGAAAACTTGCACCACATAATTTCTAAGTTCGTGGGATAATGTTTGGTAAAATAAAAATAAAATCGTACATTTGCCCCGTCTTTTCGGAGATTGTGTGGCTCGGATGGTGGAATAGGTAGACACGCCGGACTTAAAATCCTGTGGGCAGTAATGCCCGTACCGGTTCGACCCCGGTTCCGAGTACCAGAGTGGCTATCCATATAAGTGTTGGGTAGCCGCTTTTTTAATATTTCTTATATTATGCGCAGATTTATTCTAATTATACTAACAACGTTTATCCCAGCAATAGCCTTTGCCTGGGGCGCTAAGGGTCACGATATTGTGGCATGTGTGGCAGAGAATAATGTGTCGAAGCGCACACTCCGCACGGTAGAGCAGGTGCTCGGTGGTCACTCGATGGTATATGTGGCTAATTGGATGGATAACGCCAGCCACACCGAGGAGTATGCCTATACCAAGACTTGGCACTATGTGAATGTAGACCCTGCCGAGGGTAGCTACCACAACTCCGCAAAGGAGGCTAAGGGCGATGTGGTGGTGGCTATCGACACCATTGTTGCTAACCTTAAAAGTGGAGAGCTCGCACCAGAGGAGGAGCGTGCCCAACTGATGATGCTTATCCACCTTGTGGGCGATATGCACTGCCCAATGCACGCGGGACATAAAAGCGATAGAGGTGGCAACGGCACAAAGGTGAAATACTTTAATTCGCAGAAGAAGCTACACTCGGTGTGGGATAGCGATATTATCGAGTCGGCGCACCGTTGGAGCCATAGCGAGTGGCAGGAGCAGATAGACCGCATAGGTAGGAAGCAGAAGCGCGCAATGGTGCAGGGTAGACCCGTAGATTGGATTGAGGAGTGCGTGACACTCGCTGCGGATGTCTATGCTCGCTCTACCACGGGCGAAAACCTATCGTACGACTATGTAGCCTACTACGCACCTGTTATCGAGGAACAACTCCTCAAAGCCGGAGTCCGCCTTGCAACTCTCCTCGAAGAGATTTATTAGGGATGAATAACCTCTGACTGACGCTTTTTTCGAAAATAACGAAGATTTGCAGAAAATGTTTTGCAAAAATTTTGGATAATAGAAAAAAGTGTGTATATTTGCACCCGATTTGGAAACAAATCACACGGTGGATGTAGCTCAGTCGGTTAGAGTAGAGGATTGTGGTTCCTAAGGTCGTGGGTTCGAATCCCATCTTCCACCCCTAAAAAGCAGAAAATCAGTCAGATACGCAAGTTCTGACTGATTTTTTTGTTATTTACAATCCTCCACTCCAACCGACTGAGCTACATTTGCAAACAAATATGCAAACAAAATCGGATGAGGCAAAATCGTTTGCAAAAGCATTGTAAACCGTTAATTGCCAAATCGTTATGCTAAGTGTCAGTTTTGCGTGTGTAAAAAGTCGTAAAAACAAATCGGGACAAAGCCCAATCCAAGTCTGGGTAAATGTCAATGGTCAGCGTGCCACAACCCTTCTGGACATCAAAAGTGAACCTAATCAGTTCCCAAAATTACTGAGAAGTAAACAACCTAATCCTATTCAGCAGTATTGTAACTCTGTAAGAACAAAAATTACTGATTTCTATGCAGACTCTGTATGTAGGGGCATAGCCCCCACACCAAAGCAGATAATCGAGTATATAAAGAATGGATTTACTGTTAAGCAGTATATGCTCTATGACTTATTCTCAGATTTTCTGCGCTTGGAGCAGTGTAAAATAGGTCACGATATAGATACCACTACATATAATAAATACTGTTTAGTCGTTGATAAGTTCAAAAAGGCAGTGGCTAATAAACCAGTCAATCAACTTACAAACGCAGATGTATTGGACTTCAAATACTACCTTCTGAATGTTGCAAAGCTCGGAAATAATACCCTGTGTGGCTATATGACCAAGGCTAAGACGATATTCAACTATGCTATCGATAATGATTTAATCAGCATCAATCCATTTTGAAATATGAAGATAAAGAAGGAGGAGGTTGAGATAAATCCACTTACCAAGGAGGAGTTGTCTCTTATCATACAGAAGGATTTTCGTATTAAGCGTCTGAATCAGGTTAGAGACTGCTTCGTCTTTGCAGCCTATACTGCTATGGCGTATGCTGATTTAGCAAGCATAACCTTTGATGATGTAAAGGAACAGAACGGAGTGTACTATATCCAAAAGAACCGAGTTAAAACAGGAGTGCAGTACACCATCCCTCTAAATGATATTGCATTGGATATACTTAAAAGGTACGACTACCAACTGCCAGTTCTCACCAATCAACGATACAATAGTTACTTGAAGGAGATAGCAGATATATGTGGTATCGAGAAGAATCTAACCAGTCACCTTGCACGACACACAGCAGCAACACTAATGCTTAATAGCGGTATCTCGATAGATGTTGTAGCAAAGATTCTTGGTCACAGAAATACCCAAATGACTGCACACTATGCAAAGATGCTTGACAAGACGATTATTCTTACCAAGATTGACTTCTAAACAAAAAATCAGTTAGAGGAAACCTCTAACTGATTTTCTTTTACACCAAATAAGCTCCATATATGGAGTTCGAATCTTGATAGGATTTGAACCTATACTTTTAAGTATTGCATTTACATATACTTAGGGTTTTGACACCCATATATGTTTGCATATTTGCCATTTTTCGGTTGCATTTACACAAAATCATAGACATTTATTAGCTCTTGCAGCTCGTTTTTGATGTCTGTCTGCAATCTCATAAATGACTTACTTTCTATCCTAACTCCAAGTGCTTTCTCTGCTTGTCGAAGGCTATCGTATATAAGTCTATTGCGCAGCAGCATTTCAATACAATTCTCTATTGTGAGTTTATTTTCATCCTTGTTATTTAAGAATACTCGGACTTGATATTTTGCTGATTTTTCAATTGCATCGATTGAACTATTATCCCAAGCAAATGATTGGAGGTACTCTTGCAGGACTTTTATTAGATACTTAATTTTGGTTATAATGGTCTCCTGTGTCTCCTTAATCGTATCCTGTGCTTTCACTTGTTTAACCTTATTGGCTTCTGCTGTTAAATCTTCAATGAACTTATTGACCAACGAGGGAAAAGCATAAGCGTGGAGATACTTTCTAATCACGCCTCTTGTGTTGTATAGCGCTATTCTCAATTCACAAAAGTCTGTTTTTACCTCAATATCGGTAATACCATCTATCTCGTTAAATTTCTTCATATCGTCTATTTTATCTATTAGTTAATCAAATGTTGGAAGTAGACCGCATTCTTTGTACACATCTCTCATAATGCCTATAACCTCATCTCGTGTCGGTTGATTCTTACCTGTTGTCTGTGGTACGATAATACAGTCGTGAATGTGAAATGCTCGCCATCTTTTGCGATACATTCTCCTGAGCACCTCTCTAAATATACGAGCTTCCAAGTTCATCATAGCAATACTTAAAGCCGCCTCTGGCTTGTCGTAGCTGAGTTTGTTTTTGGTCATATAGGCATCTATCCACTTCCTATTCTCTTGCATCTTCCAAGCTTTGATGAGCCTCATTACATTGGGATATTGTTCCTGAAACGCATTGCCAAACTTATAATACCACTCTACTTTCTCACTGTTGCTATAAAACACCTGAGCAAACATCTTCTCTTTTATCTCTATTCGGTCGTATTCGGGGTATTTTCTCACTATATTATCCCAAAACTGACCAGTCGATGTCTCGTATATATATTTTAGCTCGTCATCTTGGAGTGAATCCAAAAGATTACTTGTTACAATCTTACTGAGAGACTCCCTTATATTTGAAGCATCATCTATATGGTGCATTGCTGATGATATTGTGTAGGCATCCGCTCTACTGATATGATGAAACCAAAATATAAAGTAATTAAACAGTACAGGGTGACTATTTTTACAATCTGCACTTATGGCAATGTTGAGGTACTGCTTAATCTCTCGCTTTGCGTTTGTTAAAATATGGTATATTCGCCCAGAGGTATCTATCTTGTGAATATGCTTTTCCTTTTCAAGCAAGCCTTCTCGTATATATTCATAGTATAGGCGACCTTCGGGCTTTTCCTCCAATCTCCGCTCTACAAACGCCTGAAATCCTTGCTTATCTACAAGGCGTATCTTGCTCAATGAAACTTCATATTGCTTTTGAAAATCGGTCCCAAACCTATTGCTTATTAATGGTTGCAACACATTTTGGCGATACTTCTGAATCTGCTCACTCTCTTTTTGCAAGTATTTGAGTACCCTTGCATTACTTGTTATTACTTTTTCAAATCTGATATTCTTAGGTAGTGAATAAATCGTTGAATACTTTCCTACTTGATAGTAATAGAATTCACCAACGCTATTTCCATTTCTACCATCGCCATATACCAAAAATCCCATTCTGATTAGGATTGTCAGCATTGTCAAATACTCGTCTCCAATAACAGCTTTAAGCATTTGACTACTTAGATGAAATGCCCCTAAATCCTTTTTAGAGTGTGCCCTACGAAGGACTAAGTGTTGAAGGTATTGAACTTTACATCTGATTATATCGGGGCTCTTAACACCTCGTTTTGCCTTGTGGACAATGCAATCAACCTTATTGTATTCATCTACAAGGTACTGGTATCTCTCTGGTGTAAATTTTTCCCCGAGCCTAATTCGTTCATCAGGATGAATCTGTGGTGTCCAATGGGTTGTAGTATGTTCGGAGATTTCAGACAAAAATTGTTTAAGGAATTCATCAAAACTGAAATCTGCGAACTGGTAAAGAGTAACTGAATTCCTTGCCATACGCTTTTTTTACTACAAAAGTATATTTATACCCTTCATTCTCCAAGCATTCTCCGGATTTTTTCATCTAAACATTTCAAGTAAATATGATTATGTAAATTTAATGCAAGTGATATATTCTGTAACTGTCATATACACAGCATTATACATAGATATTACGAAACATTATAGATATATATTTATTGACTGTTGAGTTAATCATTAGGGATTTAATCAAGAGAGATGACCGCCTCCATCTGTATTCAAACAGAGATGGAGGCAAGTAAATAAAGAACAAGAGAAACAATAAATAATTCCACTGGGGAATCATTAATTAACAGGTTAGAAAAGGAGTGACTGTTACGTAATTAATATACACTATAAGTTCTATATAATCAAGAAAAAATGTTAACTATTACTACTTTATCATAGATTTAATGACGGTGAATTAAGTGGCACTTTCATATCTATATAATAGGTATTAGAAGAGCGGTGAGGTTGAGAAGCGTAAGCTGAGATATAAATACCTACTGGGGGTACTTATAGTAGGCATACCAACTATTAGATGAAAAGATTTTTCCAGATATTTCGGCAATTTGAATGCTACTTACTATATTTTCTATACTTACTGTATTTTCTGTATTTACTAACTATTTATAAGAAAATACTTTAAGCTATGATACAGAATAAGAATTACAAACGACAAACAAGGCAATTAAGTGATAGGCAAAAGCAGCTTATTTCTCAGAAGTTAAAGGGTAGAAAGAAATCTCCACAGCATATTGAAAGAATCCGTACAGGGATGCAGAATTATTGGTCAACCTTGAAAGATGGAGATGACAACATTTAATTGAAAGAGCCAGCCTAACTGTATTAGACTGGCTCAATTACTACGATTATATGACCTACAAATCCTCTTTAAGTAGGTAGTTTGTACTTCTACCACCCTCGTTTGCTACGACCAACACACCCTTATCTACAAGGTCTGAAATGTCACGCAAAGCTGTCGCTTGTGATGTTTTGGTTATCTTTGCCCACTTTGATGTATTGAGTTTGCCATCAAAGCCATCCCAAAGCATATTAATAACTTTAACTTGTCGTTCGTTCATTGCAACTTCACGATTTCTCTGCCAAAAAGATGATTTAGCAACTACTCGTTTAACCGTTGCCTCCGAGCTTAATATCGCACTACGCAATGTCCGTAAGAACCATTCTATCCATACGGTTATATCCATAGTGCCAGTAGTTGTCTTTTCCAAAGCATCATAATAGCCCTTGCGGTCACGCAATATCTCAGCAGGCATACTATAAAAGCGATGAGGCATACCATCAGCCTTTGCCAAAAGCATATCTGTTATTGTGCGTGTTATACGACCATTACCGTCATCAAAAGGATGGATAGCTACAAACCATAGATGAGCTATGGCTGCTTTCAATATCGGGTCGATATTCTGCTCGCCATTTACCCAATCAAGAAACTCATCCATCATTGAAGGTACTACGTCAGATGGAGGAGCCTCATAGTGCACCTTTTCACGCCCCATAGCACCAGATACTACCTGCATTGGCTCAATGCCTACACGATATGCTGCAACGGTTATAGGGTACATTCCACTGCGTCCTGTGGGAAAAAGTGCTGCGTGCCAGTTGAAGAGTCGCTCGTGTGTTAGTGGTTTATTACTACTTCGCACAGCATCAAGCATTACTTGAACTACACCCTCAGTATAGTGGTCAGGTTCGGGCAATCCCTCCGTGCTAAGACCAAGATGTCGAGCAATAGATGAGCGCACTCTATCGGCATTGAGTAGCTCACCTTCAATCTCTGATGAGCGTAATACATCTTCTACCATCACATCAAGAGATGTGGCGTTCTGCACATTGAAACCAACGCCTTGCATCAATCCCATAATGCGACCTTCAAGGTTTCTCACCTCCGAAAGAAGTGTTATCAACCTCTCATTATCCCACTTGAACTCAGTCCAAGTAGGCTGTTGCCATATATATACTGCTCTCATAATTGTGTTATTTAGTGCAAAGATAATGCAATGATGTGAAAAAACAAGTTATTCGCATCAAATTGTGACGAGAATAATCTATATAATTACATTAAGCCACGGTATGTTTCGGGTTAATCACGTCGTGGATATTGTCGATATACTTTGCCAACGGTAGCATATAGGTATTAAATACCGACAGTTTGTCTTCAAAAGGCGATTCATTCACCACAATATCCTTTGTAATATCACCATTCTCGCATACATAAGATATAACCGTCATCAAGAACTCCTCCTGCTCTGCGTTGAGTTGTGCTCCTGAGATGAATGTAGCGAACTTTTCAACTGCCTCTTTGCGATTTACTCCTATGATTGAGCGTATGAACATTGCGACATTTGCTCCACAAGGCTTTCCTTCGGTGAATTTGTCGTAGTCTGACCTATTGCCAAGCTCCTGCCAAAGTATTCTTTCCAGCTCACGGACATCGTCACAGGTCAACTGCTCCATTGAGTAAATCTTGTTGAGCACTGGAAGGTTTCTATTCTCTGCAAGGAAGTCCAAAATTCGCTGCTTGTATGTCACTCTTAGGGTTACACCAATCGTAGTACCGCCAATGGTAATAACATCGTTAATGTCAATGATAAACCACTTCTTCTTATCTCCAATCAGGAACTTGGTCAGTTCTCTTAAATCAATACGCACCTTCTCTAACCACGATAGTGATACATTTTCCCAGCACACTGGGTTGAGTACCTCTCCAATAGTCTCCATCTTGGCTTGAATCTGAGGTATAGATGCCTTCTCTTGCAACTTTGCAGCAACAAACTGGACATTCTCCACAGCTTTGCCAGCACTCATCTCAGCGTCTAACATTGATAACTCGATAGCTAACACAAGTACATCAAACTTCTTGGCATTCTCATCCATCGTGTTCTTTGCAAGTAGTGTAGCCACATCACTCTTCAATGTCAGCGTATCGAGTTCTGAGATATAGACCCACGCTGCATCATCTTTGAAATGACTTACCTGTTCCCACTTTGCACGCACAGAAATATGACTATCAGACAGCGCCGCCACCTGACCCTTTAATAGTGTTTTTATGTCATCGTGAAGGCTCTTTGCAAACTCGTCCTCCTGATACTTCTGATGCTGCAAATGGAAGGCTATATCGGTTCGCAAGCCAAATAACCTTTCAGTCAATGATTGCGTTGCTGACACCTCCTTACCATTTGGATTCTTCTCGAAGTAGTCGAAGTTGCAGCACCAATCGAAGATATAAAACGCCTTCTTATCCTCATCACCATATACTCCCTGAGATAGGCGTGTACCACGACCAATCATCTGCATAAACTTAATCTTGCTCTTTACGGGCTTAAAGAATACAAGGTTTAATACATCAGGCACATCAATGCCAGTATCAAGCATATCCACCGATACTGCAATCTGAGGCTCACAATCTCGCTTCTCGAACTTATCAATTAAGTCCTGTGCGTATGTAACCTGATTATCTATCAACGCACAGAAGCCAGAGCCATACTCAGGATATAGGGCATTGAATCGCTCCACAATAAGTTCTGCGTGCAGATGACGGTATGCGAATATGATTGTCTTTCCAATCCTCTCACCACTCTGCACCTTCAAACCGTTCTCCATCAAGTCCTGCAATACCTTGTCTATGGTGTCGAGGTTGTGGATATAGGTGAACATCTCGTTGTTGGCAATATCCCTATGGTAGTCATCACCATCCAATGCCTTGCGAGTCTTCTCATACTCCCATATTCGCTCCATCTGCTGCTTCTCCTCCTCGGTGAGGTTGCTGTACTTGATACCCTCTTTGAGTATCATCGTGCCACGCTTGAAACCCACATAGTTCACGAGATAACCATCTGACACAGCATCCTCCAACTCGTAGGCATAGTTTGGCGAGCCCTGCTCCATCTCAAATATGTCGTATGTTGACTTATCCACCTCATCTCTTGGCGTTGCTGTAAGACCTATTAGCATTGCATCGAAGTAGTTGAATATAGCTCCATACTTACCGAATATAGAGCGGTGTGCCTCGTCTATTATTATCAGGTCAAACCTACTCACCGAGAATGGTTTTTCGTCAGTGTCGATGAAGTTAATCATCGTCTGATATGTCGAGAATGTGATTTTTGCGTTCATATCACGCTCGCCACCCTCGTTCAATACTGATGTTGTCTCATTGGGCAATAGCTTCACAAAGTTCTTGTGAGCCTGCTTTACGAGCGATGTTCTATCGGCCAAGAAGAGTACATTCTTCACCCAGCCATTGCGCTTTAATACGTCCACCAACGATATAGCTACACGAGTCTTTCCCGTACCCGTAGCCATTACGAGCAGACCCTTGCGGTGCCTGCCATTGTAATGCTCACACACAGCCTTGATAGCTGTCTTCTGATAGTGCCTGTCAGTTATATTATCCTTGATTGTGAAGTCCGTAATATCCTTTCTGCCACGCTGTTGAATCATCCATTCCAAGTCATTCTCGGTATGGAAGCTGTACAGTCTTCGTGGAGGATAACCAAGCCCATCTATGACATAGGT
>JAZOSJ010000010.1:0-17915 GCA_045657045.1 Alistipes sp.
GGAGATATAAACGATAGAGGCTACTCAACGATTTATTGAGTAGCCTCTATTGTTTATGGTTGATAATAGCGTTCTTACTTGAACAACGCTACCAATTTGGTAACTATCTGTGCGCCAATCCAGACATCGGTGCCAAAGCGCATCTTTGCCTTGCGCACCGCCTTGGCAAGCCATGGATATTGAGCAAAGAGGTCGAGTGAATAGAAGATTGAATACCAGCCCATCTGCATAGCTATATCGTCCATAATTGGGTCGATAGGATTTTGCTCCTTAGGCGTATTCATATATCGGCCATATAGGTCAATAAAGTTTAGGGCGTACTCGCGCTTGCGCTTCTTAATCTGCTGCGAGGTCATAGCGGTAGGATTACCCTTACGGTAGTGGTAGACATACTCATCAAGGAACGCCACACTCTTAGCATAGCCCACAAGCTGCGTAGTAACGAAGCAATCCTCAGCATAGCCATACTTCGGTGTATATATCTCATGCTCGAAATAGAGCGTGCGACGGATACACTTATTACATACCGATGCAAAGGAGCGGTGATTGTACATATTCCTTATATATAGCTCACGATTATTGTTATACTCTCTTTCAGGCTTTGGTTTCGAGCGTGTAGGATACTCCTTAACAAGGTTAAAATAGACTATATCGGCATCTGTTGCCTCGATTTTTTGAGCAATCTTCTTAATCGAGCCCTCTGCAATCCAGTCATCAGAGTCAACATTGTAGATATAGTCGCCCGTAGCATTCTCTATACCTGTGCGGCGAGCTGCTGGCAGACCACCATTCTGCTTATGCACAATCTTAATCTGTGGCTTTAAGTGCTGGAACTCTGCCTCAATAAGCTCCTCCAAAAGCTCTATCGAGCGATCCTTCGTGCCGTCGTTTACGAATATAAACTCGATATGAGGATAGTCCTGCACAAAGAGCGAGCGCGCAAACTCCGTGATATACTTTTCAACACCGTAGATTGGTGCTATGATAGATATGCGTATAGGTGTATTGTTCATTGTTCTACTTTTTTACTCTGCCACTATTCATCTTATACTCGTAGGAGTGTCTGCCCTCGGCTCTAAAATCGGCGTGGTAACGCTCCAGCACCTCGTGAAAGACCTCATCATACATAGGAATAAAGAGGTCGTTGTGCGTCTTCATATTCTCGATAATCTGCATTGCAAGGGCACTAGTCTGGCTCAGGTCGTTACCTCCGTTATAGAAAGATGTTCCCTTAATAGAGCCTGGCGAGACATTAAGTATTCTATTCTTCGAACCCGCCATCTCAAGCTCCACATTGACGCTCTCGATAAATATTTTCAATGCCGCCTTTGTTGCTCCATAGACCGCAAAGAGTGGAGAGGATAGGAAGCCTGCGATGCTACCCATAACACCGCAATAGAACTCCTTATCGCCAAGCAGACGATCATAGAAGTGGTGAATGATACGCACGACAGCCGTAGTGTTGACACTAAAACTATCGACAATATGGCTCTCCTCGACATCGGCAAAGTGTGCCAGGCGACCAAAGCCCGCGGTTATCATAAGAGTGTCGACACTCTTAAACTCATCAAACAGAGAAAAATCCTCGCTGCGCAAATCGAAATTGCGATACTCGAACTTTGCGTGGGCATAATTTGGGTCTACGTCTACCCTATCAACGATATATACCTTGCCATACTCCGCATCCTCGGCAAGAAGCGTAGCAATGGCAAGACCAATGCCGTTAGCGCCACCTACAACCAATGCCTCTCTCATAGCTTAAAGAAGTTTTTACGCTCCATAAACTGCTCCATAATATGCGCCATGGCGATACTCTCCTTAGGCGTTAGACGTGGTGAGTAGCTACGGTTGTTTACAATGCACGACACGAACTCCTGAAGCTCATATCTTAGACCCGGCTCATCCCACTTATAGAAATACTTTTTATTCTTGTTCTGATCCTCATAGCGAAGTTCGAAGTAGTCGGTCTTCCACCATGGCGATGGCACATATACATAGCCCTGAGTACCTGAGATAACAAGGTCGCCCTCAGTCTTTACACCCAAGCCAAGCTGGAACGATGCCACCGAACTATCGAACTGCATAATACCGCGAGTATAAACATCTACGCCATTCTCGTTAAGGCGACTATATAGATTGATGTTGCGATGCTCCGTACCCAAAAGTTTAAGAATAGGCAGCAACGGATATGAACCCATCTCATACAACGAGCCTCCCGCCTCGTTGGGGTCAAGCTCGCGGTGTAGGTTCTCATTACCCCAGAGCTTCGACTCCGAGGCATCAATACCCACGACCTCACCAATAAGACCACTCTTAACCAGAGTTACAAGATGGTTAAAGGCTGGACAGTAGGCAGTCTTATTTGCCTCCAAAAGCACAACACCCTTCTGCTCGGCAAGAGCATACAACTCCTCAGCCTCAGCGCCACGAAGCACCAATGGCGTTTCGCACAAGACATGACGACCATGCTCCAACGCATACTTAGCCTGCTCGTAGTGACACAAGTGTGGCGTAGCAATATATACCGCATCCGAAGCCTCAACAAGCTCCTCGAACGAGGTGAACTGAGTGGCAATACCGTGCTGCTGTGCGAAGTCCTCTGCCGTAGCGCCATTAATATCGTACACACCCGAGAGATTCGCAGCATCGACGTATGCCACCTCACGCGCAAAACGATTGGCAATGCGACCACAACCCGCAATACCGATGTTCACAATAATCTCGCTCTCGGCACGCAACATCGTCGAGCTAACACCCTCGGTACGTGGAAGATATACAACCTCACAAAACTCGTTTAGGTAGTCAAACTTACCCACCCAATCCGAGCCAATAGCGAAGATGTCAACCTCGTAGCGGAGAATATCGTCAATCTTCTGACCTACATAATCCTCGATAATAACCTGGTCGACAAGACCCGTGCTCTTAATAGCCTCAACACGCTCAAGCACATTATTTCTCACGTTCAACTTACCTCGCTCCCTATCGAAGCTATCATTTGTAACACCCACGATAAGGTAGTCACCCAGAGCTTTAGCTCGGCGCAAAAGGTTGATATGACCCTCGTGCAATAGGTCGTACGTACCGTATGTTATAACCTTTTTCATTACTTCTTACAGTTGTTTACTTTCGTGCAAGAATCTCCTCGCGATAGTCCACCGCGTGTATATTTGCTAAAATCTGCTCCTCGGTAGGCATCTTACGCCAATCACCATAGACGTTTGTCAGGTATGCATCCATATCCTTAGGCACGGGGAACTCATAACCCTCGAAACGCGCTTTGCCAAGAGGGAAAATATCCTTCGCATAAAACGTACTCTTAGGCCAGCCAATACCGAGCGAATAGTGGTACTCGCCCTTAGGGTTGATAAGACCTATAAGGCGCAATATCGGATTAATAAGCCCCAAACACAAGAACTGAATAAAGCGCGTTACAAAGTGGCGCAACCACTTAGTCTTGATATATATCGACAAGTGTTCGAGGTTGCGGTAGATAATCTTTCCTGCACGCGCCGCCACGTAGCTTGTCTTCTCAATAGAAAAGACATCCAAGAACTTACCCTTAAAATTAAGGTACTTATAGCGACCACCATAGATAGCCACACTCTCACCACGCTTACGGAACTTACCGAAATTATTGGTATACTCGATATCGCTGCGCATTGTCTGATAGACATACTTATCGCTATCGAGTTTAAGGAGTATCTTCTCTAAACGTTTTGCATCCTTGCGCAACATCACAATATCGACATCGTCATCCCACGGAATAAAGCCCTCATGTCGCGCTGCACCCAGCAACGTACCAGAGCTTAGCCACCACTGAATATTATTCTCGTCGCATATCTTCGCTATATCGAGAAGCATTTCGAGCAGCTCCTTCTGATTTTTGCGTAACTTCGAGCCCTCGGGATTATATCTCTGTTTTAGAGTCTCCTTATCTACCATATTATTTTGCAATTGTTTGAGTCGTGTCAACTATTTTTTACCATATATCTCCTCGATATACTCCTGGCAGTGAATGCATTTGCGTATCTGCTCCTCGGTTGGCATCTTACGCCAGTCGCCATAGACACGCGTAAGATAGGCATCCACATTCTTAGGTGCAGGCATCTGCTCGCCCTCAAATTCGATGGTTGTGAGCGGGAAGGTATCGCGCATAAAGAATGTATGCTTCGACCAGCCCTGACCAAGAGCGTAGTGATACTCACCCTTAGGGTTGATAAGACCTATAAGGCGCAAAATCGGGAATACAATACCCAAGCACAACAACTCTATAAATCTAATCAGAGGCTTACGTATAGCACCACAGCGAATGTATGATGTAAGGTGTTGCAGGTTACCATAGATGGTGCTTGCCGCCTTAGCAGCGAAGAAACTTGTCTTTTCAAGCGAGAAGATATCGAAACCAATACCACACCATTTGTAGTAGTCATAACGGCGATTGTTCACAGAGATACGCCCCTCACGCTTGCGATACTTACCAAAGCAGTTTACATACTCCACATCGCTACGCATTGTCTGGTATACAAACTCCTTGTCCTCCATCTTAAGCAATATCTTCTCCAAGCGCTTTGCATCCTTACGCAACATCACGATATCAATATCGTCATCCCAGGGGATAAAGCCTTTGTGGCGTGCTGCGCCGAGCAACGTGCCCGAACTTAGCCACCACTGGATATTATGCTCCTTACAAATTGCATCTACCTTTTTTAGCATTCTGAGCAACTCCTTTTGGTCGCGACGAAGTGCAGAACCATCTGGGTTATATTTAAGTTTGAGTTGCTCAGCATTCACCTCAATATTATTTCCAACCATACAGTCTCCTCATTATAATTGCAAAAATAGGTATTTTTTTTCATATAAACCAGAAAAAGAGTATCTTTGCTACAACTTTCATTAAAAGTTGTATATATGAAGCGTATTGGGGCCATCATAGGATGGGGGTTAAATAGGTCGATTAAGCTCTTCGGCAACATTATGTCGGCGGTTGTAAGGGCTCGCACAAAGGTAGAACGAGGCAGAGTTGTCTGCTGGGCATACAACTACAAACAGTATGGTTGCAATCCTCGTTATCTTACCGAGTATCTTCTTGAAAACTACCCAGATATGGAGGTCGTTTGGGTCTTTCGCCGTGGCATCGACATCACGGGAGTAGACAAGCGTATCAAGTGCGTAAGGTTTCGCACGTGGGAGTACCTAAAAATGGTCAATAGCGCCGAATTTCTCATCACCAACTCCCGCACCGACCCATGGCATATCTATTGGCACAAACGCCCCGAGCAGAAGTATCTTATGCTCTGGCATGGTGGCGCAGCCCTTAAAAAGGTTGAGCGTGATGCCGAGGATAAGCTCGGCTATAGCTATTGGCGTAAGGCGAAGCGCGACTCCGAAGTCTGCGACCTTATGATTTCGGGATGCAACGCCAACACCGACCTTATAAAGCGTAGCTTCTGGTACTCTGGCGAGATACTCGAAGCGGGCATTCCACGTAACGACATCTTCTTCAACAAGGAGCAGCACCGTGAGATTCGTGAACGTCTCAACCGCGAGTACAACATCCCTGAGAATCATCGTATTGTGATGTACGCCCCTACGTTTCGCCGTAGTGGCACCATCGAGCCATACCGTATCGATTGGCAGGAGATTATCCCACACATTAGCAAAAAGTTCAACGGTGCGGAACTTACGGTATTACTCCGCCTACACCCAAATCTTATCGGCAAGGTAGATACCGCATCGCTACAAAATAGCCCCGAGGTTATAGATATGACCCGCTACCACGATATGCAGGAGTTGTTGTGCGTAAGCGATATGCTTATCACCGATTATTCGAGTTCGATGTTCGACTATGCAATGTTGCGTCGCCCCTGTCTGCTCTATGCTACCGATGTCGAGCAGTACGACCGTGGCTACTACTACGACTTCTGCGAGCTACCATTCCCACTTGCTCGCGATGGCAAGCAACTTGCGGAGCTAATCAAGAATTTCGACACAGATAGCTACCTATCTACCCTTGACCATTTCCTAAGCCACACGCTCGGCATTAAAGAGCGCGGTGTAGCAGCAAAGGAGTTAGCCGAGTGGATGCGCCGAAGAATGATTTAATAAGATGATTATGAAGAGAATATTACTTATATTTGCGATGATAGTGCTTAGTTGTGGAGCAAGCATCGCACAGGAGAGGAGCCTCATAAAAGGCTTTTCGGGAGGTATGATGATACATAGCGGCTACCAGACGGGCTGCGACAACCCCTTTGGATACAATATGCAGGGGGCGACCTTAGGCATTGGTGGCGTGGCGCGACTACACCTAACCGACCACTTTCGCACTGGCTTCGAGGGCTATGTATCTACACTTGGTCTAAAACGAAACATCGAGAAAGGTAGCCACAACAAAATATTCTGGACTGGACTACTTGCGGATTGGTATTGGCAAAAGGGTAAATATTTCCCCTACCTCGGTATTACGATAGGTGGTGGTATGGAGACCTCGTATCTAATGTTTGATGGTAGCAGCAAGGATTGGCAGACTGAAGGAGATGCCGTATTCCGCAAGGCGGGCTTTGTTGCCGTAGACCCATTTGTAGGTTGCGACATCGCCCTTAGCGACGCTGTACGCCTTACGTTCAAGATGGATTGGCTGCTTGCAATCCGCAAAGATGGACTTAACAAGCCATACGGTCCGCGCCTATATGTTGGCTTTATCTTCGCACACTAAGTAATCATTGTTTACACCAAACGTATATAAAATTCGAGAATTATGTTAATGAAGGGACTTTCAACAATTGCGTTGCTTATCTGTTCAAATATATTTATGACTTTGGCATGGTATGGACATATCGCCTTTAAGTCGCAATTGCAGCGCTGGGGCATCTTCGCCATCATACTTTTTAGCTGGGGCATCGCGCTATTCGAGTACTGCTTCCAGGTACCAGCAAACCGTATCGGTAGTGCCGAGCTTGGTGGACCATTTACACTCTGGCAGTTAAAGGTTATTCAGGAGGTTATCTCATTGGTAGTCTTTACGTTGTTTGCCGTACTATTCGTTAAGGGCGACCCACTAAAATGGAACCATCTTGCAGGCTTTGGATGCCTTGTTTTAGCGGTATATTTTATATTTAGAAAATAATAAATATATGCAATATGAAGAGACTATTTTTACCTTTCTTTCTATGCGCCTTTGCATTCGTTGCTTGCGATAAGCTATTCCCAGATAAGACAAAGGAGACAACCTTTACAATTACGAAGAACACAACATTTAATGTAATTGCATTAGGTGCCGACATCGCTGTAAATTACAAAATTACAGAGCCTATCGAGGGCGTTAGTGTCGTTGCAACACCATCGGCGGAGTGGATTACCAATAGCCGAGAGCTTAACGATGCAATGCTATTCACCATCGAGAAGAACGATAGCGATGCTGCACGCACTGCAACTATCACCTTCGTCTATAGCAACTTTGAGCGCGTAGTAACCATCAACCAGAGCGCTGCGGGTAGCGAGGCTACGGAGTACACTGAGTTTGAACACCTTTCGGGCTTCTATTGGTGTAAACGCTATAGTGCTGCCGATGACGACCACTACTACTCCCTTGTTATGGGCGAGAGTGGCAACTGCCGTGATATGGCTACTGGTGACCTCAACCTAATCAAGGGCAAGAACTATCTCTTTTTCGATATCTTCTCTACTACAGCGCCAGAGAAGCTAAATTTAGAGTTTGAGATTCCTGTGGGCAACTACGTCTTCGACCACTCAAATAGCGGTGTTGCGGGCACTATTCCAGAGCAACCAACATACCTATACCACGAGGATGGCAAAAACGGCGTGATGACCGAGTTTGTGAATGGTAGCATTACCGTAACTAAGACAACGATCTATGCAAACTTTGTGGATAAAAATGGTAAGGAGTATAAATACTGCTGCCAGACACGCTATGTGGATAATGGCTCGACCTTCGGCACGTTCTACCCTAATCAGAATATCTCAACCCTTACGGGCGACATAAATGCCACATTTAGCAACTACGAAGCATATGCATCGTGTCGTGATGACATCTATCTTATTGGCAAGAACTACTGGGATATCTTTATCATTGATAACACTACGGGCGATTGCTTCGACATCGTACTCCTTAGCAATGCCAACGACACCATTCCTACGGGCGAGTTCCCAATCTCTACCGACCTCGCGAAGGAGAGTATCGCTCTACCAGGCTACGCTAACTGCGAGAATATACCTGTGTGGTCTTGGTATACACGATACACCGAGTACCGCGATGTACTCGGCTCAGCCCCTATCGTTGGTGGCATGGTTACAATCGCAGATAATGGCGACAGCACACACACCATCACCATTGATGCAGTAGACGACCTCGGCAACAAACTTACAGGCGTATGCACGGCTAAGATTGAGACTTACCAACGACAATAAACCTACTACATAGTAGCAATTTAGGGGCTGACTAAAAAGTAATTTAGCCAGCCCCAGTTTGTTTATTTACAATCCGATATTGCCAAGCGATTTTTATATTTTATTCAAACAAGACCCCGATAAAGTGTTGTCATTTGCGAAATTTTTATTAATTTTGTGGAAATATTGTATTATGCGGGAAGCGTAAGTCCTTTTTGCGATACAAATAATATCAACAAATAAAACTACTACAATGAAAAAACTATTTCTATTCTTAGCACTATTTGGGATGCTTGCAGTAGGTTGCGAGGAGCTACTACCAAACGAGCAGACACCCGCAGACATACCAACAGAGCAACCATCAGAGACCCCAGAGGAGAAACCAACATTTAACACTGATGCAGAAGGCAACTATGTTGTTGATGCGAACGGCGGTGAGATTGTGGTAACTATCACCACAAATTTAGAGTATAATATTGTTATTCCAGATGCAGCGCAGTCGTGGTTGAGCGTTGCCGATACGCGTGTTGAAGTCCGCGAGGAGATACTAACCTTTATTGTTGCTGCTAATGAATCTTTCGAGGAACGTTCAGCAACGGTAGAGTTGACGAAAGCCGATGGCGAGGTGTTGCAGACAATATCTTTTGTTCAGGATGCAGCAATAGAAACCGAGATTTGGTACACCAACGGTAGCACGACTGAAGCTACAACACCTAACATTACCAATGCCTTTGGTGCAAATATCGTATCTAATACCTACGATGCAGAAAAAGAGTGCTGGGTAATAAAATTTGATGGCAGGGTAACTACGATTGGAGGTTCGGCATTCACTTGGTGCGATAGCCTTACAAGTGTAACTATTGGCAATGGCGTAACTACGATTGGAGAGTGGGCATTCGCTTGGTGTGAGAGCCTTACAAGTGTAACTATTCTTGATAGCGTAACTACGATTGGAGAGGGTGCATTCGAAGGTTGCAGTAGTCTACAAGAGTTTAATGGCAAGTTTGCATCCGAGGATGGTAGATGCTGGATTATTGATGGTACACTTAATGCTTTTGCTCCTGCGGGACTAACTGAGTATACTATTCCTGATAGCGTAACGACGATTGGACTTTATGCATTCTGTGATTGCAGCAGCCTTACAAGTGTAACTATTCCTAGTAGTGTAACTACGATTGAAGATCATGCATTCTATAATTGCAGCAGCCTCACAAGTGTAACTATTCCTGATAGCGTAACTACGATTGAAGATTTTGCATTCCGTGATTGCAGCAGCCTTACAAGTGTAACTATTCCTGATAGCGTAACGGAGATTGGATATCAAGCATTCTATAATTGCAGTAGCCTTAAAAAGGTGTATTGTAATGCTACTATACCTCCATCATTGGGTGATTTTGCATTTGGTAACAATGCCTATGGACGAAGAATATATGTTTACGAAGAGTGTGTTGAACTCTATAAATCGGCTTGGGGTAGTGATGGTATCTACACCAATGGTCAAAACTGTCCAGACACTACAACAATTGAGTATACCACAACTGATGGTAACACCATAACATCATCAAATTTGCCTATTATTAGCAATAGTTATGATAATGGTGTAGGCACAATGGTTATTAGTGGTATAATCACAGTAATTCCAGATGATGCATTCAGAAATTGCAGCAACCTTACAAGTGTAACTATTCCTGATAGTGTAACTACGATTAGAGGTTATGCATTCTATGAGTGCAGCAGCCTTACAAGTGTAACTATTCCTGATAGCGTAACGGAGATTGGAGCTAATGCATTCGAAGGTTGCAGCAGCCTTACAAGTGTAACTATTCCTGATAGCGTAACTTCGATTGAATATGGTGCATTCCGTTATTGCAGCAGCCTAACAAGTGTATATTGCAAGCCAACAACACCGCCAGTAGGAAACTCTGATATGTTCTACAAAAACGCCTCTGGTCGTAAGATTTATGTGCCTATGGAGTCTGTGAATAAGTATAAGAATGCAATATTTGGTTGGAGTTGGTATGCGTCTGATATTGTTGGCTACGAATTTTAGTTGCCCACAATATTAACACAATAGTGGCGTATGTAGAGAACCTTGAAGTTCGCTCATACGCCACTATTGTATTCGTGGTTGTCAGCTAAATTACAACCGTTATATCCTCTTCTATATAGGAAATTACACAAGACCAACCCTACAACTCCTCCAAGCGGGCAAGAAGCGGTGTAAAGTCTGAGTGAGCATCGGCAAACTCGTCGTATGACTGCTCCGAGTGACCCTCCTCTGGGACATCCGATACATACTTAACAGCCACAACAGGGATATTGTCGTATAGCTCTGCCACCTGGCAGATAGCTGCAATCTCCATATCGAACAAGCCCTGCTCAACACCGAAACGCCCCTTAACCTCGCGAATAATATCGGCATTTACGAATGAGTCTCCGGTAAAGATAGTCTCCATATCGCGACCACATAGTGGGCGTGGGTCGGTAATCTCTGGACAGAAGCCCTCAGGGATAATAGCATCGTGGTGTATAGCTCGGTATGGCATAACTATATCGCCCTGCTTGCGACCAAGTGCAGAAGCTGCAAAGCCGATAACAGCCAACATATCGAACTTCTCCTTTGCCAACGTCAAGGCGCGCGACACGCCTGCCGATGACAACGCCTTGCCGATACCGACCTCCGCAAGTTCGTATGAGTGGTTGAGGTTCGAAGCCTTATCCAAGGCGTAGCGCATAGCACGGTACTCGCGCGATGTAGGCGCACAGATTAGAATACGCATACTACCACCACTTTTCGTAAACCTTACCTATACCCAACTCCTCAGCCTCCTGCGCGGTGAACAATGTACGCATATACTCCGCCATAGCAGCATTTGTAGAGTCGATAGCATACAAACCAGGATTACCACACTGAATCTCGTTAAGACCAACAATATCGTTAGCCGACTTCAACGGAAAGACCTCCTTATAGACCTTAGCCAAAGCCTGACGAATATCCTCAGCCTCGACGTTCTGCATAGTAGATAGGTAGAAGCCTGTTTTGCAACCCATAGGGCAGAACGACACGATAGAGGCGCCTATCTTCTCGTCAAGACGTAGGTAGTATGCCATAAGATGCTCGATAGTATGCACCTCGCCAGAGCCAAGTGGAGCGTGTGCCATAGGGGCGCGGAAACGCAAATCCCACGAACGCACCTGATAGGTGTCGTTGATGGTATATACCGAGCGTAGATACAAACCAGCATCGAGCGTGCGGTGATCTACATCAAAAGATGATACAATATTCTTTTTCATAATAGTAATTTTAGCATTTAGACTACAAAGGTATAAAAAAGATTTGAATATATGTGTATCTTTGTAGCCAAATAGATATGATATGAAATTTCGCACCGAGATAGCCATAGACCCTTGGGAGCAGAAGTTGGAGTATAGCGACAACATAGTCTGTCTTGGCTCCTGCTTTGCAACCAATATCGCAGCCAAACTTAAAGAGTCGAAGTTTAAGGTTGTGGACAATCCCGTAGGTATACTCTTTAATCCTGCGTCGATAGCACGAAGCCTGAGGCTTATGACCTCACAAGCTACTATCAGCGAGAGCGATACGTTTGAGCGTAATGGGCGTTATGTGAGTTTTATGTTTCACTCCTCGCTATCGGGCACAACGCCTGCGGAGGCTGTATCGGCGATGCAAAATGCGGTCAACGAGGGTGGCAAGGCTCTTCGTCGGGCGCAGCTTATAATCATCACATTAGGCAGTGCCTATGTCTGGCGCGACAAAGATGGCGAAGTGGTTGCCAATTGTCATCAGGTAGGGGCAAAGAACTTCACCACGGAGCTACTTTCAGTGGAGCAAATAGTCCAAAATCTGGATGATATCGTAAACCTCACCTCGGCAAAGATACTCTTTACCGTAAGCCCTGTGCGCCACCTCAACGATGGCTTGGAGGGCAACTCGCTAAGCAAAGCATTGCTACGTGTGGCAATCAGCAAAATTGTAGAGAAGTACCCAAAGCGCGCAAGCTATTTCCCATCCTATGAGATAGTTATGGACGACCTGCGCGACTATCGTTTTTACGAATCCGATATGCTTCATCCATCGGCTCAGGCAGTGGAATACATTGCCGATAAGTTCTTCGAGGCAGCACTATCAAAGCAGGCAACCAAGCAACGCGAGAGAGTCTTGGAGATTATGCAGGCACGCAATCACAGACCCCTAAATCCTCGGAGCAAGGCCTATCAAAGCTTCTGCCAACAGCAACTTGATGCCATCGCAGAGCTTAAAGCGATAGATTTTTCAGAAGAAAAGAGCTATTTCGAACAGATGTTACAAATAAATTTGTAAATTTGCGGGTTTTACAAAAAATAGCCTATGCGACGACGAATAATAGAGACGCTTTCGATAGTAATCATATTGCTACTTAGCTATACCGCAGCCTTTGCCGACAAGCCACGCCTTGTGGTCAATATCATCGTGGGCTCACTTAGCGCGAGCGACCTCGACAGATACTCTTCTAACTTCTCGGATGGAGGTTTCAAGCTCCTTATGGAGAGTGGCGTAAGATACCACAACGCCTACTTAGACTATGCCAACACCTCAACCGCAGCAGGTCTTGCAACCATAGCTACCGGCTCGGAGCCTGCCACACATGGTGTCGTGGGCACGCATTGGTGGAACTATGTCGATGGCTCATACGTCGAGCTTATCTTCGATAGCAAGGCTCAAGCCGTAGAGCCAAGCACGGGCACGGGTAAATACTCACCCCACCGTCTTAACGCCCCTACGCTTGGCGATATGCTCGTTATGCATGACAGCGAGAGCAAGAGTTGCACCATTGCCGTTGACCCACTTTCGGCAATACTCCTCACAGGTAAGCAGGGCGTAGCCTATTGGGCAGAGAGCAAGCAGACACGCTGGACAACATCATCGACATACGCACAGAATCTACCTAAGTGGATTTCGGAGTATAACCGCGAGGAGCAGAACAAGATGTACCAGATAAAGCGCTGGCGACCTATCTACACTGCACAACACTACACCAACTCAGAAGTGGCGGTATTGGAGGGTATTTCGGGTAAGACGACAACGCTTATTGGCGGCGTAAACCTCAACCTCGCAAATAGCGACTATGACAAGATGTGCTACACCCCTGCGGGTAATACGATGTTGCTAAAATTTGCATTCCAGTATATCACCAAGGAGTCGTTGGGCAGGGACGAACACCCCGACATCCTAAATATCTCGTTAGACACAGCACGCTATATTGCCGAGACATACGGCACCGAGTCCATGGAGTACGAGGATATGCTCTACCGCTTGGATAAGGAGATCGAAGACTTCCTTGTGCGTCTCTTTGCTCAGTTCAAGCGCAAGGATGATGTGGTGGTCACACTCAGCTCCTACCACGGCACATCGCCATCCTATAATATCAAGAGTAACGTCACACGCGAGAGATTCAACATCGGACAGATGGAGGTCTTGGTAAATGCCTTTCTTGGTGCTAAGTATGGCTCAGATAGGTATATCTTGGGCTTTGCAAATAGGGCGTTGTACCTAAACCACACGCTCCTTAATAGCAAGCGCCTCGACATTGCCACTATCCGCGAGGAGGTGGCCACCTTCCTATTACAGATGCGAGGCATCTCGTCGGCAATATCCGCCACAGCGCTACGCAGCACCTACTTCGGTGCTGGTCGCAGTCGCCTTGTGCAGCAAAGTTTCTACCCTACTCGTTCGGGCGATGTGGTCATAGATTTGTTGCCTGGTTGGATTTTTGAGAGGGATGGCATACGCTCATCATCGGATGGCGGATACAACTACGACAGAAACGTACCGCTAATGATATATCGCGGAGGCAAGAGCGAGAGCGTGGAGCGCGAGGTGAGCCTCTCGGCATTAGCCCCAACGCTTGCCTATATGCTCGGTATCGAGCGCCCATGGGCATCTACCGAGTCGGCACTACAAGAGTTTAGAAAATAACGTAAAATATTGAAATACAATGGCAAACGATAAAATTCAGGATGCAATAATCGAGGAGTTCGCAATGTTCGACGATTGGTTGGATAAGTACGACTACATCATCAGCCTCAGCGACTCGCTACCAGAGATCGACCCTGCAAAGCGTACCGACAAGTACCTTATCGAGGGCTGTCAGTCGCGTGTATGGGTATCGTCAGAGCTTAAAGATGGTAAGATGTTTTATAGTGCCGATAGCGATGCTATCATCACAAAGGGCATCATCGCACTGCTTATAAGCGTGATGAATGGTCGCACTCCCGAAGAGGCTGCCAATATCGACCTCTACTTTATCGATGCAATAGGTCTTGGCGAAAACCTCTCGCCTACGCGAAGTAATGGTCTGCGTGCTATGATTGCACAGATGAAACTCGATGCAAGGGTCTTTGCACAAAAGAATAACTAATTGAATAACAACAATAAACAAGATATAATGACACCAGAGGAGGTACTAACAGTTGAGAAAAACATCGTTCTCACACTTAAAAATATCTATGACCCTGAGATTCCCGTAAACATCTACGACCTCGGTCTTATTTACGAGATTAACTTCGAGCCTTCGGGCACGGCAGATATTATTATGACTCTCACAGCACCTAACTGCCCTATGGCTGATATGCTCTTGGAGGATATACACCGCGAGGTGGGCAAAGTACAGGGCGTGGAGAGGGTGAATATCACCCTTACCTTCGAGCCTCAGTGGGATAAGTCGATGATGAGCGAAGAGGCACTTCTTGAGCTCAACCTGCTATAATTAGTTTAGATGGGTCTATTGGAGAACATATCCTCTTGTGCGCTATACCTTAGCCAGATAGAGGCTACTGAGCGTGAACAACTCTTCGAGAGGTTGTTCAAGGAGCGTATGAACATCAAGCGCGAGAATATAATGGTAGCGTATAAGTCGTTGGACGAAGATTGGAATCAGACGCTCTACACCCTGCTTCTCAAATACTTGGGTAGCACCCATAATGGCGGCGCTATGGAGCAACTTTCGAGGGTTGTGACATATAGTATGGTTGCCAAGGAGCGAGGCACGCTCACCAATATTGAGGCGCTGTTGCTTGGTGGCGCAGGACTTCTCGATTTGTATGAGGAGGATAGCTATATCGCCATGTTAAAGGGGGAGTTCACCCACCTAAGAGCCAAGTATAACATCACGCCACTACCTGCCGAGGTGTGGCAACTACGCAACATATACCCTAACACCCACCCTACGTTGCGCCTTGTGCAGTTTGCTGCATCGGTGCATCGAGAGCCGCTGTCGTTTGCTGTGGCTACGGAGTGCCATACCCGAAAGGATGTGCACAAGATACTCTCAGGCGCAGCCTCGGAGTATTGGCTCACACACTTTGCCTTTGGTGCCGAGCGCACTGTTTCGGCTCAGATAGGCACCTTTACAAAGGACTTGTTAGGTATCAATGTGATTATTCCGTTGCTTATTGCAAATGGTGTCTATATGGAGAATTGTGAGCTTATCGCCCGCGCCTTGACCCTTGCAAAGAGCATCCCTGCGGAGGATAACCGCTATATCAAGATGTGGCAAAACCCCGCATCACCAATCGCCATATCATCAATCGACACACAAGCGTTGCTACATCTACACCGCTACTACTGCGAGAACGGCTTATGCAGAGCCTGCTTAGTATGGGTTAAACGCCGAGGCATCTAATATTGTAAAAAGCGTTAAAAGCAACTTTTAACAACACAAACTTTCCCAAGCCCCACGACCCAATTTCTTGTCAGAAGGGGTCATATTTGGCTCTGACACGAAAAATGGCGGATGGGACATACTTGGCGTATTTCCCATTTGGGGCAATGATTGAGAGGTCGAGAATTACCTCTTATCACGAGAAATTATTTCTTGTCAGAAGGGGTCAGATGCAACGCTCGGCAAAAAAAATGCGGATGGGCTGTACTTTGGCGTACTGCCCATTCGCATTTTCTTTTGTTAGCGGCAGCAGATGCAGCCTTATAGTGCTAAATTACATGTGGATAGCGCAACCTAGTGCATCCTCCGCAGCCTCCATAACTGCCTCATGCATTGAGGGGTGTGCATGGATGGTGCGTGCGATGCGGTGTGCATTGACGCCAAGCACCTTAGCAAGTGTAGGCTCGCCAATCATCTCCGTTACGTTATGACCCACGAAGTGCGCACCGAGGAGCTTCTCCTCAGCATCGAAGATAAGCTTAACGAAGCCATCGCGCTCACCAGCAGCTGTAGCCTTGCCCGATGCGGTATATGGGAACTTACCGACCTTATACTCGATGCCTGCAGCCTTTACCTGCGCCTCGGTCATGCCGACAGAGGCAACCTCGGGAGAGGTGAAGATGCAAGAGGGGATTGTCGAGTAGTCCACAGCCTCGGGGTTGAGACCGCAGATGTGCTCCACGCAGTGGATAGCCTCGGCCGAAGCGCCATGTGCAAGGGCGGGAGTGGCGATGATGTCACCGATAGCGTAGACGCCGTCGATGTTTGTTTTGTAGTGCTCGTCGACCTTAATCTTGTCGCGCTCAATCTCTATGCCGAGCTCCTCAAGACCCATATCCTCGATATTCGACTTGATACCGACAGCCGAAAGCACGACATCTGCCTCGAGTGTCTGCTCGCCCTTCTTACCCTCGACAACGACATCGCACTTACCATCCTCGCGAACTGCGACAGACTTAACAGTTGTAGATGTCATCACCGTAGCACGAAGCTTGCGGAAGGCACGCTCCATAGCCTTTGCGGTGTCCTCATCCTCAAGGGGCATAATCTGTGGCATATACTCGACAATGGTAACCTTAACGCCCATTGTAGCGTAGATGTATGCGAACTCCGAGCCGATAGCGCCAGAGCCCACGACAACCATAGTTTCGGGCAACTCAGGGAGTACGAGAGCCTCCTTAGATGAGATGATGTGCTTACCGTCGATAGGCATGAATGGCATGACGCGGGGACGCGCACCTGTTGCGAGGATGATGTGGTCAGCCTCGTAGTCTACACCATCAACCTCTACGGTATCCTGAGCCCTGAGGCGGCCGAAGCCTGCGATGACGTCTATGTTGTTCTTCTTCAAGAGGAACTGAACACCCTTGTTCATGGTTGTAGCCACCATGCGCTCGCGCTCCACCATCTTTGTCCAGTCGGGTTTAACCTCGCCCTCGATGCTTACGCCATACGATGCAGCAGCCTTGCAGTCGGCATAGACCTGTGCCGAGCGCACGAGAGCCTTAGTGGGGATGCAACCCCAGTTGAGGCAGACACCGCCCGCCTCGGCCTTCTCCACGAGGGCCACCTTTTTGCCGAGTTGTGCAGCCCGAATGGCGGCTACATAGCCGCCCGGACCGCTACCGATGACGATCAGATCGTATTGCATTATTTTACCACTTTAAGAATCTCACCCTTGTCCTTGGCTACGGCACGCTTCCAGTGCTCGGTGTAGCCTGGCTGCTCGATCTTGCCCGGGATATCCATGCCGTTGCCGTTGTCGATGAAGCCGTTCTCGTCCTCACC
>JAZOSJ010000011.1:0-8390 GCA_045657045.1 Alistipes sp.
TGACGAGTCGAAAGCATAGGCATTGCCTTTGATGGGTAAATCAAAAGGCTCATTAGTGCGTAACGTACGAGCTTGATGAATCATCAATGATGCAAAGTCGGAGGCCAAGCGGTCTTAGGAAGACAAATGTATGAAACAACTCCTTGGCTCACAGAACGACATGGCTACGATCCGACTTTGACGAGTCGAAAGCATAGGCATTGCCTTTGATGGGTAAATCAAAAGGCTCATTAGTGCGTAACGTACGGGCTTGATGAATCATCAACGATGCAAACTCTTCGAATATTCTACAATCTCGTTTTTCATTGGCAGCTGCAATAGTCGGTAGAAATACACTCTTGCCCATCCCAAGATGATAACACTTTGAGGCGTGTGCTTGAATTGATGCTACAGTGTCGCGTAAACTTTCACGCGCTGATAGTTGCCCAAATAGCATTACGAGGAGTTGATTCCAACAACTAAATGTACGAATGCGTTTATCACCATCGTATTTTTTGACTATGTAGTCAAATTTTGCCTTTGGTAAAAACTCTACTAATTGAGCAAAAACGTATTTTCCCTGATTCATAGCGACTTATAAAATTTTACCAAAGATAAAATTTCAAATCGACAGAATCAAAATATCGCTATAACTTACTGAATTACAAATATTTCAAAGGGTACATAAGAAAATTAACGAGACACTAGTGATTACTAATTACTCATTTCTCACCCTTAAAAACCCCTAATAACCTTTAACAACCATTATAAATAACACTCCGCGCGTAGCGCACCTCACTTTTTACTTTTCAGTTTTCACCTTTCAGTTTGTTATAGCTTGCGGTAGTTATAGAGTTGGTCGCGAAGTTGCGGGGTGAAACCTGCTCGGCGGATGGTGGCCTGCATAGCCTCCTTATCGAAGCGGGTGGTGGCTCCTGCCGAGGATACGACATTCTCCTCAATCATTATCGAACCCATATCGTTAGCTCCGCTTTTGAGGGCTATCTCCGCAACATCCTTACCCACGGTAAGCCATGAGGCCTGGATGTTTGGAATGTTGTGCAGAATGATACGGCTCATTGCTATAATGCGCAGATACTCAGTGGCTGAGAAGCGTGGCGCAATGCCCTCCTTTTCGAGCTGTGTGCCTGTTGGGCAGAAGACCCACGGAATAAATGCCGTGAAGCCGCGCGACCCCTCAGGCTTGCGTGCTTGAAGGTCACGGATGGTGATAAGGTGGTCTACGCGCTCGTGCGCAGTCTCGATATGTCCGTACATCATCGTAGCGGTGGCAGGGATACCTAACTGGTGTGCCTCGTGCATAACCATAATCCAATCTCGAACAGATGGCTTTGCTGGCGATATAATCTTGCGCACACGCTCCGAGAGTATCTCTGCACCTGCGCCTGGTAGGGTATCCAAGCCTGCATCGCGGAGACGTATTAAGGTCTCGCGAGTGGTGATGCCGCTAATTGCTGCGATATGCGCAACCTCGGGTGCTCCGAGGGCGTTGAGGCGTAGCGTAGGGTACTCCTTCTTTATCTGCGAGAAGAGACGCTCGTAAAATTCGATGCCGAGGCGTGGATGTAGACCGCCTTGAAGTAGTAGCTGGTCTGCACCCAAAGCCAAAGCCTCGTTGATTTTTTGACGATATTCCGCCATTGTGGTGATAAAGGCTTTATCCTCCTGGTGGGGCTTGCAGTGAAAGTTACAGAACTTGCAACCCGACTTGCAGACATTGGTAATATTGACATTGCGGTCTATCTGCCAGGTCACTACGTTGGGGTCTTTAACTGCGCTACGGCGTAGCGTATCTGCTACATTACAAAGTAGTTGCAGTGGTGCGTTATCGTATAGGAAGTATGCCTCTTCGCGTGTTAGTGGTGTGCGCTCAATGGCGCGTTCCAAGATGTTGTTTATATCCATTATAGAAGTAGTTTGAAGTCGAGAGTACGGCGGCGCATATCTACGCATTTGACCATAACTCTAACCGGTGAACCGAGCGTGAAGCTGCGGCGTGAACGCTGTCCTACAACCTCGTAGCGTGCCTCGTCGAAGCGGTAATAATCCCCGTCGTCGATGTCGCGCAAGAATACCATACCCTCGATATGGGTCTGGTTAATCTCAACATAGAGTCCCCACTCGGTAAGTCCCGAAACAGTGCCCTCGAAGACCTCGCCGATGCGATCCTTCATAAACTCCGCCATCTTATATTTGATGCTTGCGCGCTCGGCATCCGAGGCCAAAATCTCGCGCTCGGTGGAGTGTACGCACAATTGCTCCAAGAGCTTCTTATCATCACCCTTTTTGCCTTCGAGGTAGTTTGCCAAGAGGCGATGTACCATCATGTCGGGGTAGCGGCGGATAGGCGATGTAAAGTGCGTGTAGTATGGGAATGCCAAGCCGTAGTGACCGATGTTATCGGTGGTATATACCGCCTTTGCCATGCTGCGCACCGCCAATGTAGTGATGGCGTTAGCCTCTGTGCTACCTGCAATACTACCAAGAAGTTTGTTCATCTCCTTGGCTACGGCGCGACCCTTAGCCGCCTTAAAATAGTGACCAAAGCGCAGAGCAAACTCTCTGAAACGTTGGAGCTTATCCTCCGATGGCTCGTCGTGGACACGGAACACCATAGGGCGTGGCACGCGGCGACCATTCGATATGCGATGTGCGCAGAACTCCGCTACGCGGCGGTTGGCAAGCAACATAAACTCCTCGATAAGTTGGTTTGCCTCCTTCTGTACCTTGGTGTAGACTCCAATAGGTCTACCCTTTTCGTCGAGTTGGAAGCGTATCTCGTCGCGCTCAAAAGCTATCGCGCCACTCTTGAAGCGATTGGCACGAAGTACCTTAGCAAGGGTGTTGAGGGTTAATATCTCCTCTGAAAAATCACCGTTGCCCGTCTCTATGACCTCCTGCGCCTCCTCGTAGGCAAAGCGACGGTCGGAGTGTATAACCGTGCGACCGAACCATTCGTCCAAAATCTCGGCATTGGCATTGAGGGTAAAGAGTGCCGAGAAGCAGAGTTTATCCTCGTTAGGACGCAAAGAGCATAGATCGTTGCACAAACGCTCGGGGAGCATAGGCACGGTGCGGTCGACAAGGTATACCGATGTGGCGCGCTGCTGTGCCTCATTCTCGACAACGGAATCGGGGGTTACATAATGCGTTACATCGGCAATATGTACACCTACCTCCCAGATGTCATCCTCTAATTTGTGGATTGACAAGGCATCGTCGAAGTCCTTAGCGTCGGCAGGGTCGATGGTGAAGGTTGTCCTATCGCGCATATCTCTACGGCGGGCAATCTCCTTCTTAGTAATCTTGCCACTGATGCACTCGGCATCGCGAAGAACGCTATCGTCGAACTTATATGGCAGGTCGAACTCGGCAAGTATGGCGTGCATCTCGGTATCGTTTTCGCCCGCCTGACCAAGAATATCGACAAGCTCTCCGTAGGGTAGTCGTCTGTCATCGTTCCACTCGGTGATTCTTACCGAGACCTTATCGCCATCCTTAACCTCGGGGTAGCGGTTGCGCGAAAGGTATATATCGGAGCCTATACGGCGATTGTCGGGTACAACAAATATTGAGTTTGGACCCACCTGAGCAACACCGATATATGGTTTTGGGTTGCGCTCCAAAAGCTGGGTAATATAACCCTCATACTCGCCACCGCGCGAACGGCGTGCTACGGCAATAGCAACTCTATCGCCCTCCAACGCGCCACAGCCATTCTTGCGCGCCACGCATACATCTACGTCTAACTCCTCGACATAGACATACAGCACGCCTGGCGACATGGTAGATACCACACCCTCGTGGTGTGGCATCATCGTGCGCGATACGCTATACTTGCCACGTGCCACCTCGGTAATATATCCCTCCTCCAAGAATTGGCGGATGATACCCATTGTCATGGCACGACCCTCTCTGTCGGCATGACCCGAGGCGGCGGCAAGGTGTTTCAACGAAAACTTCTTATCGGGAAACTCTCTAAACATATTCATGATGAACGTCGCACGCTCATCACGGTTGTATCCTTTTAGACTCTTCTTTCTTGTCATCCTCTATTTATTCAGTATGTGCAGTGCCATACGATACATCATCCTCTCGCCCACGGCAATAGATGCCTCGTCGGGGAGGAATGTAGCACTGTGTGAGCCACCAGCATTGCTACCTACGCCAAGGCGGTAGAATAGCGATGGATAAAGCTCGGTGTAGAAACCAAAGTCCTCTGCCATAGGGATACGCGCTATATCGCGCACTGTAATATCCTCATCCTGAGCGATAATCATCGCCTCGTATGCAAGCATTATATCGTTCTTGACAGAGGGGTAACCTCTATTAATATCAACCTCTACCCTAACGCCATATCGCTCCTCTATGGCGCGGGCGTTGCTGTATATATGCGAGTAGATACGTTCGCGCTCCTCACTATCGAAGGTGCGCATCGTGCCCTCGGCACTTACGCAGTCGGGAATAACATTCGTAGCACCCTCGGCTATAACCCTACCTATCGACACCACTCCATTAGGGCTGTTTAGTGCCGTTGTGCGCATCACCATATCTGCCATTGCAGTTACCGTGTCGTTGATGCTTGTGCGACGTGCTGCATGACCACCCTTGCCACGTACCCAGAAGCGTAGCTCGTCGTTAGAAGCCATAAAGACACCAGGGCATATAGCTACCTCGCCAACCTCAAACGAGGCATCGACGTGTTGACCTATCACTGCGGCAACATCATAGCCCTCAAAAGGGCTCTCCTTTAATACCAGCGATGCGCCACCAGGGTTTAGCTCCTCGCCTGGCTGAAAGATGCCAAAGAGTGTACCCTCAAAGTCACGCTTTTTATTGAGGCGTTGTAGCACACCAAAGAGTATGGCGGTGTGAATGTCGTGACCGCAGGCGTGCATAACGCCCTCATTCTCTGAGCAGTAGTCAATATTGTTTAGCTCCTTGATAGGCAAGGCATCTATATCGGTGCGTAGCACGACACATCTGTGGTGGTTGCCTCGCTCGCCCTCGATTTTGGCGAGTACGCCCGTGCCTGCGATAGGGCGGCACTCGATGCCCTCGTTTTGGAGCGCCTCGATAAGGAGTCGCTGAGTGTTATGCTCCTCGAACGATAGCTCGGGGTGTCGGTGTAGTTCGCGTCGTAACTCTATGCTGTTCATAGCTAACTATTTACGTGGTTTGTAATGGCGCGCCATCTGTGCGATGCTACGTGTGTACTCCGCAGTTGTGCCACAGCAGCCACCCACGATGCTGAGAATGCCCTTCTCTGCCGCAGTGCGTAGTGTCTCGGTGTGTTTCTTTACGGTCTCAGGGTATTTGCCCTTGCCGTCAGGAAGACCCGCCGATGGGGCTACATAGGTAGGCAACGAGGTGTAACGTGTAAGCAACTCGATGTTATCCACTATGTTCTTAACGCCGTGCGAGCAGTTAAAGCCAATGGCAAGAGGATTGAACTTCGTAACATCCTCGACATACTTCTCTATCGAGCGACCCGAAACCAACAATCCACCAATCTTGGAGAGCACAGCCGAGAAGATAATCGGTGTCTCGGGTGCTACCTCGCGGCATACCTCGGCTGCAATCTCTGCGTTGCGCACATCGGTAATACTCTCGATAAGGAAGATGTCGACTCCGTGCTTGTGCAGTGCCTCGATAAGGGTCTTGTATGAGTCGCGTAGCTCCTCCTCCTTGAGGTCTATGGCAAGCGATATATTGCGTGTCGATGGACCAATAGAGCCTGCGATAAATACCTCCTTATCGCTCGCCTCACGCGCCTTTTTAGCTGCCGAGAGGGCTGCTGCAACAACCTCCTCAGTGGTATGGGCTACGCCACATGATGCTAAGGATAGTGGGTCGGAGAGGAAGGTATTTGTGGTGATAATTTTTGCTCCTGCCTTTATCGACTCCTCGTACATTCCCACAACCTTAGCTTCATCCTCAATAGATATAAGCTCTGGGAGTATATCGCGGCGTGCGCCTATAAGTGATGTTCCAATCGCAGCATCCTTAACGAGGATATGGCGTTGGAGTAGTTCGTTTATACGTTCTAATGTATTCATCGTTTATCGTATTATCTCAATCTCAAAGAGGCGATTCCAATCCTTGCCGGTAACGTAAAAGTTACCCATCGTGGCGTTATATGCAATACCGTTAAATGCCTCAGCCTCTGGGTTTTTATAAAGTCTGTCGCGGAGTAGGGTAAGGTCTACAATGCCTACTACCACGCCCGTAGCGGGGTCAATCTCAATAATGGCATCCGTAAGATAGACATTAGCCCAGATGTGACCATCGACCCACTCCAACTCGTTGAGCATATGGAGTGGTTCGCCATTGAGGGTCACGCAGATAGACTTCTCGGTGGCAAACGTCTCTGGATTAACCTGACGTATGGTCGATGTGCCATCCGACATGTATAGAGCCTCGCCATCGGTGGTAATGCCCCAGCCCTCGCCACGGTAGGGAATGCTCTTTATGAGGTTGCCCTTGCCATCGTAGTGGTATGCCTTATGATTTTCCCACGTAAGCTGGTAGATACCCCCTTTGTAGTGGGTTATGCCCTCGCCAAACTCATCCGCAGGGAGCGTGGCAACAACATCCACCGCACCTGTACTAAGGTCAAGGCGTTGCAGGTGTGAGCGACCCTCGCGACCTGTGCCCTCCCACATCACGCCATCAACATATTGCAGACCCTGCGTGTAGCTGTGTGTCGAGTGGGGGTACTCGGCTACTATATTGTAGTCGTATAGCTTTGCTATAACCATCTTGCGCTCAGCGCGTGCTACTGTCGTTGCAGGTGTTGCGTTGCCCTTTTTGGCGTTTGTGTTACCACATCCTATGATAAGTAGTGTGGCAACTATTGCAATGGCAAAAATGCTCCTAAATCTCTTCATACACTTTATATGTAAATATAGCCTTGCAAAGATAACCCTTTTTCAACTATTTTTCGTATCTTTGGAGAAAATATTGAGACGAATGATATACTATATCGAGCATACTACATCCACTAACGACGAGGTGCGCGACCCTAAGTATGGGCATCTTGATGCTGTATGGGCGGAGCATCAGAGCGCAGGTCGCGGACAGCGCGGACACTCATGGCATAGCCAGGAGGGCGAAAACATCACATTCTCGGTGGTGATGACACCTACGTTTCTGCCTATTCAGGAGCAGTTTCTTTTGTCGGAGATTGTGGCGCTATCGTTGGTGCATACCTTGCGCGAGTATTGCATAGAGTGCAGAATCAAGTGGACCAATGATATATACGCTGGCGACAATAAGATAGTGGGTATTCTTATAGAGCACGCCCTCTCGGGCGATACCCTTGCGCGCACCATCGCAGGCATAGGTCTTAATGTCAACCAACGAGAGTTTCCTGCCGATTTGCCAAACCCGACATCTATGGCGTGCGAGCAGGGACAACTATTTAATAGAGAGGAGATTATAAAGCACATTGTGCTGAATCTTGAAACCCTCTATAACCGTCTTGAACGTGGCGAGAAAGCTGAAATAGAGCGAGAATATATCGAGACGATGTACCATCTTGGCGAGCCACACACCTACGCCTATCCAAGCGGTGAGGAGTTTATGGCAACCATTCGTGGCGTGCGCCATTCGGGTGAGCTGCGCCTCGAACATAGCGATGGCATAATACGCGAATATGCCTTCAAGGAGGTAGAGTTTGTGCTTCCACATAAGTCGCGCTCGGTGCATAAATAGTCGCGTTTCTTAGGTGGAAAGAGTAAAAAAGTTGGAAAAAATTTTCGTGAACAACAAAAAAAATATATATTTGTGGTTGCGAAAGTGTGATAAAAGAAATACACCAACCCGCGAAATATACTAAATAACACTTAATACTACAAGAATTATGGCTAATGTACCTGCTAATTTGAAGTACTCTAACGACCACGAGTGGGGCCGTGTAGAGGGTGATGTTGCTGTTATCGGCATTACTGATTACGCTCAGTCACAGCTTGGTGACATCGTTTTCGTTGACGTTCCTACTGTTGGCGAGACTATCGAGGCTAACGAGGTTTTCGGCTCTATCGAGGCTGTTAAGACCGTTTCTGACGCTTTCTCTCCTGTAAGCGGTGAGGTTATCGAGTTCAACGAGGCTGTTGAGGGCGACTCTTCACTTGTAAACAAGGATCCATACGGTGAGGGCTGGCTTATCAAGATTAAGATGTCTAACCCAGCTGAGGTTGACGCTCTTCTTGATGCTGCGGCATATGAGGCTCTTATCGGCTAATTTTAATTTCTTGTGATAAGGGGTCATTCTCGACCTCTCAATCATTGCCCCAAATGGGAAATACGCTTAGTATGTCCCATCTGGGGCAATTTCTTTATCGAGGCCAAGCCTGACCCCTTCTGACAAGAAATTGGGTTGTGCTGCC
>JAZOSJ010000012.1:0-15460 GCA_045657045.1 Alistipes sp.
CATCGGCTGTAGACTTATCCGCCGCCTTGAGCTTGCCGAGTGCCTCCACAGCCTTCATCAAGCGGTCAAGACCCTTCTCCGCAGCCTGAAGTGCATCGTTCGAGAAGTCGAGCGTTGAGCGGTAGTGCGCCTGGAGCACGAAGAAGCGGATGGTCATAGGCGTGTATGCCTGCTCGAGCATTGGGTGGTTACCCGTAAAGAGCTGCTCGAGGGTGATGAAGTTACCGAGCGACTTACCCATCTTCTGACCATTGATAGTAATCATATTGTTGTGTACCCAGTAGCGTGCAGAGTCCTTGCCAAGAGCTGCTGTAGACTGTGCAATCTCGCACTCGTGGTGGGGGAACATGAGGTCCATGCCGCCACCGTGGATGTCGAACTGCTCACCGAGGTACTTTGTGCTCATCGCTGTACACTCCATGTGCCAACCAGGGAAACCATCACTCCAGGGTGAGGGCCAGCGCATGATATGCTCAGGTGCTGCCTTCTTCCAGAGGGCAAAGTCGTATGAGTGGTGCTTATCGCTCTGACCATCGAGCTCGCGGGTGTTGGTGACGATGTCGTCGAGGTTACGACCCGAGAGGCGACCATAGTGGTAGTCCTTGTTGTACTTCTCCACGTCGAAGTAGATAGAACCATTCGACTCATAGGCATAGCCAGCCTCGAGGATGCGCTTAACCATCTCAATCTGCTCGATGATGTGTCCCGAGGCGTGGGGCTCGATAGAGGGCGACTTAACGCCCAACTCGCGCATAGCATCGCGGTAACGCTCGGTGTAGTAGTGAGCAACCTCCATCGGCTCCAACTGCTCCAAGCGCGCCTTCTTTGCAATCTTATCCTCGCCCTCATCAGCATCCTGCTCCAAGTGACCTACATCGGTGATGTTACGCACGTAACGCACCTTGTAGCCCAACGACTGTAAGTAGCGGAACAACAAATCGAAGGTCACAGCAGGGCGCGCGTGACCCAAATGTGGATCGCCATAAACCGTAGGTCCGCAAACATACATACCCACGTGCTCAGGGTTGATAGGCTCGAACGTCTCCTTACGACGTGTGAGCGTATTGTACAAAACAATCTTTTCCATATTATTCTTAGTTTATTTTTGTTCGTTACTGAATCTTTCCGTAAATGCTTAAAATATCGTACTGCGCGGGCTCCGACAGGAACTCCTCCATCTCATCGAGATACTCCGCAGGAGCATTTCTATTGCTAATTATACGGCTAAGTGGCAAGCCATTGTATATCTCGAAGAGGTTACATATATGTCCCTCCATAAGCGCCATCTGCGGATCGTCGATATCGTCTGGTGTAAGGCGACGCACAGCATCGAGATAGCTGCATACAAGGGCATCGAAGTTAAGTGGATTCTCCACCAAACCAGCCTCAGCGCCACCATTAGCCACCCACTCGAAGCTACCTGCAAGCATATGGCTTGTATCGAGAGTCTCGATGATATCAAGCATCGCGTTATACATCTTCTCGCTAATAGTCATCGAGAAGCTGTCGTATGTAGCAAACTGCAAGTAGTAGGCAACCCACTCGCCACGACTCTTGATATACTCTGCGGCAATCTTATCACCCTTGTTATAGTCCTCCTCCGCCTTAGCAAAGAGCTCATCGCTACGCAAAAGCAGAGCATTTACCTCCTCGACATTTAGTCCTCTGTGTATTGCTGTTGAATGATACTCGGCAGCAGCATCCGAAAGGTCATAGAAGTAGGCAAACTTATCGACATTATCTACCGCCTTGCGTTCGATACCGAGCATATCCTCAAACATCACATTTGCCGCCTCCAAAGCCTCGATAGCTCTATCAAGGTAGTAGTTACCAATGGTATAGTAGCCGCGGATATATGGCATTGTGTTGCTGTGCGAGAAGCCAATCTTCTTGGATGGCAACACCTCGGTACCTCTATCGAGCAACTGCTCAGCCTTAATAACATCCTCCTCCTCGCCACGACGTAGGAACTCCGTGGCCACACGCGCAAAGTTCTCGCGTAGACGCGCTGCCGAGATATTGTAGCGCACAAAGTAGTCCACCAAGACATCCTCGTCGGCAACATTACCGTAGTACAACGGCTCAATCTCGGCATCGTTACCCATAAAGCGTGGATAGAGTTTATCTGCATCCAAATATCCCGTCTCCGAACCCGAACGATAGCGAGTATAGATAGGCACAAAGGTGTAGGCATAGCCATCAAAGCGGGCATAATCCACAATACCGTAGTCCTTCATAAGGTGCGCCTGAGTAAAGGATAGTGGGCGCTTCCAATCGAAGTTAGCAAACAAATCGAGCATCATAAGATGATCCTTTGTAAGCAACGACTTACCGCTAAGCGAGATATAGACCTCATCCTCGGCACGCTCAATCTCCGCCTCATCGAGGATTCCCGAAGCCAAGACATTAGCCTTGTCGACAGGTATCACATAGCGCTTTGCGGCGAGGATATAGTCGCTATCCAAGCCATCGAAATAGCTATCTACCTTCGACTTTAGCTTACCCATCATACGGTAGTCCTCCATACGCTCCTCCACAGGGATAGTCTCACCCTCACCAAGGATATAGATGCGACCACCATTTATAGCAAGACTCATAGGCGCATCCGATACAAAGAGGCGGATAGCATCGCTAAGCAACATATCGCATCCTGCAATGGCATCGTTATACTCCCAATAAGCCTCCATCTTATCGTAGTCCTCCATAAAGGTTGCATCGCCAACGATAGCATCGAACGTGGTCTGCGCCACAGCGTATGGCACATATACGTCATAGAAGCCATCCGACGAGGTATCACCCTGCGAGATATATCTCTCGATATATGGCTGATACTCCGCCATTGTCTGCTGGCTCTCGCCAATCTTCTTAGATATATCGCTGTACGTTCCCGCGATAACCTGTCTACGACCCGAGAGATCGATATACTCAATTTGGTAGTAACCCTCGTTATCGATACGGCGGCGCTCCATACGAAGCTTACGCGCCTTGTCGGTATCAAGCACATCAATAGGATTTGCAATGATTGTCCAATCGTTAACGAAGCTATACTTCTTTGTTGGAATTGAGAATGGCACACCATCAGCCTCATTTGCTGCGAGTTTCATCTCGTCGATATACCACTCGCCACCAAGATACGAGGAGTTCATAATTCGCACATCGGGGCGCACACCCTCGACCTCCTGACAATACCACAATGGGAAGGTATCGTTATCACCATAGTTGATGATAATACCATTCTTCGGTACGGTGTTAAGATAGTTGCGACCAATATCTCGCGCCATATAGCGGTTCGAGCGGTCGTGATCGTCCCAATTCTCCGATGCAAGCACCACAGGCACACTTACCGACATAAGCACTGCAACAACAGCAGCGGTAAGAGTTGCCCTATTACCCAGCTTCGAGAGTCTTGCAAAGAACGAAATAAGCATATCGCCAAGAGCCATAACGCCCAAGCCGAGCCAGATGCTAAATGCATAGAAGGCACCAGCATATACGTAGTCTCGCTCGCGAGGCTCATCAGGTGCAGTGTTGAAGTAGACAACAAGCGCAATACCCATCATCACAAACAACAAGCTAACCACAAGGAAGTTGCGCCAGTCGACATTGAGCTGATATATCAGACCCAACAGACCAAGCAACAAAGGCAAGAAGAAGTAGCCATTATGAGCAGGGTTATTCTCTGCATCCGAAGGTAGCAGCGTACGTGGACCTACATAGAACTTATCCAACGCATCAATACCCGAGAGCCAGCCACCATTTAGATAGATGCGATTCTGGGCATCCGATTGTAGCTGGTTGTCATCCTGGCGACCCACGAAGTTCCACATAAAGTAGCGCCAGAACATATCACCCATCTGGTAGCCGAGGAAGTAGTTTATATCCTCCAACGCCGTAGGCTCATACCAAGCGCCTCCCGCAGAGTCCTCAACATAGACCGAAGGGTGACCATTGACCATATTTACCCAGCCCTCCTCGTAGTTGCTTCTTCGCGAGTAGTACCACATACGAGGCAGAATGCGGTTAGCCTCCTTAGGATAGACATAGCCATCAAATATCTCACGCTCCTCATATTTGCCCGTCTCTGGATTTAGCCACATCATGCTCTTAGCACTATAATTACCCGTAGGCAGATACTCATCCTCCGACATATAGTCATAGTTTGGCTCTACGATAGGCAATGGCATCGCCGAATAGTATGGACCCACCAATAACGGACGGTTACCATATTGGTCACGGTTAAGCAAACTGAGCAGCTTATGTGGCGTAGATGGATCGTTAGAGTTCATCGGTGGATTTGCCGCAGCACGAATAGATACCGATGCGTATGACGAGAAGCCAATAAATATCACCGTTACCGCCATAACAATCGTATTCAACGCCTTGTATCCGCGCTTATGGGTGAAGAGTATCAAATAGCCAAGCAGAGCAAATACCGCCACCACAAACGCCACCATACCAACATTCACAGGCATGCCAAGGTTATTCACCGCAAAGGTATCTACCGCAGCACCTAACGCCACGGTATAAGGGATGATAATACCATTTATAGCACCGAGAATCACCAGCGACACCACAAGCGCCAAGCATATCTTCAAAAGATAATCCTTAGCCGAGCGATACTCATAGCAACGGAAGAAGTATATCATCACCAACGCAGGGATGGTAAGCAGGTTAAGAATATGTACACCTATCGAGAGACCCATCAGATAGGCAATAAAGACTATCCAACGCATCGAGGTCGAGCGATGAGCATTCTCCTCCCATTTAAGCATCAACCACACCACCAATGCCGTAAACATCGACGAAAGGGCGTAGACCTCACCCTCAACTGCCGAGAACCAGAACGTATCGGTATAGGCATACGACAACGCACCCACAGCACTCGAGCCAAGAACCAGAATCATGTTGCTTAGCGACATCTCCTTGCTACTATCAGTTGTTGTCACCCTGCGGGCAAGGTGCGTAATAGTCCAGAATAGGAAGAGGATGCAGAAGCCCGAGGCGATGGCATTCATCGCATTTATCATCACCGGCACAGCCTCTGGCGATGGGGCAAACATCGATGCCAAACGCGCCAACATCATAAAGAGCGGCGCCCCTGGTGGGTGACCCACCTCCAACTTATAGGAGGTCGCAATAAACTCGCTACAATCCCACATACTTGTCGTGGGCTCCATGGTCATCAAATAGGATAGCGTGGCTACAAAAAAGACCATCCATCCCACGATGTTATTCCAGCGATTAAATCTATTCAAATTATCAATCATAGTCCGAATCAATATTAAACTCGCAAATATAATAATATTTGCACTATATACAAAATCAAAAGAGAAAAAAGTAGCATAATCCACCTAAATTCAACCTTTCACAACACCCTATATCGCAGACCTAATCTATTCCCTTATCACCCAATATTACACTATTTCACCACAACACAACCAGCGATTTTTACACATTAAAATTCGCCACTATTGCACAACCGAAATTTGTTCCGTATATTTGCAAAAATATAGTATTGCACCGATATGAAACTCGACACGCTCACCATTATATACTTTAAGAATATTGCCGACGAAAGACTAAATCTCTCGGATGGCATCAACTGCTTTGTAGGCGATAATGGTGCGGGCAAGACCAATATTTTGGATGCCGTACACTTCCTTGCTATGGCACGCTCGCTAAGCACCATCCCCGATTCGCAGTGCATAATGCACGGCAAAGAGGCATTCCTCACCGAGGGTAAATTCACCTCGGATAGCGAGCGCAAGGAGGATATTCTATGTAGCTATACCCGCCGCAGTGGCAAGATTTTGAAGCGTAACGGCAAGGAGTACGATAAACTTTCGGACCACGTAGGACATATTCCTATTGTTGTGGTGTCGCCTGCCGATTCTGCACTTATTAGCGACTCGGCGGAGGAGCGCAGAAAGTATCTAAACAGGTTTATCTCGCAGATTGACCGCAACTATATGGCGGCGCTAATACGCTATAATGCAGCACTTCAGGAGCGCAATAAACTCCTTAAAACCGCCCCCTCGGAGGAGATGCTGCTAATATACGACAGTATGCTTTCCGCCTCGGCAGATATTATCTTCAACCGCCGCACGGAGATAGTCGAGCGACTACGCCCTTTGGTCGAGAACTACTACGCCTTGCTCTCGGAGGAGCGCGAGACAATAGGCATAACATATAAGAGCGAGTTGCAGGAGACATCGCTTATGGAGCTACTCCTCGCATCACGCCAGAAGGACTTCGTAAACGAACATACCACCTCGGGCATCCACCGCGACGATGTAATCTTCACGATGGGCGGCTATCCTCTTCGCAAGTATGGCTCGCAGGGACAGCAAAAATCCTTCCTTATAGCCCTAAAACTCGCCGAGTATACACTACTTACCGAGCACTGCTCGGAGCGCGCAATACTTCTGCTCGACGACCTCTTCGACAAGCTCGATATGCGCCGCGTAGCACAGTTGCTAAGAATCGTGGGCGGCGATATTTTTGGTCAGATTCTTATCACCGACTGTAACAAACACCGCTTGGAGCGCACCCTCGGTGATGCCGAGGTCGAGTACCAACTATTCAGCATCGCAAACGGCAAAGCCACAACACTATGAAACGTACCGAGCCAACACTTGTAGGCGACATCCTACGCGAATTTTTCGAACGTCCCTTCGTTGCCCGTAAACTCGCCGAAGGCCGCCTCCCCGAGCTCTGGCAAGAGGTCGTAGGCCCCCACATAGCCTCACTAACCCACACCTTCGAACTAAAACAAGGCATCCTCTACGTAGGCATCTCCTCCTCCGTCGCCCGCCAAGAGATCTTCTTCCACCGCGACGAACTGATGACACTACTAAACCAACGCTCTGGCCACCGCATCATCAATGCAATTATTGTAAAGTAGCAAGATATAATAGAAAAGAGAATTAATACAAAGTGTATTTTGTCGTTATGCTTGCGCTCGAAAAGGTTGGACAACGACACAAAAAAAGCAGAGGTGTTGCCTCTGCTTGGGGGTATATAAACTATACTTAAATTTAGTTTATCTCTCTCTTGCCCTTGATGATTCTCGATTGCACTTTGGGCGTTGTTGTGAAATTTTAGAAAAATATTTCACAACGACATATTTTGTCGCCAGGAAGCATTAACTTTGTAGTAGAAACAGATTAGCCCAATGAATACTACTGACCACATACGACGTTTAATCCGAATAATCAACAAGGTTCGCTTAGCTCAGCCTATAAACCAAGAGGAACTTATTGAGTATGTAAGCAATGACCTTGCTTACACAGAGCGTAAGATTACGCCTCGCACCCTCCAAAGGGACTTTAATATAATAGCTTCACTATTTAATATATCAATAGTATATAATCGCGATGCTAATGGCTATGTTGCTGAGTACAACAGCAACGTAGCGCAGGAGTATGAGGCATTATTGCAAAACTTTGAGCTATTAAGTCGTATCGACAAAGACTCCGCATTGAATAATTATGTGGTGCGAGAACACCGTCTACCATTTATAGGCGAGGCATTCTTTGATATATTAAAAGCTATTCGCGAGAACTTCTGCATCGAGTTTTTCTATGAACACTATCGCGATAATAGCCGGTCTAAAAGGCATATATTATCTCCACATCTACTCAAAGAGTCACAAAATCGCTGGTATGTAGTAGGATACAATTTAGAAGATAAGTTAAGGGTGTATGCGATAGAGCGCATATCAAATGTCTCCATCTACAAACATATTAAGTTTAAGCGCAAGAAGACATCTGATGTACTCAGCCACCTTGCCGACAGTTTCGGAATATGGGCGGATGACTCTATACCAGTAGAGGATGTAGTGGTAAGATATGACAAACTTGACGGTGCATTTATAAAGAGCCTGCCACTACACAGTTCACAACATATAATCTCCGAGGATGATTGTAGCGTAACGATAGGACTGCGACTGAGGGTGACAAATGACTTTGTAATGGCTCTACTTGCTCGTAGTCGCTCGATTGAGGTGTTAGAGCCCCTATCATTACGACAACGAATGGAGAGTATATATAAAGAGGCATTATTGCGAAACAAAACAGATATGTAGTTATGTATCACCGAGAGCAAATGGTCGAATTGGCCGCTATAGTATGGCACTATGTGCGCCCTTGGTATTGGTCAATAATGGTTATATGTTTAACACTAACCATATATGACCTATATATCAAGGAGGAGCCCAAGCACCATAAAGAGTCCTATTGGTTGAATGAGGATCCCACGCGCGATGTTACGGATATTAGCTGGTTAGATTATGACAATCGCCTAATTATCTATCGGCCGCAAGGAAAACACAGCAAACGCTCGATAAGAGATGTAACTATATCGAAAAGTGTTGCTTATGATTGGTACGATATATCGGACTACTACGATTTATACGAATATTATCACGACTAAAATAGATACTATGACAACTATTCAATTACAGGTTTTAGACACCCTAAACTCGCTCGGTTATAATGATGTCAGAGCATTGGATAATATTGGAAGCCTCTCGTTTATTATGGAGGCACGGGGTGGTAATGAACATACTGCAGTAATAAGCCTTTTAGAGGAGTATTCGCATACGCTTGAATATATGCGTACAACTATAGGCAACGTACAGAAGCTGGGTTATCGTGCTATTATCTTCGTAGCCCGCAATAGGAGTATTATCGAACTATTCGATGCCTATGATTTTCATTCGCAGTTTCCAGAACTAACCTATACTTGGATGATATTGACAGATAATTAAAATAAGAGTATTATGACAATTCTAGAGATGATTCGTAAAGTTGACGATTTTTTAGATAATAGAAATCTTAAGGCTCCACAATTACGAAAGAATGCTATAAGACACATAGCTGAATTTATGAAATCAACAGGAAAATTTTTGTCAAATGGAAACCTAATGTTACCATCTGATAAAGATACTTTTAAGGAATCTTACCAAAAACATAAAGGTATGAGTTTGAATAGCGCAGAAGTATCTGCGATAAATCATATGTATGATATTGTACATTGTAATGCTATGCAAAACACAATCGCTCCTATTAAAAAAACAGCAATGTCTAAAGCGGAAGAACTTATGGCAAATTCAAGCATAATAAGTAATAATAAAAAAGATAGAGATGAGGATTATGTTATTGACTTATGCGATGAGGTTCTCGGATTAACAGCTTCAAGGCAACATAGATTTGACTTTTTATATGGAGATACGGGAGCTAAGTTACCCGTTGATGCATATTATAAGGATTTGAATTTAGTTGTAGAGTATCAAGAGATACAGCATACACAAGATGTAAAACTATTTGATAAAAGAATGACCGTTAGTGGAGTATCACGAAAGGAGCAACGAAAGATATATGATGAACGCAGAGCTGAAATTTTACCAAAGCATGGCATCAAATTAATAATTATTAGTTATACTGACTTTGGAACAAGTAAGCGAATTAAGAGAAATAGAATGCGAGATTTGGGTATTGTTAGATCTATATTGAATAAATAGTTATTTCATTTAGTTTTCATAATAAATTTTGGCGATAATATAGATGTTGACCCAGGGATATAAATAATATAGGAGTATCTTTTGTGAAGTGACCCCAAAAGTTTTTTGTCTAAACTTTTGGGGCCACTTCGCTTTTTTTATAAAAGAAAAGTCGGAATTGCGGTGATTTGTCTAGTGAATACCATATGCAATATTCATGGTTTTATATTATTGTATTTGCGTATATTTGATTATCTTTGTAAAAGATGTAATGCTTAATATCTTATTTGTATTATGGAGAATAGAACCTGGCTTGTATTTGCTAATCGGAATATGTGCGATCATGCCACATCGTTACAAAAAGATGGTTTTGTATACTGGAAGAAAGGTCGGGTAAAAATGTCGATCGGTGATATAGTTTATTTGTATATGTCTGATACGCGACATGTTCGTTTTAAAACATTGGTCGTGGATACTGAGTGTAAGCGAGGTGATTGTAAATACTGGGTTGCAGAGTGTCCATCTGATCTGACGTTTAAGTTGAAACTAGTTGAAGAGTACAACGGAGATAAACTGAATGATGTTGTTTTGCGCAAACATGGTTTCAATGGCGGTAAAAGTATTGAAAGACCGATGTGCAACAATTCTCAATTATTCAGTTATATCGAGTCGGTATTTGCTCATAACAGTCTTGCAAATATAATTGAAGAGGTGTGTCATACGGCAAAATCTCAAGATTTAGTTAGAAGAATTATTCCTATTCTTGTCCGTTGGGCAAAGCAAGGATTAACTGCAAACACTTATGGCAATTTGATTAACGAACTAGGATATTCAGCATTTCGTGGTTTAAGTAAGCAATTGGGATATGTTGATGATATTTTTAAGAAATTAATAGAGCGGACAGGTGAAGAAATCCCAACACTTAATGCTTTAGTAAAATCTAAGTCTACAGGATTGCCATCTGCTGGATTTAGTTATGTGTATTCTTCCTATGACAAAATGTCACAAGAAGAAAAGCAGATTTTTATTGCTGGACTAAATGTAAAAGCTGTTGAATATGATAAATGGGATTGGGTGCTTTCGTCATTGGGTTTGACAGAATCAGTTATTGATATAACAGCAAATGAAGCAAAAATTCGCTCGGGTAAATTATATGGATCCGGAGGCGAAGGGGATAATCATAAAAAACTAAAAGAATACATTTATAATCATCCAGAATCGATAGGTGTCAAAGATTTCAAACGTCGCCATATGGAGTATATCTTACTGTCTGGTGATAGGCTAGATGTTTATTTTGAACTAAATAACGGTGCGCAGATTGCTGTTGAAATTAAATCCATCTCATCATCTGATGCAGATGTGATGAGAGGTTTATTCCAATGTGTTAAATATAAATCAGTGCTAGACGCAGAGAGTAAGGTGTTAGGTACAAAACCACAAAACGTATCAATACTCGTAGTTGGAGGCAAGATGTCTATTGAAAATATGAAAATACAAGAAGCTTTAGGTATTTGTGTTTTAGAAATCAAAGTTCAATATTAGCATAATTTATAGCTCTGTTTCGATACTATCATTGGAAATCAGTTTCTACTTGCCTATGCAGAATATTAAAGTTATTGATAATAAGACTATTACGGATTTGAGGCTCAAATACGGTCCAAATATTTGATAAACAGTAGTAAACGATGATAGCTGATGATAAATACAATAGGATGAGCAAATGTGCGGTTTGATTTGCCCATACGATTTGTATACATTTGTCAATATAGATATATTTTGAACAGAAAAAGATGTTGCAATTCTTTTATTATTCAAAATATTACTATATTTGCAATATGAATAAGCTATTAAAGGAAATAGGTGCGACTCCCGTAACGACCTCCATAATTGAGTCGTTGTATCCAGAACTCAAGTCGCCAGGCAAGAAGGTGGCTTTGCTCGAAAAGCAGGGCTACATCATACGATTGAAGCGCGGGCTTTATGTGGTTAATCTCAAACACTCGGGCAAAACCCTTTCGACCGAGTTGATTGCCAACCACCTCTACGCACCATCGTATATCTCAATGTCAACAGCGTTGAGATATTATGGGTTAATCCCAGAGGCCGTTTATGTCAATCAGTCGATGACCGTAAAGCACTCTCGTAGTTTCGAGACTCCGTTAGGCAACTACGACTACAAGTATATTTCACGAGAGGCTTTTTCTGTTGGCGTTAGAAGTCTGCATAAGGGCGATTATGCGTTCTTAATTGCCTCGCCCGAAAAGGCTCTATGTGATTTGATTGCCAACTCCTCAAAGGTCAATCTCCGTTACCTGACTGATGTGGAGCACTATTTAGAGCAGGATATTCGTATGGATATGGAGGAGTTCTATAAGCTCGATGCAACCGTGTTTGAAGACTATATTAAGGTTGGTAAAAAGGCTGACTCCATTGTTACACTATTAAAGTACTTAAAGCGATGAAAAACGAGATATTTGACAATATGTTGTCACGCTACGAGTTGACAACTGAACAACAGAAGCAAAATGCCATCTTTGAGGTAAATCAGCAGATAATCCTTGCCGGTCTATATGCGGGCGGTTTCTTTGAGTCTGCGGCATTCTATGGCGGTACCTGTTTGAGAATCTTCCACGGTTTGCAGCGATTCAGCGAGGATATGGATTTTTCGTTGCTGGCACCTGATGAGAACTTTGATTTTTCGAAGTACTTTCAACCTATCGTAGATGCGTTTGCATTGGTAGGTCGAGAGGTGGAGATTACGAAGAAGGATAAGAAAAGTTTTGGCAAGGTAGAGTCGGCATTTTTGAAAGATAACACCGATGTTTACGATGTAACATTCCAAACGGAGAAGTCGATAAAAATTAAGATTGAGGTGGATACCAACCCTCCGCTTAACTTTACAACCGAACAGAAGTTGCTGCTTCAACCTCACTCGTTCATGACTCGTTGCTTCACTTTGCCAGACTTGTTTGCTGGCAAGATGCACGCCTTGGTATATCGTGCGTGGAAGAATAGAGTTAAGGGGCGTGATTGGTATGACTTTGAGTGGTATGTGCGCAATGGTGTCGCCCTCGATTTTGCTCATTTGGCGGAGCGTTGCAAGCAGTTTAACGGCGAGGATATTACCCCCGAGTCATTCAAAGATAAACTTATTGAGCGACTTTCGACTGCGGATATTAAGCAGGTAAAAGAGGATGTATTGCCCTTCGTTCGCAATCCGAAAGAACTCGATATCTGGTCGAATGACTACTTTGTGCAGTTGGCTGAGATGGTGAAGATGGGATAATGCGACCTTAAGAAAGTGAAATATAAACGGGGCTTTTTAACCATATTATTACAAAAGCAATAAGATACGACTAACACAAAACAAGAATCGAGTTGCCGTTTGGCCGCTCGATTTTTAGTTTGTGTTTCAAGAGGTACTTGCCACCTATTAAGCTTATAGCCTTTAATGACAAATAGAACAAATAAATAGCGCAATACAGCACGGAATAAGACATAGGCTTAATTTGTACATTTCAGCAAATCGATGTACAAGCAATTTGCTCAAAATAACACACCCTTTGATCATATTAGCAAATATCAAAGTCTTCCATCCCCAGCACTCTTCAAACCTTTTCCCGAAACACCCTCTACTCTTAAAGTGATAATCGATTATAAACCTAGTTGGGCATAACATCCCAGCCATTGTGTATAGAATGATGTGGCACAATTTTGGGAATATGAAGAAAATGTTTAGCATCTATCCGCTTCGTTCTTTTACGTTCTTTACGGTGCCTTTGCTTGCTATTTCTTACCCCATAGGAGTTCCTATGTAGCTCAAAATAGCGAACAAATTCACCACAAAAGATTCATAAAATAATCTTGCGGACAGATACTAAACCTTTTCAGGACTTTCAAATATTTCCGATATGAAGCAGAACGATAAAAAACATTTGACGGCGGAGAATGGTCGCCCCATTGCCGACAACCAGAACACGCAGACAGCAGGCGTTCGTGGGCCTGTAACTTTGCAAGAGCCGTGGCTAATGGAGAAGTTAGCACATTTCGACCGCGAGGTTATCCCCGAGCGTCGTATGCACGCCAAGGGCTCGGGTGCGTATGGCACATTCACCGTCACGCACGACATCACTCAGTACACTCGTGCCTCAATATTTGCCGAGGTGGGCAAGAAGACCGACTGTTTTGTCCGTTTCTCGACCGTGGCCGGCGAGCGTGGTGCCGCCGATGCCGAACGCGATATTCGCGGCTTTGCGATGAAGTTCTATACCGATACGGGCAATTGGGATTTGGTGGGCAACAATACACCAGTATTCTTTCTGCGTGACCCGTTGAAATTGCCCGACCTCAACCACGACATCAAGCGTGACCCTCGCACGGGTATGCGCTCGGCAAACAGCAACTGGGACTTTTGGACACTACTCCCAGAGGCACTGCATCAGGTAACGATTACGATGTCGCCGCGCGGTATTCCTTACTCTTTTCGCCATATGCACGGCTTTGGTAGTCACACATATAGCTTTATCGACGCCAACAACCGCCGTACTTGGGTGAAGTTCCACCTGCGCACTTTGCAGGGCATCAAGAATATGACCGACGCCGAGGCAGAGGCTGTGATTGCGAAGGATAGAGAGTCGCACCAGCGAGATTTGTTTGAGGCCATCGAGCGCGGCGACTACCCTCGCTGGCTGATGCAGGTGCAGCTGATGACCGAGGAGCAGGCGAAGGAGTATCATATCAATCCGTTCGACCTTACGAAGGTGTGGTATCACGGCGATTTCCCGCTGCACGATGTAGGTATCTTGGAACTTAACCGCAACCCCGAAAACTTCTTTGCCGAGGTCGAGCAGGCGGCATTCAACCCGATGAATATCATCGACGGTATCGGCTTCTCGCCCGATAAAATGTTGCAGGGACGCCTCTTTTCGTATGGCGATGCGCAACGCTACCGCTTGGGCGTAAACCACCACCAGATACCCGTAAATCGCCCTCGTTGCCCGTTCCACTCCTACCATCGCGACGGCCAGATGCGAACTGATGACAACGCTGGTCGTACGATTGGCTACGAGCCGAATAGCTATGGCGAGTGGAAAGACCAACCACACCTCAAAGAGCCACCTTTGGCGGTCAGTGGCGAGGTCTATAACTCCGACGAGCGCGAACTCGATAGCGTCTATTACACACAGCCAGGCAAGGTGTGGCGACTGATGTCTGCCGAGGATCAGCGAGCGACTTGTGAGAATACGGCACGCGCAATGGGCGATGCGGAACTCTTTATCAAACAGCGACATATCCGCAACTGCCACCGCGCCGACCCATCATACGGCGAAGGCGTCGCTAAGGCTCTTGGGCTCTCCCTCTCCGAAGCCCTCACCGCCGAGGATCCAGCACATCCAAAGTGGGATTGGAGATAGCAAAAAAGCAATGGAGCCTGCGAATTTACAGGCTCCATATTCTATTAGTTTGATTTCACCACATCTGCGGGGTTTTCGGTAGCAGCCTTCCACGAGCGGAGGGTGACAAGGCCGACAGTTACTGCGAGGACTACAGCAAGTGCTACCACATATATCCACCAAGGCGAAGCGATGCGGTTGGCGAACTGCTCCAGCCAGCGTGAGGTGATATACCACGCCACGGGTGCTGCCACCACGAAACAGCCGAGCACAATCCACACATATCGCAAGTTGAGCATACCAATCATCTGGGCGGTTGTTGCACCATAAACCTTGCGAACAGCGATCTCCGAGCGGCGGTGCTGCGTCTCGAACATCACGATACCGAATACTCCCATCAGTGCGATAACGATAGCCAGCACAGCAAACAGACCTATTAGAACCATATCATTTTTAGTCTGCTTATAGAGGCTCTCGATCCACTCCTCCAAGTAGTAGAGTTCAGGCTTCTCGGCAGCAGGGGCCAACTCCTCGGAAATTTTACCTACATAGTTAGCAAATGCCT
>JAZOSJ010000013.1:0-14702 GCA_045657045.1 Alistipes sp.
CGCCATTTGGCTCTATGGAGCGTTTCGTGGCAGTATTGTTGGAGCATACTGCAGGTAAGTTCCCATTGTGGCTTACACCAGATCAGGTTGTTGTGCTTCCAATCTCTGAGAAGTATAACGACTATGCACATGAGGTTGCTCGCGAGCTTAGCCGTGTAGATGTTCGTACTCAGGTGGATGATCGTAACGAGAAGATTGGTCGTAAGATTCGTGATAACGAGCTTAAGCGTATCCCTTACCTACTTATCGTAGGAGAGAAGGAGGCTGAGGAGCGTAAGGTGTCTGTACGTGCTCAGGGCGATGGTGACAAGGGTCAGATGACAATCGCCGAGTTCGCAGATTTTATGCACGACCTTGTGGCTAAGGAGATAGAGGCTAATAAGTAAGCAACTATTTGATACAAATATAATTACGTCTAACTAACAATTAACTAATTTGGCAGGACAATTTCCATTCCGTCCGCGCCCACAGGCGCAGGGGAATAACCCACAGCAGCAGCAACAGCAGCAGCGTGACCAGCGTAATCAGAACAATGGTCGTCGTCCACAGCAGGACAATCCTAATCGCATCAACGATGAGATTACAGCACCAACCGTGCGTGTTGTAGGTGACAATGTTGAGCCTAACCTCGTATTGCCTATCAAGGAGGCGCTACGACTTGCTGATGAGATGGAGCTCGACCTTATCGAGATCTCTCCAAAGGCAGAGCCACCTGTATGTCGCATTGCCGACTACCAGAAGTTCCTCTATCAGCAGAAGAAGAAGGCTAAGGAGATTAAGGCAAAGCAGGTTAAGGTTGTTATCAAGGAGATTCGTTTTGGTCCACAGACCGACGACCACGACTACAACTTCAAGCTTAAGCACGCTGAGAACTTCCTTAAAGAGGGTGCTAAGGTTAAGGCGTATGTCTTCTTCCGCGGTCGCTCTATCGTCTTCAAGGAGCAGGGAGAGATTCTTCTTCTCCGCTTTGCAAACGACCTTGAGGAGTATGCTCGCGTAGAGCTTATGCCAAAACTTGATGGCAAGAAGATGAATATGATTCTTGCACCTAAATCAAAAAAGTAATTTCTCGAGATAAGCCGCAATCTGCGGCACATCCCAAAAGCACAAACCATCCAGGACTGTACTTAGGTGTACTATCCCTGGATGGTTTCTTTTGCGATGCACCACATCTCACGACTTCTCCCAAGAAATTGGGTTGTGCTGCCCGTGAAGTTTTGGTTTAGAAGTGAAAACTGAAAACTGAAAGGTGAAAAGTAAGGTGCGCTTCGCGCGAGTGTTTTTTATAAGGGTTGTTAAGGGCTATTAAGGGTTATTAGGGGTTTTTAAGGGAGAACAGGGAGAACAGGGAGAGTAGTGAAACTGAGTATCACAATTTAAAATAAATCTCTGCTCTCTCTGTCCTCCCTACTCTCTCTGCCCTCTCTTAATTTTCCACAGCTAACAGCGATGGGTTACGATGGGTTACGATGGGTTACGATGGGTTACGATGGGTTCCGATGTTTTTATTGATGATACCGCTCTGCTCATAGTAACCGATTGTAACCGATTGTAACCCATTGTAACCCATCCGACCGCGCCTTTTTATTATTCTATGTCCTCGATAAGTCTCTCACAAACCTTACCTGTCTCCTATTAAAAGGTATTTACTTATCCAAAAAAATCTGCCGTTTGCTTCTCTACTTTGAAAATTATTTCGTACCTTTGCATCTATGGATTGTAGGTATAAATACAATGGTATAGAACTCGCGTATAGCGTTGAGGGTGAGGGTGATGCAGTGGTTTTGCTACACGGATGGGGATGTGATAAAAGCATCTGGAAGAGTAGTGTCGAGGTGTTGCAGTCTCACTTTCGTGTTGTGGCGGTAGATTTCGCTGGCTTTGGCGTTAGCTCGGAGCCTGATGCCGTGTGGGGTGTTGAGGAGTACACGCGCTCGGTGGAGGCTTTGATTAGAGAGCTTGGTATTGTGTGTCCAACCCTTGTGGGTCACTCCTTTGGTGGTCGTGTCTCGATACTCTACGCTTCGCGCAATGAGGTTAGGAGGGTTGTTTTGACCGATGCAGCGGGTGTAAAGCCTCGTCGCTCGTTTAGCTACTACCGCAAAGTCTACACCTACAAGCTTCTAAAGAGAGCCCTGCCGCTGCTTATTGGCGATAAGAAGGCGCAGATGCTTCTCGACCAGCGACGCTCTAAGTCGGGCTCGTCGGACTACAATCGAGCTACGCCAATGATGCGCGCGATACTCTCGAAGTGTGTAAACGAAGATTTGTGCCGTGTTATGCCAAAGATTACAGCACCAACGCTCCTATTCTGGGGAGATAAAGATACGGCAACACCTATCTCGGATGCGCATAAGATGGCGAAGCTTATACCCGATGCTGGTCTTGTGGTTGCTGAGGGTGCGGGGCACTTTGCCTTTTTGGAGCGCCCAGAGCTGTGGCACGAAGCATTAAAATCATTCTTAAAATTTGAGTAGGCGATGTTTTTACTTACGACCATTTTAATGCGACATATATACCATTTTGTCTGGCTCGCCTTTCTTCTGGCTACGATGCGCTACTCGGTGCAGATGTTTCAGCAGAATAGCTACCGCGTGGAGCGCTACAACCGTTGGCTACGCTCTACGGGTGAGTGGCATTCGCGTGCCAATATCTTGGCGCTATTATCTGCGGTAGTCTATATCTTTACATCCAATGGTGTGGTACTAACACTCTTTGGTGTTTGGATGTTGATTATCACCGTTGCCGAGTTCTCAATCAAGTATAAGATTCCGATTGCCTACACTATGCGCGTTAAGCGCCTTATGGCAACGCGCCTAATACTCACCATTGCGGTGGTGGTGTTGGTGCACGCCTTTGCTGTGGAGTATACGTTGGTGGCGATGATGCTCCTATGCTTGGACTATTGGACTATTGTTGCAAACCTTATAAATCGTCCGTTGGAGCAGGCTATATCGCGTTGGTACTACAACGATGCTAAGCGTATGCTTCGAGAGATGCCTAATTTGAAGATTATCGGTGTTACGGGTAGCTTCGGCAAGACATCAACTAAGCACTTCCTATATCGCGTTCTATCGGAGAAGTATAATGTGCTGATGACACCGGGTAACTTTAACACCACGTTGGGTGTTGTGCGCACGGTGCGCGAGCATCTAAAACCTCACCACGAGGTCTTTATCGTGGAGATGGGAGCTAAGCAGAGGGGCGATATTAAGGAGATATGCGACTTGGTGGAGCCTACGATTGGTGTTGTTACTTCGGTGGGCGAAATGCACCTTGAAACATTTGGCTCGGTGGAGAATGTTGCGCGTACAAAGTTCGAGCTAATAGATGCTCTGCCTGAGGGAGGTTTTGGCGTTGTTAATATCGACTCTGAGGCGGCTGCGAACTATATCAAGGAGCGAGGTTATAATGTCGTTAGCTACGCTGTGGAGAGCCACGAGGCTGATTATAGAGCTTCGAATATCCTCTACTCAGCATCGGAGACACGCTTCGATGTGGCGTACAATGGTGGGGTAGACGAGGGTTATGCAACCCATATTCTTGGTAGGGGTAACATCCTAAATATTACGGCTGCATTAGCCGTAGCGGAGCATCTTGGCGTTGGTGCTGAGGCACGTCGTCGTGCAGTGCGCCAGATTGAGCAGGTGGAGCACCGTCTAAGTATGCGCCGCAGTGGTGGTATTGCGATTCTCGATGATGCCTACAACTCAAATCCTGAGGGTGCGCGTATGGCGCTTGAAGTGTTATCGGGTTTTGCTACCGAGGGTAAACGCTATGTTGTAACCCCAGGCTTTGTGGAGATGGGAGCAAAGCAGTTTGAGAATAATAAAATCTTTGGAGGTGATATTGCGCATTCGAAGGTCGATGGCGTATATGTTGTAAACGAGGTTAACCGCGTGGCGATAACCGAGGGCTTGGCTGAGGGTGGCTATCCCGCATCGCAGGTCGAGTGCGTAGCATCCTTCGTGGAGGCTATGGCGGCGTTGCAACCTAAACTAAATGCTGGGGATGTGGTCTTGTATGAGAATGACCTCCCAGACTCGTTTAAGTAATTGATAAAACTATATACAGATGAAGATTAACGTAGGTGTAATTTTTGGTGGTCGCTCAGTAGAGAATGAAATCTCGGTGATTACTGCGGCGCAGACAATGGCGGCGATGAACACAGATAAGTACAATATTGTGCCTATCTATATCTCTAAGGAGGGTCATTGGTATACGGGTGAGAAGCTCCGCAATACGGAGAACTACCGCGATATGAAGGCTCTGCTTCAGTCGGTTGAGGAGGTCTACTTCCGTCCAATCTATGGTGATAACAACCTCTATAAGGTGCGTAAGCCTCTGTTTGGTAGCGATATAGTGACGACGATAGATGTAATCCTACCATGTTTACACGGAACATCTGGTGAGGATGGCTCGTTCCAGGGTATGATTGAGATGACGGGTATTCCATATGCTTGTCCTAATCCTTTGGCTTCGGCAAATGGTATGGATAAGATTACCATGAAGATGATTCTTAAAGAGAGTGGTATTCCGGTAGTGGATTATGCTTGGTTCTCGGATAAGGAGTGGCTCTCGGAGCGTGAGGCGTGTGTTGTGCGTGCCGAGGCTCTTCGCTATCCACTTATTGTGAAGCCTGCGAACCTCGGTTCAAGTGTCGGTATCAAGGCAGTGCACAACCGTGAGGAGTTGGTGGATGCTGTGGATAACGCCATTAAGTACTCTAAACGTATCATTATAGAGACCCTTATCGAGCAGCTTAAAGAGATTAACTGCTCGGTACTTGGCGACTACTACGACTGCGAGGCTTCGGTATGTGAGGCGCCTGTGCGTAGTGGCGAGATTCTAAGCTACGAGGATAAATATCTTGGTGGCGGTAAGAATAGGCCTTCGGAGGGTATGCACTCTACCGTGCGCGAGATTCCTGCGCGCTTGGAGCAGAGCGTTACCGACTTTATCCGTAAGACTGCTTGTGATACCTTCCGCGTCTTGGCGTGTGATGGCGTATCGCGCATCGACTTTATGATTGACGAGGCTACGGGAGGTATCTACGTAAACGAGATTAACACCATCCCTGGCTCATTGTCGTTCTACCTTTGGGAGGCTACGGGTGTTAAGTTCGACGAACTTGTAGACCGCCTTATCGCTGTTGCCTTTAAGCGTAAGCGTGACTCGGAGTTTAAGACTACCTCTTACTCGGAGAATATCTTTGCATATCAGGCAAAGCATGGTGCGAAATTTGGAGGTTCTAAGGGTTCAAAACAGTAATAACTAAGTATTTATAGAGATGACATCGCTATACGATAATATTATTTTTGGTCCTATACGCTCACGTCGTTTAGGTCTCTCGTTGGGCGTAAATCTTCTGCCCATAGAGTCAAAATTGTGTAGTTTCGACTGCATCTATTGCGAGTGCGGTTGGAATGATGAGCATCCAGGCAAACGTCGCTTCAATGCTCGCGAGGATGTGCGAACAATGCTCGAGGAGACTTTGCAGAGGATGGTTGCGGATGGCACGCCGCCAGATGTTATCACCTTTGCGGGTAATGGCGAGCCTACGATGCATCCCGACTTTGAGAATATCATCCTAGACACCATCGCTCTACGTGATAAGCATTGCCCCGCGGCTAAGGTATCGGTGTTATCGAACGCTACGCAGATACACCGCGAGGATGTACGTCGTGCCCTTTTGCGTGTTGATAACAATATTCTTAAACTCGACTCGGCATTTGACAAGACCGTGCAGCTTGTAAATAAGCCTCAGGGAGCATATACCGTTGCTCGCACCGTGGAGCTATTAAAGGCTTTTGAGGGCAACCTTATCTTGCAGACTATGTTCCTACGTGGCGAGTACCTCGATAAGCGTGTAGATAACACTACCGAGGAGGAGGTTGTGGCGTGGTTAAAACTTGTGGCTGAGATACGCCCTAAGCAGGTGATGGTCTACTCTCTTGACCGCGATACCCCTTGCCAGACTTTGGAGAAGGTCGAGAAGGAGGAGTTACGCGAGATAGCTGCGCGTGTTGAGGCTCTTGGCATCCCTTGCTCAGTAGCATAATTTGAAAATCATAAAACAGAGAATAATATGGAATTTGAAGGTAAAGTATTGCAGATTTTGCCCCCAACATCAGGTCAGTCGGCACGTGGTACTTGGGAGCGTCAGACAGTAGTTTTTGAGCAGCCAAACAAGCAGTATGGCAAGGAGCTCGCTGTTACATTTATGAATAAGGCGCAGGATGTGGCAACACTCCGCGTGGGTGAAAGCTATATCGTCTCTTTTGATATCGAGTCACGTGAGTATCAGGGTCGCTGGTATACCGATGTGCGCGCATGGCGTGTGCAGCCTACACATCAGGCAGCACCACAGCCACCAATGCACGACCTACCACCTATCCTCGATGAGGCACCGATGACGGCATCATCTTCTGTTGGCGTGGTCGATGATATGCCATTCTAATTTGAAGTGATAAGAGGCACATCTGCTGCCGCTAATAAAAATAAATACGAATGAGAGTGAATAAAAAGTGTATTTTGTCGTTACGCTTGCCCTCAAAATGCTCATTTACGCTCAGTAAACTCCGCTTTTTCGGGCTTCGCAAGCCTAAAACTACATCTTTTTATTCACTCTCTTAGGTTATGGGGGTTGCTAAGTTACTTTTTAGTCAGCCCCATCCGTATTTTTTTTGCCGAGCGTTGCATATGACCTCTTCTGACTTCAAATTTCATTTCTTGTGATAAGCAGCAATCTATGGCACATCCTAAAACAAAACATCCAGGGTCAATATCCCTGGATGTTTTGTTTTAAAGTGAAAACTGAAAACTGAAAGGTGAAAAGTTAGGAGCGCTTCGCGCGAGTTTTATAAATATGCGTCGCAGACACCTTACTTTTCAGTTCTCAGTTTTTACTTTTCACTTTACTCAAATATGCTGAACTCCTCGTTATAGAACTCGCTCTCCATATCTAAGTAGTCCATCACGCTATGGAAGATATGGTAATGTCCTACCTCGTCAAGCTCTTTGAGCCTGCGGCTATCGCCATTCTGCCATACGATAAACGGAATCTCAATCTGCTCCTTTGGTGCCATCGAGGCGGCAACCATACCGTGCATATAGATATTGCCCTCGCCAAGGCTCTCGCCATGGTCTGAGATATAGATCATTGCACACTCTCTATCCTCCACCGTGCGCAAAACCTCGATAACCGAGTGTAGTAAGTAGTCCGTATAGAGGATTGTATTGTCGTAGGCGTTAATCAACTCAGAACGCTCAGCCTTTGCCATCTCAACAGTAGTGCATACGGGTGTAAAGGTTTCAAATTCAGCTGGATACTTCTTGTTGTATGTTGGGCCGTGGCTAGTGCTTGTGTGTATCACTATAAGCAATTTTTCATTTGTCGAGGTCTCAATCTCTTCGCGCAGACCCTCCAACAAGATGCCATCATAACCTCCCTCAGCATCGGGGTATTGCGCGCGAAGCTTTGAGGCGTTGCGATACTTCTCAATATGTAGTGGTGGCTCGCCCCAATTTGTTGTGCGCCATACGACATCTACACCATTGCGGTACATATAGTTTGGTAAAATCTCATACAGACCCTTTACGCGCTTATGGTCTAGTATAGCCTTAACAGCCTGAGTAGTAGATGTTGCCGATGCATTAGCGATATAAGCCTTTACGCCATCCTCTTTAAGTCGTGGGTTTGTCTCGCGCTCGTAGCCATAGAGTGAGAAGTTCTCACGGCGTGCCGACTCGCCGATAACAAGCACAACAACAGATGGGTCATCTGAGGTAAACGTAGCATCTGGGAGGAGTATCTCCTCGCGGTTTATCATCTTCTGGTGGTGGAAGTGGCGTGCTGTATTGGCGATATAGGACCATGGCATAATAAGAGCACCAATCTTCGTTGCGTTGCGGTCTATCCAGAGCACATTGTTGATATTTACAACCACCAAAGCGATAATGCCAAGTAGTGAAAAGCCTACGCCCTTAGCCAATGTGCGACCCTTGCCATAGTCGACATTGCGACAGAGTACGTATAGGGCTGGTAGCAGACCCAAAAGGATGATATATAGGAACATATTCACCGATACAAAGCCCGAAGCCTCAGATACGCGGGTGTTAAAGAGATTGCCCATAACATCGCGTGTGAGCAACACCTCGAAGGTATTTATAAAGTAGAGCGCAGCGCCATTGGCAAGCAGCGAGAGGGCTATAATAGCACGTCCCACCATACGTAGAGACTTGGTAAGAAGCATCGCAATCATAAAGTTCAATACAAGCATCAGCAGTGCGAAGCTCACCATAATAACTACGCCACTAAGCCCGCTCTCTACGTTATTCGCCACATAGTTAAACAGCGGTTTGTGGTATGCTACAAGCGTAAAAAGGCTTATTGCACCACAAAACCATACGATGCTAAGTGGTCGCTTAAACCACTCTTTGATGATATTTACTTTGTTCTCCATCTACGTACTATCTTTATGTAAATTGCTAAAATTATCGCTATAACTGCTACAACAACAATGTTATAGAGCACTGTTGCGAGTATATTTGTTTTGTGAAATTCTCTATCGGCGGGTGATGCCATCGTAGCCTTGTCGTAGCGCGCAAAGGCGTTGGTCATAATGATAAGGCTATCGGGGTATGATACCACAATACGGGCGTAGGGGTCGCACGCGCGCATACGGTATGATATGGTGTCGCTATCTACGACTCTTGTAAGTAGGGTGTGGTTCTCGCCAATAACCCTTATCTGCTCGGGTATCTTCGAAAGCTTCATATATATCACATCCTCCTCTACACCAATGTTTTCAATCGTTGGTATATCTCGATTGTTTTCAAGTTTAACCGCCCAATCGCCATTGCCGTAGTCGGGTACGCGCACCGAGTAGAAACAGCCACTCTTCAATGTCGAAATTATCTCTTCGGAGCTACACTCCTTAGCGTTCAGATAGCTGCAACGCAAGGCAAACTTATTCGACCTGTCAGGGTAGTGTAGGTCGTCGTTAAGCAGAGCAAAGCTATATCGACCAGCACTAAGTGCCCAATCCCAATGCTTGTTTTCAAGGTAGGCGTCAAAGCCCGAAAGCTCCATAATATCATAGCCCCCGATTTTGGTTAGTCGAGCACTGTCCAAAAGGGCTGAACGCGACGGGTGGTTAAGTTGTAAAATACGGCACTCCGTGGCTAACATATCGAGCTGATATTGTGCCTGCGAAGCCGATATTGGATATAGCGCATCGAAGCGATTAACACGCTCTGTGCCAATAACTAACTTGTGAAAATTGCGTAGATTATAGCCGTGTTCGTAGATGCCTATATCCTGCTTTGAGTCGGGGTGGGGTGTAATCTCGTTGTGGTTTGAAATGCCCACAATATCATAACCAAAATCGCGGTATTTGCTGACCGTCTCCTCGGCTGTAAACGCGCACTCGTTAAGCGGACCATCGACACGAGTATGGGTGTGTAGCGAGGTGCGTTTCCACTCGATATTTGGATCAAAATCGGCGTAAGGATTGAAAATATCTGCACCTGAAAATGGAGCAATAGGTGTGAAGTTGTATATGGTTGAAAAACTTGTTGCTGCAATTGCCAATAGAATGACGAATATCAGCGACAGAAAAACTCTCCAACAGCTCTTTATTATTTTTATGAACATACTAATACTCTTGTTGTTACAAAGTTTGAGAGTGAGTTCTAAGCACGTTCCATTCTTGTGTTTTAGTAATCCCTCTCCGATACAAATATACGACTAAATATTCAATTGGCAAAAGGTGTCGGTTTTGGTTTTAGCCCCAGGCGCGGGTTATGGCTATTTCGAATGGGTCAAAAACGGAATTTTTATGCTAATTTTTTCCTTTTGTGTTTGGTTGTTTATCTTATTTTTTGTACATTTGTTGTGCTATTTACCCGCAAATGTGCTCTGTTTTGGATATTTACTAATGTAAGCAATTGTGAGATAGGGAGTTGTGGGAGAAAATAAGGCAGAATATTTGTCAGGTGGAGAAATTTTAAGTGCCTTGATTTTTGATAAGGATAACCCGTTTTTAGTGGAGTATCTATGTAATAGATAGATTGAGAGTAATATATTAACAAAATTATTAATAAATTTTACATTATGAAAACACGTTATTTAGCTTTGATGGCATTGGTGCTTGGTATGGCATCTTGTCAGAGGGACATCACCCCTGAGGCTGGTTCTCGCGGTGAGGTTAGCGTGCAGCTTTCAGTTGCAGCTCCTGAGCTTCTTGGTCAAACTCGTACTGATGGTGACCAGAACAAAAATTTAGATAGTGCTTATGGTGCTATTGACTACCTTGATGGTTCACAGTCTGGTGACTATCGTGTGGATTGGAACGAAGATGCAGATCTTCGTTACTCTTTGGAGATTTACGATGCTGATGAGCTTGATGAGGGTCCTATCAAGGATCGTATGGTTATCATCAAGGATGAGTATGATTCTGTAAACTTCGAGCTTCGTCTTATCCCTGGTCGTAATTATCGTTTCGTCATCTTTGCTGACTTCGTAGAGGAGGGTCTTGCAGAGAAGCTTGAGGCTGGTAAGGAGGTTACTCCACACGTAGATGCTCAGGCTGATCTTGGTCTTCGTCACTATATCGGTGCTACGCTTAAAGATATTACTATTAAGCAGGATGTTGATGGTATCAACGACGAGCTTGCTGATGCATATTTCAAGAGCTTTGAGTACACGCCAGAAGACAATACTCACAACTATGTGAATGATTCAGAGCCTGTTGAGTTGACTCGTCCATACGGTAAGGTTCGTATCGTAACTACCGATCTTGCTGAGCTTAATACAAATGTTCACCCTAAGTCTGTTAAGATTGTTTATAGCCAGGATGTAGAGATTCCTACCTCTTTCAATGCTCTATCTGGTAATATTACAGGTGTTAAGGCTGAGGAGGATAAGGCTCGTACAAGTCTATTTGTAGATAAGATTCGCGATAATCGTGAGAACCACTACTACAACCATGACTACGATGCGATGATATCTACTGCGCCTAATGGTACTGTACGTGCTTCACACTTGACATTGGCTACTGATTACATTCTTGGTGAGAATCAGCAGAACCCAATTCAGTTCACAATGTACGTGTACGAGGATGAGGCTCAGACAAAGCTTATCAAGGAGGTAGAGTTCAGCACTCAGATTCCTGTACAGCGTAACTACTTGACTACTATTATTGGTAACTTCTTGACTGCAAATACTAAGGTTAATGTAACTATTAGCGACAAGTTTGAGGGTTCATACGATTATGACTACGACAATGAGGCTCTTGCTAAGACCGTTTCAGTAGCTAACTGCGAGGAGTTGGCTAAGGAGCTTGAGGCAGATAACCTAATCAAGGGTACAAAGACTATCAAGTTTGCTAACGATATCGTTGGTAATATTTCTATCCCAGAGATCGCTGGTAAGGGTGTTGTTATTGATGGTAATGGTTATAAGTATGATGGTTGTATCGCTCTTGTTGGTGGCTCATCATATAACCCAGAGATTTGTACAGTTATCGAGAACGTTAACTTCGAGACAGCTAATTGCTCAGAATTTAATGGTAATGCGTTTATCTATTGCAACGAGCAGAATGGTAATACTCGTTACCCAGATAGTATGATTGTTCGCAATTGTACCTTCACAGCTACTGGTGCTGCTGTTGACAATGCAGTAGGTATCAAACTTCGTTCACTTCAAGGTGATCTTAACATTGAGGGCTGTTCTGCAGATGGTCTTCACTCATTGGTTCAGTTGCTATCTTGTGGCAAGGCAAATGTTTGCATCGATGGTGTAACTATCGCTAATGCAAAGAACGGTATCTCGTTGGAGAAGGCAGGAAATACTATTATCCGTAACTCTAACATCTCAACAACAGTTTACGGTGTTCGTGCTGATGGTTGCAATGCTAATACAACTATTGAGAACACAACTATCGCTGCTGCTCAGCCAGTTATCGTTCGTAATGTTACAGCTGATGGCTATAACCTCAGCTTCGTAGGTGAGAATACATTGACTCCAGCTAACCCAAGCGACTACCAGGTGATTTTTACTAATGGTAAGGATGATGCGGCTTATGTTAAGCCAGTTGGTAAGTTTACTCTTAATGGCGCTGACAATTTCATCGTATACCCTGTTCAGTACCCTGTTGCAAATGCTACAGAGCTTGCAGAGCTTGTAAACAATGCAACTGAGGATATTAAGGTTGCATTCCTAAATGATATCGAGGGTGATGTAACACTTGTTCAGAAAGCAGGTGTGAAAGTTACTGTTAATGGTCGTGGTCATAATTTTGCTGGTTGCATTCTTGTTGATGGTAAGAGTGCAACTTATACAACTGCGGGTATGACTATTAAGAACGTTAAATTCAATGCTGAGTCTATCTCTGCCGATGCTTGTGTTCGTTTGGGTGATGGTACTAATGCGACTCGTTACGTTTGTAATCTAACAGTTGATAACTGTACTTTCGATGTTCCTGGTGCTGTGGCTATTAAGTCATACACTGGTGGTGATAAGAATTTGGTTGTCACAAACTGTGTTGCTACTGCTAATGCTCACTCTTTGGTTCAGGCTAAGGGTATTGATCGCATCCTTGTGGAGAATTGTACCGTTAACTCTAAGAACGGTTTGAACTTCAACAATAGTCCAAATGTAACTATTGATAACTGCAACGTAGATGTAAGAGGTTATGCTGCTCGCTTCGGTGAGGGCTCTAAGGCTAATGGTGGTGCTGAGGTTTATAATATTAAGAATAGTACATTGAAGTCTTCTGGCGAGGAGGGTGACGCTGTAATCGTTCTTCGTGGTACTGCTGATAAGTCAACTTTGACTCTTACAAATACTACACTTATTGGTGAGCCTCAGATTAACAATACTGCTGTTGATGCAGAGGTTGTAGGTTTGGAATAAATCAAATGAAATAGGGTAGTTAGACTATCCAACTAAAAATAATCCGTTGCGGTGTTGAACTGCAACGGATTATTTATTATATATAGGTATGCTCTATAATTTGATTGTAAATCTCTTTATACGTGAGTCGAGCATCGAGTCGGGGATAATGCTCTTGATCGCATCGGCAAGGATATTTATCATGCGCTCCTTTACAAAGTCCTTGCGCACGACAAATGCAACCTCTCTGCCAGGTGTAGGGGCAATCAATTCGCGCACATTAGCCCTGCGAGCGTCATCTATAAGCGGTAGCTGCAACTCTGGAATGATGGTGTAGCCACCGTTGTTATCGACAATGCGAATAAGAGTCTCGATGCTGCCAGCAACATATATTGACACGTTGGTCATATCGCTGATGCAGAATGGAAACTGACCAGTATTGGGACAGTAGCTCTCGCCAAGCATCCATATATTCTCGGCTGTAAGCTCACCCGTTACAAGGCGCTCTTGATTATATAAGGTATCCTCTGGTGAAACGTATGCGTAGTAGCGCTCACGGAAGAGGGGTATCTCCAGTAGAGCTTCGTCGGCTATGGGCATAGGTAGAATAGCAATATCAAGCTCGGCGCGTAGTAGCTTCTGCTTGATGGTCTCCGCGCGTGCCTCCTCGACATGAAGGTGTATATCTCGATGGTTGTTGCTCATATAGCGAAACATCTGCGGCAGGATAAATGGCGCAATTGTAGAGACTGTGCCGAGGCGTATATCGCCTATCGAGCACCCCTTATGCGATGCTACTAACTCGCTCATCTGCGATGAGTTGTATAGTATGACGCGCGCTTGCGCAATAATCTCCTCGCCTATTGGTGTTGGGACTACGGGGTGCTGTGTGCGGTCAAAAATTGTAACATCGAGCTCCGCTTCGAGCTTCTGTATCAGCGACGATAGTGTCGACTGGGTAACGTTGCACGACTCCGCCGCGCGCACAAAGTGGCGATACTTGTCCACCGCCACAATATACTCCATCTGTTGTAGTGTCATAGTTTATCGGTTTTATCGATACAAAGATAGAAAATATCTGTTTGATAGAACCATATCTTTGTATTATTTTTGCATCAAGAAAAGAAAATAAACCGAAAAACTATTAAAATACTGAAAGAATATGACAACAAGATTTTATAAATGTGAGATGTGTGGCAATGTAGTAGTTAAGTTGGTAGACTCTAAAGTTCCTATTGTATGCTGTGGCCAGAAGATGCAGGAGCTTGTACCTAATACCGTGCATGCAAGCAACGAGAAGCACGTTCCTGTTGTTACCCGCCTTGATAACAATACGATCAAGGTTGAGGTCGGCAGTGTTGCGCACCCTATGACCGAGGAGCATCACATAGCATTTATCTATGTGGAGACAGATAAGGGTGGTGTTAAGGTTGACCTTAGCGATAAGCCTGAGGCGGTGATTGCATTGGGCGATGCCAAGCCGATTGCAGTGTACGAGTATTGCAACCTTCACGGATTGTGGAAGACGGAGCTGTAGAAGACTACTTTTCTATATGTGCTATCGCGGGGGATGCCTCGCGATAGTTTTTTTGCATAATGATAATGAAATTGTGTGGGTGAAAAATGCGTTAACTTATTGTTTTATAATGGATTGGTCTTTTCGCTAAAAAAAAAGAGAAACGAGGGATTTGTATCTTTGTAAAAATGTGTATCTTTGCAAGCCCGAAATAGTGTTTTCGGGAATGGATTACAATAAATTAAGTATTAACTAAACTTTTAACAAAGTGGATTCAAAGAGTTACAA
>JAZOSJ010000014.1:0-20396 GCA_045657045.1 Alistipes sp.
ACAACAACCACGCGGTCCATATCGCGTGTTGATGTGCCTGCATCAACACGCTTCAAGTTAGCAGTGCGCGCGCCAGTCTCGCCATCATACTTCCACTGCTGATTGGCATTTGAACGATAGAATACCGATACAAGGTCACCCGTGGTCCATACGGTCTTCTGCGCCGAGTTTAGTTGAATACGGGTTTCATTATCCTCGAAACCCACTCGAATAGTCCCAGGGGCATCAGTGCGAATAGCTGATTGCTCCTCGATAGGGTTTTGTGTACACGCCATAAAACCAAATAGTGCGCACACGAAAAGCAATAGTCTTTTCATAGTCTATAAAGTTATTTTGTTTGTTACCAATCCATTTCTGGGTTCTCCTCTGGGTCCTCCAAATTAGAGGCAGCAAAACCCTGCTCTACCTCGATATCAAGCACCTCAAATTCGGGTGCGAGATAGTGTAGTTGTTTACAATGTTTCATAAATATTTGAGTTTAATTATTCCATACTTAGGAACAGGCAATACCTCAAAGAGTACTTAGCCATACAAAATTAAGAAAATTTTTCTAAACGAACAACACTCATCAGAGGCATTGTTTATATAGGGTATAAAACAAAATCGCCTTCCGCAATTAACGAAAGGCGAAATTCTGTGTCAATGGGTATTTGGTCTGTTCCAATAACCTATGAAATTAGAAATACTTGGCTTACTTTCTCTCCTTTAGCAAGTCGCGAATCTCGGTAAGAAGTACCTCTTCCTTTGTTGGCTCTGGCTCTGGAGCAGGGGCTGGCTGAGCAGCTGCAGCCTCCTCGACCTCCTTCTTATTAGTAAGGTCTGAAAGACGGTTGATACCCTTGATAAGGAAGAATATGCAGAGTGCAACAATCAGAAAATCAAATACCTGCTGAAGGAAAGCACCATACTTCCACATCACAGGCTCGGCCTCTGTGCCAAGATTAAAAGCAAGATCGGTGAAGTTCACCTTGCCAATAAGCATACCAAGAGGTGGCATAATGATATCGTTCACCAACGAGGTCACAATCTTGCCAAAAGCACCACCGATGATAACACCGACTGCCATATCCACAACATTACCCTTTAATGCAAAGGTCTTAAACTCTTGAAGTAGTCCCATAATATTATAGTTTTAGTTAGTTTAGTTACAAATATACTAATTATTACTCAATCTGCAACTTTCTTATTTAATAATTGGTATCTCATCCCACTCGGTAGTGTAGCGTGGTGAGCGATGGTCGCTGCGTGTGCGTATCTCATTGCTTCCTGCAGATGCTACGGCGATGGCGTTCTTCCCCGCGCTTTTATTAATGGTGTCGATGGCTTGCATTAGGCGGTGATGGCGTTCGTTATCCTCTGCCGAGAACATTGAGACGTGGAGTGCCGAGCGGGGGACTATATCCATTGCTATAACGCCAGCCCTCTTGTAACCCACACCGCGTACATATATCTCGCTTAGCGCCTCGCGGGCTATACGTACAATCTCGATAGTGCTATCCGTAGGCTCGATAAGGGGCATTGAGATATTACCGTACTGTTGTAACTCCTCGCTATGAAAGCGATTCGTGGCAGCAAAGACCGTCAATCGACGGCATACACTATTCTGACTACGCAGCTTCTCTGCGGTCATCGTAGCGAACTTAGCAACCTGCTCCGATAACTCCTCCAAGGAATATATCTCCTGGGCAAAGCTGCGTGAGTTGCATATCGAGTGCTTCGCCTCCTGCATCGCCTCGAAGCCTATGGCGGGGATACCGTTAAGCTCCTGCCACGTTCTAACACCCGTAATTCCCATATTGCGTTGTACCCAATCGTGGGGTAGTTGCGAGAAGTCATAGGCTGTCATAACGCCACGTTCTTTTAGACGTGGGGTAGTGCGGCGACCAATACCCCAGACATCCTCTATCGGGGTCTTGCGAAGTACCTTTTCTATATCCTCCTTACGGTGCATAAAGCATCCTCCACGAAGCTTTGGGTAGCTTTTGCATAGCTCTGCTGCAATCTTTGCAAGAGTCTTAGTGGGGGCAACACCCACCGAAATGGGTATCCCAGTAAGTCTGCGACAACGTGCCGATAACTCCTTTGCAAAACTGTCGAAATCTATGTTCTCAACACCGCGTAAATCTAAGAACGCCTCGTCTATGGAGTAGACCTCGATATGGGGAGCGGACTCTCTTAGCACCATACGCACACGGCGCGAGAAGTCGGCATATAGTGCCATATTGCTTGAAAACACCGTTACGTTATGCTTGTCAACAATGTCGCGAATCTGAAATAATGGCGCTCCCATCTTTATGCCGAGTTGCTTAGCCTCATTACTTCGTGCTATGGCACAGCCATCGTTACACGATAGCACCACCACGGGTTTACCATTGAGTTCAGGGCGAAAGACTCGCTCACACGATACGAAGAAGTTATTGCAGTCGGCAAGGGCAAACATCTATGCGCGCTTAATGATATAGGTTACAACGCCCCAGATAGCAAACTCATTGTCGGGAGTTATGCGTATAGGCTTAAACTTAGCGTTGGCGGCAATAAGCATAGTGTGGTCGCTGTGAATCTCGACACGTTTAACCGTAAACTCTCCATCTATAAAGCATACTGCCGAGCAGCCGTTGTATGGCTCAATGCTACGGTCTACGATGATAATATCACCCTCATCCATATCTGCCTCTACCATCGATGTGCCACCGATACGAAAGAAGAAGGTCGAAGCAGGGTGGCGCACAAGGAGCTTTATAAGGTCGAGTTTCTCGCGTGGCTCCTCATCGGCAAGCGAGGGAAAGCCTGCGCGTACCTCTCCCAACATATCAGCCTCCAAAGGCTGTGTGCTATCTATTATATATGGTTTCATCGTTCTATCTCCTCATTATATATCTCATCATAAATCGTGCGCAAGAGGCTCTTGTTGGCAATTATCTGTCGTAGCTCCTCCAACCTGCGTCCATTCTCAGACTCCTTGATCCATAGGCGTAGGTAGCCGCCATAGTTGTATTTTTCGTTAAGATGCTCTACCATACGATCATATCCCTCCTCACAATCAAGTTCTGGGTGGTGGGTCAAGGTAAACTGCACCGTGCGACGAATGATGCTACGAGGCTCGATAATGCGGTCTGCCTCGGCAACGATACGACCATATATTGTGCGTGGCTCCGACTTCGAAGATGCACGATGATCCTCCACAGCATCGCCCATAATTGCTCGCTCCTCGGGTGTAAACCAGCGCTCTAACTCTTTGTCATTGAGAAGTATGCGCTTGGACTCGGCGTGGTGATGCTCTCTGCCGTAAACAATACCCGTGTCGTGGTAGGCAGCTATGGTGTAGACCATATTCATATCAACCTCGTAGTTGCGTGCAAGGGCAAGACTCTGGCTTATCACCGTATCTGCGTGGTTGCGCCTATGTGCCGCATCGTGACGGTCGTAGAGGGGAAGAATATGCTCCTCGATATATTGTTGCAACTCTCTGTCCACCATATCTTAGCCAACAACTACCTCTACTAAATCTTCAACTTTAAGATATTTTGCTGCCAACTGCTGAATATCCTCAGGTGTGATGGCAAGTATTGTCTGCACGCTCTCCTCTGTGGCGTGGTTATCGTAGCCACACATAATATTTTCGATTGTCACATCGGCAATGCCAAAAGGTCCGTCGAGGATACGTAGTATCTCGCCAATCATCATATTCTTGACCATTTGAAGCTCCTCCTCCGACATTAGCTCGTTGCGTAGTCGCTCTATTTCGAAGTATATCTCACGAAGGGCATCGTCGCGATGTTCGCGTGCCACCTGGGTAGCGATAGCGAGATAGCCCTCACGCTCGAAGTTCACCATCGCTGCCATAACACCATAGGTGTATCCGTGCTCCTCGCGCAAGTTCTGCATTAGTCGCGAGCCAAAGTATCCACCGAGTGCTGTTGCCACAACCTGCATACCGACAAAGTCGGGATGACGACGTGCAAAGAGCAACCTTCCGATGCGTATCGAAGAGAGTAGCGACGACTCATCCTTCTTAAACACCTTATGTGTGGTCTTAACCTCGGGGAACGCAACCTCACGACCCTCGCCCGCAGGTAGGGCATCGACAATCTCAGCCACGGTGTTAAGTACCTCCTCTGTGACTCTACCACTGCATACCACAAAGCAGTTCTTGGCGGTGTATAGCGTGTTGTATATCGCTACCAAGTCCTCGCGCGTAATATTGTCGTACTCGCTCTCGGGACTTGTTATGCCGTAGGGATGATGCTCACCAAAGAGAGCCTTACCAAAGAGTTCGCGCGACTGCACATCAATCTTCTGTCGCTCGATGGTAAGCCCCTGCTTACGCTTAGAACAGTAGATGCTTAACTCCTTAGTGTTAAATGCTGGATTGAGTATTATCTCACGTGATACATCAGCTGTCTCGCGAAAGAATTTCGATAGCGACACAAAGGAGATATATGTATAGTCGCGGTCAATGGTGGCATCGTAGTTCGAGCCGTAGAAATCGAGTTTTTCGGCTATCTCCTGACCTGTCATTGAGCGACTGCCCTCACTTAGCATATTTACCGTTGCCGAGGCTGTAAAGGGTTTCTGTTGCATCGATGTTCCTGCTCGGAAGATGAAACTAAAACGCACAACCTCGAACTCCTCAGAGTTGAGCGTATATATCTTAACGCCATTTTTTGTTGTGCGACACTCTGTCGCTGGCATCTCCACGCTCTCGGGGATAACTATATCTGGTTGTTGTATCATCGCTTTGAACGGTATATAAGTGTTGACGAGTTATCTAAGGTAAAGACCCTTGTGGCAAACTCTGCCACCTCCTCGCGTGTTATCGAGCGGTATATATCCGCCTCTTTGTTTATCAGCTCGAGGTCGCCTGTCATAGCGTAGAAGCCCAAGTTCATCGCCTTGTTCATCACGTTTATCTCGCCCATAAGCATATTTGCCTCGAACTTGTTTTTAACCTTCTCTAATTCATACTCAGAGATATTGCCCTGCATAAGCTCTCGAAGCTCTCCCCATAATGCCTCCTCAGCCACCTGCTCGGTGGTATTAGGCATCAATCGTCCCTTGATTATAAAGAGTCCCGCATCGAGACTACCGGTGATATAGGCATTCACCGCAGTAAAGAGCCCACGCTCCTTAACTAAACGATTTACTAAGCGTGACGACTCGCCACCAGCAAGTAAATCGGAACTTAAATCTCCAAGGAAGAACTCACGCGATAGGCGGTCGCCAATATGGAAAGCAATTATAACATCCGTAGCTGGCACATCGCGCTCTACTTCCAAACGTCGTGGCTCGGTCTGCTTAGGCTCCTGTGGTACAGGGGCTATCTCGCCCCCGTTGTCTGCAATATCTGCGAAATACTCCTTAGCGAGAGTTATCATCTCATCCTCGTCTATATCTGCTGAGATGGAGAGTATGGCTTGAGAGGGACGATAGTGGCGACTGTAAAATGAGTGTACATCCTCCAACGTGGCGCGCTCGATATGCTCTGGCGATATGCCTATTGTCGACCAACGATAGGGGTGTACCTCATAGCATAGATCGTAGAGCAGTGGCGATTGGTCGCCGTATGGCTGGTTGAGATAGCGCTGCTTAAACTCGTCGATAACGACCATCTTCTCGGTTTCACACGCCTCACGGCTTAGGTTAAGGTTGCGCATACGGTCGCTCTCCAACCATAATGCTGTAGAGAGATTCTCCTTTGGGAGTGTGATATAGAAATCGGTGTAGTCGTTGTTGGTAAAGGCATTATTCTCGCCACATGCCATCTGCACCGGGATGTCGAACTCGGGAACATTTTGCGTACCTCTAAACATTAGGTGTTCGAAGAGGTGCGCAAAGCCCGTCTTATCCTCAGCCTCGTTACGCGCTCCAACCTTGTATAGGATGTTCACGGCAGCGAGCTTTGAGGCTCTGTCACGGTTTACAAGTATTGTTAGACCATTCTCCAAAATGGCTTGTTTGTATTTTATCATATCTGTTGTTTATAGTTCTACACTCTCAATCTCGCCGAGCGATATATACCACACATATCCCTCTATCTGGCTATATTTGCCCATTGCAGCGATTAGACGCATATACTCCGCCATCTGTTTTTGGTAGGCAGCACTGCGCTTATCGCCAAACTTGTAGTCGACAATAACCACTCTCTCGCCCGCAATCATTACTCTGTCGGGGCGGCGTATATCGCCATTGGAAATAATGGCGCTCTCGCACTTCACCGAGTCCCAATCACTCGAAAACCACTCCTTAACGCGACTATCTGTGAGGATGTTGCTAATCTTCGTGTTTAGGGTCTCAGTCTGCTTGGTGTCGATAAGGCAATCGAGCGACATACGCTTTACAGCATTGCGCAAATCCTGCTCGGTTATCGCCTTCTCAAATAGGCGATGCAGACGAATACCCTCACTTAGAGCCTTGCTATCGTTAACTAAGCCCTCCTCGATACATCTATGCGATGGATAGCGCACTTTAAGCGTTGGTCTATGTGATATATACTCTTCCAACAGAGTATCGCTACTCTCTCTCTTTTTATCTCTCGTCTCACAGGCTGTATGTTCGCCATAGGAGTAGACAAACGCTACATCCTCACCATCCATTTGCAGACTCTTTGGCTCTGGACAGATGCTCTTTGCTGCATCAAGGATTAGTGGTGCTGTGGTATTGATACTCTCGCCACTCTTACTGCTTGGATTGAGCGATGTAGGTACGTAGATATAGAGCTCGCGCGAGGCACGTGTTATGGCAACATATAACAAGTTGATACCATCTACGTGACTCATAACCAACTCCTTGTAATACTCCTCCGAGAAGTTGGAGTTCTCCATCGTAGAGCCATAGATAATCGGAAAATCGCCTACCGAGGTTGCGCTCTCGCCCTCATTGGCCTTTGCCCACACAATGGGGCGTAGCGAAGCGCGTGGAGTCATATCCCAGCGTGAGTATGGAATAATTACAATTGGTCGTTCCAAACCCTTAGACTTATGAATGGTGGTAATTTCTATGGTATCGTCAGTCATCTCCACGGTAATAGCCTCATGTTTACCGCGTTCCTCCCACCACTTTAAGTAGAACTGAATATCTACTACACGCTGCGAGTTAAAGGCAAGAATTTGCTCGTGCATAGCTTGCAGAAAGGCGATGGACTCCTTGCGCTTGTGTAGCTCGAAGCGCGAAACGATACTCTCAAAGGCCTCCAATGGTGATAGGTGGGCGGTCTGGTGTAACCACGCAATCTCCTCTTCGTCAAACTTGTGGTCGAGTGCTAAGCCTAAATAGCGGTTATATACACCGCGCTCAATATCGTTGCTTGGATCGATGGCAAGGCGCATAACCGAGGTTACGAACTCAGCAACATCACAACTCTCCAACGTAAGGGCTGCGGGGGTGAGGATATTAAAGCCAGACTTTCCCTTCGAGGTAAACTTCTCGTATTTGTAGACAAAGAGCGCATCGGCAACCTTCTTGGCATCGGTATTACCGCGCACAAGAATAAGTATATCGCCATAACGGTAGCCACGTTCGATAGCAGACTCTATCGCCATAATAAACGGTGAGTCGGTAACTGCGCTGTCGAAGGCTATAACCTCAGCATAGCCACTCTCGCCCTGCTTAGCTGGTATCTGCTCATAGTCGCTATACGCGTTGAGCATAATATCATAAAGCGAAGTGTGAGTTGATGGCTCTATTTTACTGTTGTTTAGCGCGTTGGTAATGGTCAAGTTAAGATAATCATTGTCCTTTTCAACGACCTTGGATATAAGTCCGTTGTTGAATTTTACTATATTTGGCAGACTGCGATAGTTCTTCTGCAAGTGCTCCAAAGTAGTATTCTCTTCGCCCAAGTCCTGCATAGCATCGCTATTGAGAAGTCTCCAATCGCCACCGCGCCAACGGTAGATAGACTGCTTAATATCGCCTACGATAAAGACCGAAGATTCGGGGTTAGAAGCCAGCGCCTCACGTAACAAAGGAAGCATATTACGCCACTCGCGCACCGAGGTATCCTGGAACTCGTCAATCATATAGTGGTCGTAGCGACTACCAACCTTCTCGTAGATAAATGGAGCGTTGCTATCGTCGATAAACTCCGAAAGAATATCCTTCGTCTTGCTTAATACCATAATATTCTCCTCGTTGCAGATGTCGTTGACCCTCTCTCGAAGGTCGGCAAGGAGTGCGAAGCTACGGAAGTTGTCGCGTATGAGTTTTGCCGTGTTTATCTTCTTTATGCCCTCGTCGTAGCATAGACATATCTCCTGAAGTGTTGGCATAAGTGCCTCTGCTGCTGTTATAACACTGCCCGAGGCACCTTTGGTGTACCACTCAGCAATAGAGTCCGAGGCCTTAATCATTGTTGCTGTGGGAGGCTTCAATTCACCATCGGCATACTTTGCAAAGGAGAAGACAAAGCTACGCGAGCCACCCTTGAATTCCTCTGGCTTAACGCCATAATGTTTCATTGTTGTGAGCGCACTCTCACCCAACTCCTTTAACCTTGCGCGATATTTATCACCCTCGCTAATAATATCGTTCACCCTCTCTCGCAACGCCTGTTTGCTTAGCTGTGGGTCGATACGCTTTGCGCCATTCTCCTTAAATAGCTCGCTACCGAGACTCTTCAAGTCGCTACGCATATCCCAGCGAGTACCATCGTTGATGCGCTCCTCAGCAAACTCCAATAACCACTTATGCAGATTCTCATCCGTAGCGATACTCTCCACCAAGGCATCAGTACTACGCTCAAGAAGTTGGTTTGTATCAAGCTCGATGTTATAGTTTAAGTCGAGGCTAAGCTCCTTGATAAAAGCGCGCAATATACGCTGGAAGAAGCGGTCGATAGTAAGAATTGTAAAGCGCGAGAAGTCGTGCAGGATGCGTGTTCGCGCCCTCTTGGCACCCTCGCGTATCTGCACCTCGCTAATGCCGAGCTCGCGCTCGATGTCGCTTAGATATGGACTACTATTGCCAGATGCTAAGGTGTGTATTTCTCGCAAGATACGTGACTTCATCTCCTCCGTAGCCTTGTTTGTAAAGGTCACAGCGAGGATATTGCGATAGCGCTCCGGATGGAGTATCACATCGCACATATATTTCAGCGTTAGCTGGTATGTCTTACCCGAACCAGCACTCGCACTTAATATCTTGGCACGCTTCATCGTCTGCAAATCTTTTTATAGTCACAATAGGTGCAAGCATCGCTATCTTCCACCTGCTTAAAGGCAATCTCTGGGTTGAATAGCTCTTCGAATATATTTGTCAACTCCTCCTCGAAGCTCTCCCCTATATCGCTATACTTGGTAATCTCGCCATCACCTCCCTTGTCGACAAGATATGGTGAATACTCCTTAGAGAGCATCTGCGATGCATAGAAGAGCGATGGACACACCTCGCACTTGCGATTATGGTTGTGGTGAAGCATCATTGAGTATAGCAGGGTCTGGAAGATATTGGATATGCGCTCGTGCGGTGCTCCGTTAAAGAGTGCCGATATGCCGTTAAACTCCAAGTGAGGTTTGTTTCCACTCTTATAATCAATAATTTGCAGAGTGCTATTCTTGAGCCTATCAATACGGTCAGCACGACCCGAAAGGTTTACTGAGCGGCCATTCGAAATAGGATAGCTCCATTCCACGAGATCCTCCAATCCTGCAATAGTAAACTGCTCGCGCGAGCTGTCGTAGCGTAAAATACCATCATAAATATACTTAATGATAATATCTCGTACAAGTAGCGTGTCGCCCGAAAACTCCTCTATGGTTGCACTCTCGTTGCCTTGTAATAGGCGCGTTATGGTCTTATCCACAGCTTGTTCCACAAGAGTTTTATCGCGGAGGTTTGCGATTTCTGTTTTCACCTTCTCTGCATCCTTAATGCTAATAAGAGGAGTATAGAGATACTGTATAGTCTCGTGCAGGATATTTCCGAATGTAAGAGCATCTATTTTGCTTGTCATCTCATCGGGCGCTTTGATATGTGCCACGGTGGCAAAATAGAATTTCAACGGACACTCGATATATCTAAATAGTGCCGTTGGAGAGAGTGAATACTCACTCTCTGGTGTGAGGTAGCGGTTTAGCGTCGCCATAACTTTGTCATCCTTAGCTATGGTTATAGGCTTAGCATCCTCCAATTTAAGGTCTACGCCAACAGACTGCTTCTGGATAGTGTATGGCGACTCATACTCCAACTGATAGATATAGCGACTCTGCTCACCTGTGCTCTTCTCATCGGCACGGGCACAATAGAGCATATCGACACGCTCGGCACGCTGTATTAGACGATAGAAGTAGTAGGCATACATCGCCTCATGCTCCTCAGGGGTTGGCATACCATATGCCAAACGTAGCGAATAGGGTATAAAGGATGGTTGCTCAGTGCGGTTGCCTGGGAAGTTGGCATCCGTCATCGAGAGAATTATGACATTCTTAAACTCTATATTTCGAGTCTCCAAGATACCCATAATCTGGAGACCCTCGATAGGCTCGCCCTCGAAAGGTATAGTCACACTCTGTAAGTGGCGACGTAGTAGCGAGGTATAGACCTCAATCGAGGGGCCTATATCACAATTATCAAGCGAAAGAGCTGTCTTGTGTATCTCCTCGTGCACGATGTTTAGGTACTCAATATGCTCTATCGATATATTGTTCTGTGTGTTGAGAAGAGTTTGCAGTATATTGCAAATATATTGAGATAGTGTTCTCCAATCACTACATTTACAACCAAATATCGTACTTAATAAGCCATCTTCCGTAAACATTGTCGACTCCACCGAGGTGATTCTATTGGCAGAGATGTCGTGTGAGAGTTTTAAGCATAATTCCCTGCGACTATCCATAACATATGGGTGCGACAATAGCTCCATAACATCGGCGTAGTAGAACTTTGTTATATCCTCCTTAGTTCTGCTATGCGCCTGCAAGGCAAAGAGTCGCTCCACAAAGGTGTATGCAAGGGTAGTCTTAATGGGGTAACCCATCGTGACATTAACGCTCTCTACCGACTCTGGAATGGAGTGTAGTAGCGGTATAAGCAGATTCTCGTCGGTAAGAACAATGGCTGTGCGCTTGTCCAACTCCTCCTTTGGTAATGCTTCAATTATATTTGGTATGTGCTTAGCTTGCACAATGTTGGATGCACAAGCCGTAGCGCGTATCTGTTTCTTAATCTTGGTGAAGCTATCGTGCGAGATAGGCTCTGTAGCAGGGTAGTTAGATAGGTTGCCTCGCATAAATAGACCAGCCTCGTGGTCGCGGTTGGCAACATAGTAGTCGTCATAGTCCCAATAGAACTCTGCGCCATACTCACTATGAGCAAGGTGGCTAAACAATATCTCCTCGCTCTTAGAGAGGGCGTTGAAACCCGCCAACACATAGCGTTTGGGGGCAAGGTCGATGCTCTCGCCACGCTTAATACGCTCGGCAGTGGCACGATAAATCATACCTGGATAACCTATGCCTAACTTAAATAATTGCTCGCGGTACTCCTTATAAACAGCTGGCAACGAGCGCCATACCCTTAAAAAGTGTCGCTTCTGCTCGGTTAACGAAACCTCGGGTCCAATGCTGCTCCAAAAGCTTAGTATTCGTTCCTGCTCCTCGGTTAAGTAGCTAACATCTGCCTCAATCTCCTTAATATCCTCGATATTGCGCAGCAGCTTGTCGGCATCGACAAGATACTTATCTATCATATCGAAGTCAGAGATAAGCATATCGCCCCAAAAGTAGAAGCGGTCAAAGCTCTCCAATGGGTGATGCTTGACGTAAATCTTATACAGTTCGGCTATAAGGCGTATACGCTCGCCACATACTAAGCCTGAGCCACGCTCCATAATCTCATCTATGGTAGACCAAGATGGTTGCCATAGGGGGCTATCCACAAGCTGGTTGAGTGCATCGTTGAAGAATGCACGCGCTCTGAGCGAGGGGAAGAGCACGACCAACTCCGACAAATCGTTAGAGTGTCGTCTTAGGAGCGCTTGCGCCAACTCCGACTGAAAGGTGGTCATAATTGTATATCAGTTACTTAATGCGGGTTATCTCACCACCAAATGCAGTTATACGGCTACGCAAGAGAGTAGGCTGTATACGATAATACACCTTGCCTCCGGTATTGGTCTTTGCCTCCAAGCGCTCGTCGGCACTAACACGCGCTATGGCGTTATGCGACGACTCTACGATGGTGGATACGGAGTGTAACTCGTGGGCGTTATAGCGTGCAGATGATACCTCAGCAGTGTGGTATCGTGTATAGCCATATAGCTCCACACGGCTCTTGCCTGATACGTGTGACATAATATCCAGAACGTCAACCTCAGCTATAAGGTTGGCATCGTTCGAGATATAGAGATCCAATAATTGTGATGTGAGTATACCCTCGACCTTTGTATCGGCCTTGGCTATTGATATATCGGTAAGTGAAGTAAAGCCTATGGTAACCTCAGTAATGCTTTGACGCTTAGAGTCGTGGCGCTCGCGCACTTTGAGCGTCTTGTTCTTGATATTAAAGATAAACTTGGTATTCTCCGCGCCCTTAGTATCGTAGATGATATATGGGGCTTCGTGTTCTTGAATCTTTACAAGTTTAAGCTGAACGTGCGCATCAATATCGAGTGCAGTGAATGGCGCAAGGAACTCCTTCTCCTGGGCAGAGAGGCTTGTAAGCGTGAATAATGTCACGATTAGTGAAATAAATCTCTTCATAGTTTTAAGGTCTTAATTTAGTCCATAAAAGTATGAATAATTCACCAACAATCCAAATAGTTTTACATATTTATCTGCACAAAAGTAGCGCCACTATCCTTAGCACTTTGCAGACCATAGGCCGAGTCCTCGAAAATGATGGTCTCAGCAGGGGTTACACCAACTATATCCATCGCTTTAAGGAAGCAGTCGGGATAGGGCTTTGGGCGCTCAACATCATCCCCTGTTATAATACCATCAACACCATCAGAGATATTCAAGTATCGCATTACATTGGAGATGTTATCTCTGTGACCTGTAGATACTATCCACACCTTAGCTCCTAAGCTCCGCATCATCTGACACCACTCCCAAAGTGGAGTGTTTAGACGTGTGGTGTGGAAGTAGTTAGGGTATAACTCTATCTTACGGCGGCGCACGGCGTGTATCTCTTCGTCGCTGCTTAGACCTACGCTGCGCATAAACTCTATACAGCGCATACCAAAATATTTATCGAGATACTCCTTCTTGTCGATGGTGATGCCAGCCTCAGCCAATGCCTCAATATAAGCACCTGCATTAGCATCTTTAGTGTCGACTAACGTGCCGTCGAAGTCGAGTAGAATTAACTTTAATTGAGCCATACTAATCAAATGATTGCATACTTGATAGCGCAATGCGAATGATGCGCTGATACTCCTCTGGACTAAGCTCCAAGAAGAAGTAGTGTACGGGATCTACACGTGTGTCTCGATAACGTACCTCGTAGTGCAGGTGAGGCACAAACGAGAGACCGCTATTGCCCGAAAGTGCGATAATATCACCACGTTTCACCTTTTGTCCCTTGCGCACACGTATATCGAGCAAATGGCTGTACGATGTTTCGTAGCCATTCCCGTGGTCTATGGTTATTGCTTTTCCGTGCGAAGAGTTCTTCTCTGAAAGAGATTTAACCGTGCCATCGGCAGTGGCGAAAACAGCTGTTCCCTCTGGTACTAAGTAATCAACGCCATGATGCTCACGCATAGTGCGATGGAAAGGGTTAATTAAAGGTTTTTTACCCGCTGCAAGGAGGGTCAATTGGCGGTTGTTGACAGGTTGAATTGCAGGGACACAATCTATTGATAAAGCACCTGTTGAGATATTTTGCTTCATCTGATGGTTTGATTCAAGCATCATATCCTCCTTTTTATTAGCACCTTGCACGCGACTATCTAATACTTCCATTAGCTCGATATTATCCATCTGCATAAGCTGCTCGTGTAGCGCGATGCGCTCGTTTTCAAGGTCGGCACTTAGATCATAAGGGTTAGATTCGAAGAGCTTGCGAAATACATTCTCATCACGTCTAACCACGTTATCTATGATATGTGATAGGGAATCGTAGCGCTCCGACATCTCGGCATACTCTCTTTTTAGGGCATCTGTAGAGTGGCGTAGCTTATACTCCGCGGGCATATCTACGGTGTGTGTTAAGACTATCCACCAGAACAGCACAAGACTCACCCATACAAAGAAGCGTATCGCTAAGGGAAAGAAGCGTCGCTCGGTAATATCTTTATAGATTTGATATATCTTATTTCTCATACTATCAGTTATTTGTGGAAGATACTTCAAGTTGCTGCATCAGGTCGAGATATGCCTCTGGCGACATATCCTTATTGAAGTAGTGAATAGGATTCACAGTCTTATTTCTAAAACGCACCTCGTAGTGAAGGTGTGAGCCAGAGGATACACCCGTATTACCCACATCGGCTATCACTTGACCGCGCGTAACGCTATCACCAGCACGCACATGCATCTTCGATAAGTGTCCGTAGCGGGTCTTGTAACCAAAGCCGTGGTTAAGTTCGATAAGGTAGCCGTAGCCTGGTTGCCACCCAGCACGCAGTACCACAGCATTACCCGTAGCATAGACCGGTGTCCCCTTAGGGGCTGATAGGTCGACACCCTCGTGCATACGCCAAGTGCCGTAGCGTGGGTGAATACGCATACCGTAGAGACTACTTACGTTTTTGAGTTTTGTGCGGTCGATAGGCCATATCGCAGGGATTACGGTTGAGAACTCCTCCTTGTTTTCTGCTAGGTCCTGAGTGTCGTCCAACGATAGTGATGCGTAGTATATCTTGCGTGTAAGACGATCTAAATCGCGCCAGCCATTGGCTATCTTATCACCATACTCAACGCCCTCGAACTCAGCATACTTAGAGTCGTTATACTCAGAATATACCTTAGGTAAATCGAGCGTGTCAATACCGAGCAGTGGGCGGTAGACAAATTGGTCGCGATGCTTAACATCGGCAAGGGTATGCTCCGCTGAGTTTATCTTTTCGAGCAGAATGTTGTACTCCACCATGATGCGATTGTTGTCGCGGTGGATCTTATTCTTCTTTGGTGTGTCGAAGTATGTCGAGACCAAGAGCTGGCTGACTGCGGCTATAACCAACGCCATAAACAGGCGAAAGAGTATTCGATAGCCACGTTTCCACTCCTTGATTTTGGGTATTTTGCGCTCAGTTTTGAGACCGTTCATTGTTAAAAATAAAAAATATTAAAAATATCACATTTAACGATGCAAAATTAAAGTAAATTGTGTAATTTTGCAACCGCTATAAAATATAGGTATAAAATAAAATTTAATATATATGGAATCGAATAAAGCAAGACAAGCCTTTTTAGACTTTTTCAAAGGCAAGGAGCACGAGATCGTAGCATCTGCTCCAATGGTCGTAAAGAACGACCCAACACTTATGTTTACGAATGCTGGTATGAATCAGTTCAAGGACATCTTCCTTGGTAATGCACCTCGCAAGTGGCCTCGCGTGGCAGACACCCAGAAGTGTTTGCGCGTATCGGGTAAGCACAACGACTTGGAGGAGGTAGGTCACGATACTTACCACCACACCATGTTCGAGATGCTTGGTAACTGGTCATATGGCGACTACTTCAAGAAAGAGGCTATCGACTGGGCGTGGGAGCTACTTACAGAGGTTTACAAACTTGATAAAAGCCGCATGTATGCTACCGTATTTGAGGGTAGCGAGGAGGATGGTGTAGCCTTCGACCAGGAGGCATACGACTATTGGAAGCAGTATCTTCCAGAGGACCATATCATCCGCGGTAACAAGAAAGACAACTTCTGGGAGATGGGTGAGACTGGCCCTTGCGGTCCTTGTAGTGAGATTCACTTCGACCTTCGCGACGACGAGGAGGTTGCAAAGATTCCTGGTCGTGAGATGGTAAACATGAGCCACCCACAGGTAATTGAGATTTGGAACCTTGTGTTTATGCAGTATAACCGCAAGGCTAACGGTTCGTTGGAGCCACTTCCAGCTAAGAACGTTGATACAGGTATGGGCTTCGAGCGCTTGTGTATGATTTTGCAGGGCAAGAAGTCGAACTACGATACCGATATTTTCCAGCCTACAATCGCTCGTATTGCAGCACTTTCTGGTAAGGAGTATGGCAAGAATGAGCAGTGTGACGTGGCTATGCGCGTTATCGCTGACCACCTTCGCGCTATCTCGTTCTCTATCGCTGATGGTCAGCTTCCTGCGAATGCTAAGGCGGGTTATGTTATCCGTCGCATCTTGCGCCGTGCAGTGCGATACGGCTACACATATCTTGGTTTTACACAGCCATTTATCTGCAAGTTGGTAGATGGTCTTGTAAAGCAGATGGGACACCAATTCCCAGAGCTTGTAGCTCAGCAGACTCTCATTGAGCGTGTTATCGAGGAGGAGGAGAACTCATTCCTTCGTACCCTTGCAACAGGTATCAACCTTCTCGAGGGTGTGATTAAGAAGTCGACCAACGGCAAGATTTCTGGTAAGGATGCATTCGTATTGTACGATACTTACGGTTTCCCTATCGATCTTACCGAGCTTATTGCTAAGGAGCAGGGTGTCGCGGTTGATATCGAGGAGTTTGAGAAGGAACTTCAAATTCAGAAGGAGCGTTCACGTAACGCTGCATCGCAGGATATTGATGATTGGCAGGAGGTTATGGCTATCTCCGAGAGCGAGTTTATCGGCTATGACAATCTTGAAGCTAACATCCGCATCGCTCGCTACCGCCGCGTGAAGAGCAAGAACAACGAGGTATATCAGCTCGTATTTGACCATACTCCATTCTATGGTAACTCTGGTGGTCAGATTGGTGATATTGGTTATATTGAGAGTGCGAACGAGAAGATTGAGATTATCGCTACCGAGAAGGAGAATGGTCTTATTATCCACATCGCTAAGCAGCTTCCAGAGAATACTGCGGCAGAGTTCCGCGCAGTGGTAAATGCTGAGGCTCGTCAGCAGGCAGCTAACAACCACACTGCAACCCACCTTGTGGACTACGCTTTGCGCACTGTGCTTGGTACACATGTTGAGCAGAAGGGTTCTATGGTTACTCCACAGGGTCTACGCTTTGACTTCTCACACTTCCAGAAGGTTACAACAGAGGAGATTCGTGAGGTCGAGCGCCTTGTAAACCGCCTTGTACGCTCGAACTATCCACTCATCGAGAACCGCGAGGCTACAATGGCGGAGGCAGAGGCTGCGGGTGCTATCATGCTCTTCGGCGAGAAGTATGGCGATAAGGTTCGTATGGTTACCTTTGGTCCTTCGACAGAGCTTTGTGGTGGTACTCATACCTCGGCTACTGGTACTATCGGTATGTTCAAGATTGTATCGGAGAGCGCTATCTCGGCCGGTGTACGCCGTATCGAGGCTGTTACAGGTGAGGTTGCTGAGGCTATGGTATACGAGGCTCAGGATACTATCTCTTCTATCGAGCAGATTGTGCGCAGCCCTAAACTTGTGCAGGCAGTGGAGAAGGTTGTGGAGAACAACGCAGCACTAAGCCGTGAGGTAGAGGATATGCGTAAGGAGAAAGTTGTGGCTTTGGCTCAGACTATCGCCCAGGAGGCTAAGGAGACTAATGGTGTTAAGCTCGTTAAGCTTACCACAAACTACTCTGGTGAGGTGTTGAAGGATTTGGCGTTTGCTATTCGTCAGCGCGTATCGGAGCGTTTAGTGATGGTCGTAGGTAACGTATTTGAGGGTAAGCCAACGCTTAGCGTTATGCTTTCGGATGATATGGTTGCTATGGGCGCTGATGCTGGTGCTACCGTTCGTGAGGCAGCAAAACTTATGAATGGTGGTGGCGGTGGTCAGAAGCACTATGCTACTGCTGGTGGTAAGAATGTAGACGGCGTTGCAGCAGCTATCGAGAAGGCTGTGGAGATGATTCTTTCGAATGTGAAGTAATGTATAAAATAGAGAGGAGTAAAAAGCTATGAATAAGAAAGTTTTATTGATGATATTGGATGGTTGGGGTAATGGCGATAAGAGCAAGTCGGATGTTATCTACTCAACCAACCCTGAGTATATTAACGCTATGACAGCCGCATACCCACACGCTGAGCTTAAGACCGATGGTGAGAATGTCGGTCTCCCAGAGGGTCAGATGGGTAATTCTGAGGTAGGTCACCTAAATATCGGTGCCGGTCGCGTTGTATATCAGGATCTTGTAAAGATTAACCGCGCCTGCCGCGATAACTCTATCCTTGAGAATAAGGAGGTTGTTGCAGCCTTTGAGTATGCTAAGGCTAATGGTGTGAATGTACACTTTATGGGTCTTGTATCTGATGGTGGTGTACACTCATCATTGGAGCACCTCTTCAAGCTCTGTGACATCGCTAAGCACTACAATATCGAGAACACCTATGTTCACTGCTTTATGGATGGTCGTGACACCGACCCACGCAGTGGTAAGGGCTTTATCGCCGCTTTGGAGGAGCATATGGCGAAGTCTACCGGTAAGATTGCATCTATCATCGGTCGCTACTACGCTATGGACCGCGATAAGCGTTGGGAGCGCGTTAAGATTGCCTATGACCAGCTTGTAAATGGTGTGGGTACCCAGGCAACAAATATGGTAGAGGCTGTGGAGAAGTCATACGCTGAGGGCGTTACCGATGAGTTTATTAAGCCTATCGTGAATGTTGATGCTGAGGGTCATGCTATCGGAACAATCAAGCCTAACGATGTTGTCATCTTCTTCAACTACCGTAACGACCGCGCTAAGGAGCTTACTATTGTGCTTACACAGGAGGATATGGAGGCTGAGGGTATGCATACAATGCCTTTGTACTACTGCTGTATGACCCCTTACGATGCTAAGTTCCAGGGTTTGCACATCTTGTTCGACAAGGAGAACGTGGCAAACACCATTGGCGAGTATATCGCAGCGCAGGGTCTAAATCAGTTGCGTATCGCTGAAACTGAGAAGTATGCACACGTGACATTCTTCCTTAACGGTGGTCGTGAGGAGAAGTTCGAGAATGAAGAGCGTATCTTGGTGGCATCGCCTAAGGTTGCTACATACGACCTACAGCCAGAGATGTCGGCATACGAGGTTAAGGATAAGTTGGTAGCGGCTCTTGGTGAGCAGAAGTACGACTTTATCTGCCTAAACTTCGCCAATGGCGATATGGTGGGTCACACAGGCGTATATGAGGCTATCGAGAAGGCTGTTAAGGCTGTGGATGAGTGCGTTAAGGATGTTGTAGAGGCAGCAAAGGCTAATGGCTACGAGGTCGTTCAGATTGCTGACCACGGTAATGCCGACAACGCTGTTAATGCTGATGGCACACCTAATACCGCACACTCACTCAATCCAGTGCCTATCGTAGTGGTATCGGATAGAGTTAAGAGCGTGAAGAACGGTATCCTTGCCGACGTAGCACCTACGGTTCTCGACCTTATGGGTCTTGCAAAACCAGCAGAGATGACCGGTGAGTCGTTGGTAGAGTTTAAGTAAAACCATTCGCAATATACACAAGGCGCATCCTTCGGGGTGCGCTTTTGTTTTCGGGCGATTACATATCTGTAACCAAATTTAATAGAGCGAAGCGACAAGCCCCCCTTTACAGAAGGGGTGGGGGTGGGGGATATGTAACATACTGTACGAAAAAAGGAGAGGCTTTATCCTCTCCTTCTTTTCGTGCCCAGAGCCGTAGTTCTGATATTAGGGTGTATTGAGGCTTTAAATTGACCTAATTGCGTGAAAATGAGGGATTCTGCGTGATATTCACAAGTAGAAGGTATAAAGAAAAAAGGAACAACCTTTCGGATTATTCCTCTTAAAACATTTCACCATCACTCGATTTTGCAAGTTTATGAGCCTCCTCGTCAAGACCGAGTTTTATGTATTTCATAAAAGTCTCAACTTTTTTATGCCCCGTCACAAGCATCATTTCTCGTATGTCATATTTTTTTGACAAATATATATTTGTCGCACAGGTTCTTCTTCCTGTATGTGTTGCGATTAACTTCCATTTATATTTGATAACTATTGCAAAAAAAAGAAAGAGGTATAGCGTTAAGAACTATACAGAACAATATGGGCGATAGCGAGTGGTTATTTAGAGTACGATGGTCGTATCGTTAAGGTCGATACCCTCGATGCGGTCAATAGTTTCATTGCCGAGTTTGAGGCGACAACAGATAACGAGAACGAGAAATTTTCGCCGTTACTTGATTTGAGATTTGGAACTTTGAATTATTGTTCGTATATTTGCGAACGGAAATTGACGAGTACAATGGCAAACAAGGATTATACACTCCATCAAGAGCAGTTGGCACGCTTTGCGAAGGCAATGGGACACCCTGCCCGCATCGCTATTCTCGAATTTCTTGCCAAGCAGACAGAGTGCTACTTTGGTGA
>JAZOSJ010000015.1:0-2467 GCA_045657045.1 Alistipes sp.
GATGCAGCGCAATATGGAGCTTATCCGCCAGCGTGTGGATAACCTCAAGGTTAAGGCTCCTATCGATGGCGAGGTGGGTATGTTGGATGCCGTTCTTGGTCAGTCGTTGCAGCAGGGTGCAAACATAGGTCAGGTGAACGACCTTACGACCTACAAGGTGCAGGCACAGGTCGATGAGCACTATATCGACCGCGTAACGACGGGTCTTGTGGCATCGTTTGAGCGCCAGGATACCGAGTACGAGATGCAGCTGCGCAAGGTATATCCTGAGGTGCGCAATGGTCAGTTTAAGGCGGATTTCCGCTTTGTGGGCGATGCTCCCGAGAATATCCGTAGCGGTCAAACCTACTACCTTAACTTGCAGTTGGGCGAGGCTGCCGAGGCAATCCTGATACCTCGTGGCTCGTTCTATCAGGCGACAGGCGGCAAGTGGATATATGTTCTCGACGCTACGGGCGAGAAGGCATACCGCCGAGAGATTCGCATCGGCAGACAGAATCCGCAGTATTATGAGGTTATCGAGGGCTTGCAACCTGGCGAGAAGGTAATCGTTTCGAGCTACGACAGCTTTGGCGAGAATGAAGTGCTAATTTTGAATAGATAAAATTTAAGGAACTATGTATATCAGAAATTTTCTAACCCTACTACGCCGATACACCACATCGTCAGTGTTGAACATCGTGGGTATGGCAGTAGCCTTTGCAGCGGTATATCTTATTGCCGTGCAGGTAAAGTTTGACCTATCCTACAACCGAGTAATCAAGAACTCGGAGCGAATCTATCGCCTTGAATATCCTAGCCAAGCGGGCAATGGTCGCTGGGACCACTATTGGAATCGTCAATTCCCAGATATGCTTACAAGTGTATGTCCAGATGTTGAAGCGGCTGGTTCATTGCATATTGATGTTTGGGCATCGCAGCGTGATTGCTCACTTAAACGCAATGCTGCAATTGAGAATATAACATTGGAGATTGCTGCTGCCGAGCCCGATGGATTGATGGTCTTTCCATTTGAGTTTATAGATGGCGGCATAGAGGAATTTCACATTGGTAATGCTATTGTTTTATGTGAGTCGGTAGCCAAGCGTCATAATCTGGCTGTGGGCGATAAGATATACTATGGTCGTGGGGCAAAAAGAGAGGATGCTTATCGCACTTTAGTGGGTATATATAGGGATTTTCCGAAGCCTTCGTCAGTCGCCTATGTTGATGGCTGGTATTGTTTAGATGCGCAGGAGTTTTGTAGCGAGAATCAGTGGAGCGATCCATACTATATTCGCCTACAAGAGGGTGCTTCGGTCGAGAAGGTTGAGAGTATGATGCTTGAATGTGTTAAGGAGTATCTCCGTACAGCAGGATTTACCGAGGAGGAGATTGCCACAGAAATAAAGAGTTCTACTCCGCGTCTTAATCCAATCGGCAACCTATATTATGCAGAGGATGTTGACCCCGAAAAGTATCACGGTAGCCGCATAACGACGTACACGCTGATTGCTATTGCAGTTTTGATTCTCGTTATCTCGTTTATCAACTTTGTAAACTTCTTCTTTGCCCTTATCCCAAGCCGAATACGCGTTGTAAACAACTACAAAATATTCGGTGCCCCAACTGCAAAGTTGCGTCTTAACTTCTTGTTCGAGACTGTAGGACTGATTCTCGTATCGTTGTTTGTAGCAGCAGTTATAATAGTACTGTTTGCTGACACGCCTTTGAAGGAGTATATCTCAACATCGGTGGCTATCAACGAGAATTGGTCGTTGGCGGGTGCGATTGCTTTGGGTGTTGTTCTCTTTGGCGTGGTGGTGTCGCTCTATCCTGCGTGGTATATCACAAAGTTCACCCCTGCATTTATAATCAAGGGCGATTTCTCGGCCTCAAAGTCTGGCCGTATATTGCGCTATACTCTCGTTGGTATTCAGTTTACCATATCTATTGTGATGATCATATGTTCGATATTCGTCTATCGTCAGCATCAATATATGCTCTCGTGCGATATGGGCTTTGACAAGGAGAATCTCTTGGTTGTGGATGTTCCGTCCGATGCCGTATATCCCACATCATACTCTTGGAAAAATCCGGGTATCGACTATACGCGTCGCAATGCTTTTATGGATGCCATAAAACATAACCCTCAAATCAAAGATATAGCCTTCGGTGGTAGTGCATTAGTCACCGATGACTATTTTGGTAGCATAACAGATGATTTGGGCGATGGTAGAGAGATTACATATAGCACATACTATGTGTCGTATAACTTTCTCGATGTTATGGGTATAGATATGGTTGATGGTCGCTCGTTCTTACCATCTGACGAGGAGAACCACGCAGGAGCTTATATATTTAACGAAACAGCAGCAAAGGGGTTTGAGCTAACTGCCGAATCTTCAATAAAAGGTCATATTAGAGGTACGAAAGCCCCTGTTGTAGGTATCTGTAAGGACTTTAACTTTCAATCAGCACACTTCGA
>JAZOSJ010000016.1:0-3250 GCA_045657045.1 Alistipes sp.
GCGTGTTAAGCACCTTGTACGCGTAGAGGAGGTAAAATAAGTTTAACCCAAGAAAACAATTTAAGAAATGGAACTTCATAATCTTAAGCCCGCTAAGGGTGCAACTCACCACGATAAGCGCGTGGGTCGCGGTGCCGGTTCTGGTCACGGTGGCTATTCTACTCGCGGTTTGAAGGGTGCGAAGTCTCGCTCTGGTTATTCAAGCAAGCTCGGTTTCGAGGGTGGTCAGATGCCTTTGCAGCGTCGTCTTCCTAAGTTCGGCTTCACCAATATCAAGCGTGTAGAGTACAAGGCTATCAACCTCTCAACATTGGAGGATCTCGCAGCAAAGAACAACCTCACTGAGGTAACTTTCGAGACCCTTGTTCAGGCTGGCTTTGTATCAAACAATGACAAGGTAAAGATTCTTGGTAACGGTGCCGTTACACGTGCTTTGGCTGTTAAGGCTAATGCATTCTCAAAGACTGCTGAGGCTGCAATCGTAGCTGCTGGTGGTTCAGTAGAGAAGTTGTAATATGGCGATTTGGCTGTTAGTCGGAGGCTGTCGCATCGCAATCGAGAAACCTATATTAATAAGTAACAACGACGGCGTGTGAGCATAATGCTTAGCTCAGCACCGACAACAGTTGATAAGTTTAGAATCTAAAAACCTAAATTATTATGAATACGTATATTATTGTTGGTATCATCTTAGTAGTACTCGTCGCACTACTTGCAACCAACAAGAAACTCGTTGAAACGCTCAAGAATATCTATAAGATTGAGGAACTTCGTCAGCGTATCCTCTTTACGCTCGGTCTTCTTCTTATCTATCGCTTGGGTAGCTTCGTGACTCTGCCGGGTGTTGATCACTCGATTTTGGAGCAGTGGACACAGAACTTTGCGAACGATGGCAGCAGCCTTATGGGTCTGTTGAACATCTTCTCTGGTGGTGCGTTCTCACAGGCTTCAATCTTCGCTCTTGGTGTAATGCCTTACATCACAGCGTCTATCATCATTCAGTTGTTGGGTATCATGGTACCTTACTTCCGTAAGATGCAGCGCGAGGGCGAGAGCGGACGTCGCAAGATGAATCAGTGGACTCGTTTCCTTACTATCGCTGTGTTGCTTTTGCAGGCTCCTGCATACCTTGCAACTCAGGTTATCTCTTCAGGTGCGGTAGTAGCAAATGGTGACTTCCTTGGCATCGCTAACGGTCAGTTCATCGTTCCTGCTGTTATCATCCTTATCGCTGGTACTATGTTTATCATGTGGCTTGGCGAGAAGATCACCGACAGAGGTATTGGTAACGGTATTTCATTGATCATTATGATTGGTATCGTAGCACGTCTCCCACAGTCGTTCCTTCAGGAGTTTATGTTCCAGACGACAGGTGGTGGTAGCATCATCATGCTTCTCGTAGAGTTGGTATTCCTTGCTCTCGTGTTTATGCTTGCAATTGCTATCGTTCAGGCTGTGCGTAAGATTCCAGTACAGTATGCAAAGCGTATTGTGGGTAATAAGCAGTATGGTGGCGTGCGTCAGTACATTCCTTTGAAGTTGAATGCTGCCAATGTAATGCCTATTATCTTCGCTCAGGCACTTATGTTCATCCCAGGTTTGATTTGGGGTGGTCAGTGGCTTGACATCACCAGCTTCTGGTACAACTTTACGCTTGTAGTGTTGGTAATTGCATTTACTTATTTCTACACTGCAATTATCGTTAACCCTCAAATGATGGCTGACGATATGAAGCGTAACGGTGGTTTCATCCCAGGCGTTAAGCCAGGTAAGAGCACTGTTACCTATATCGATGACATCATGACAAGAATTACCCTCCCAGGTTCTGTGTTCTTGGCAATTATCACAATTCTTCCAGCAATTGCTATGTCACTCGGAATCACTCAGGGCTTCGCTTACTTCTTCGGAGGTACATCGCTTTTGATTATGGTGGGTGTTGTTCTTGATACTCTAAAGCAGATTGAGAGCTACTTGTTGATGCGTCACTATGACGGTCTTATGAAGACCGGTCGCATCCAGGGTCGCTACTAATAGTTTACCACAAGAGAGGGGGCTGCACATTGTGTGGCGGCTGAGTAAGACAATTGCTAAACTTGGGCAGCCCCTTTTTATAGTTAAGACGATGATTTATCTGAAAACCAAAGAGGAGATTGAGATACTCCGCGAGAATAACATCCTTGTAAGCCGTGCGCTTGCAGAGGTTGGTCGACACATTAAGCCAGGTGTTACGGCACGCGAGCTTAACGATATCGCCGAGAAGTTTATTCGCGACAACGGAGCAGTACCAGCTTTTCTCGGTTACCAGGGTTACCCAGCGGCATCGACTATTTCGATTAACGAGCAGGTAGTTCACGGTATCCCGTCAGATTATGTCATAAAGGAGGGCGACATCGTATCGGTTGACTTAGGTACCTTTATGAAGGGGTTTGTAGGTGATTCAGCATATACATTTGCTGTTGGCACTGTCAGCGACGAGGTTAGACAGTTGTTGGAGGTCACCAAAGAGGCTCTACGTAGAGGTGCAGCACAGGCGAAGGCGGGTAATCGCGTAGGCGATATATCGGCAGCTGTGCAGGATTACGCTGAGAGTTTCGGCTTTGGCGTAGTGCGCGAGTTGGAGGGTCACGGCTTGGGCAAGAAGATGCACGAGGAGCCAGGCGTTCCTAACTATGGCGCAAGAGGTAGAGGACCATTATTGAAAGAGGGTATGGTTATCTGCATCGAGCCGATGATTACGATGGGAGATAGACGTGTGGTCTTTGAGCGTGACGGTTGGACTGTTCGCACCAAAGATCGAAAGCCGGCAGCGCACTACGAGTACGCGGTGGCTGTGGGTAAGGATGGCCCAGACATCTTGACAGATTTCAGTATCATCGAAGAGACTATTAAACAGTAAAATCTTATGGCAAAACAGACTGCTATTGAACGAGACGGAACCATCATTGAGGCGTTGTCAAATGCAATGTTCAGGGTGGAATTGGATAACGGACACGTTATCACGGCTCATATCTCAGGTAAGATGCGTATGCACTACATCAAGATCTTGCCAGGAGATAAGGTAAAAGTAGAAATGACACCTTATGATTTGAGTAAGGGTCGAATATCTTTCAGGTACAAATAATTAAGAATGCTTCGGTTATGAAAGTAAGAGCATCAATTAAGAAGAGAAGCGAGGATTGCAAGATTGTTCGTCGCAAGGGTAAGCTCTATGTGATTTGCAAGAAGAATCCTAAGTTCAAAATGCGCCAGG
>JAZOSJ010000017.1:0-9481 GCA_045657045.1 Alistipes sp.
AGGATAGGTCTTATCAACAGGATGCTCCATATCGTAACTTGGAGTTGTTGCACCGAGCATCAGCTCTGCAACATACTCCTTACGCTCAGCCTGCAAAGCATCAACCTGCTTGGTTGCCTTACCTATGCATACAAGCAAAATACCCGTAGCCAGAGGGTCAAGCGTGCCTGCGTGACCAATCTTAATCTTTGGGTATCCGCACTTGCGGAGCTGAAACTTTATCTTTCTAACCACATCTGCCGAGGTCCACTCATAGGGCTTATCTATAACCGCAACATAGCCCTCTGGGAAGTTGATATCTTTAAGTGTAAATTCTGTCATACCTTATATATAATTAAAGTGAAAGGTGAAAACTGAAAACTGAAAAGTATGGTGTCTGCGACGCATATTTATATATCACGCGCGAAGCGCACCTAACTTTTCACTTTTCACTTTTCAGTTCTCACTTTATAAAATCTCGCGCGAAGCGCACCTAACTTTTCAGTTTTCAGTTTTCAGTTTTCAGTTAAAAATATGTTATTATCGCCACCACACCCACCACAGCGCAGTAGGCTGCAAACCAAATAAGTTTGCCTTTTTTGACAATGTTTATCATATACTTACACGCGAGGCAACCCACCACAAAGGCGGTTACAAAGCCTGCGATAAGTGACGAGGTAGCAACACCCTCGATGGCAAAGCCGCCGTCGACAATATCGAGGAGCGCCTGTCCCATAATCGGCGCGAGAACCATCAAGAAGGAGAAGGTAGCCACAGCCGACTTCTTATTGCCCAGGAGGATACCCGTAGCAATGGTAGTACCTGAGCGCGAGAGTCCTGGCATTGCTGCCACAGCCTGACCTACACCGATAATAAAGGCATCGCGGTAGGAGATACTCTCCTTCTGGCGTGGGCGGGCATAGTAGGCGAAGCTAAGCAGCGCAGAGGTTAGAAGCAGCATAGCACCTACAACCAACATAACATACTCCGAAGAGAGTATAGCATCGATGTAGTCACCCAGCATAAGTCCCACAATACCAATAGGTATCATCGAGACCACGAGCTTTAAGAAGTAGCTCTTCTCGTCGTTCATACCGCGCGAGAAGAGACCCTTTACAAGCCACCATATCTCGCTCCACAAGACAACGATGGTGCTTAGCACCGTAGCGGCGTGGAGGGTGATATCGAACGTGAGGTTCTCCTCCAACTCTACGCCAAGCAACGCCTTTGCCAACTGCAAATGTCCGCTACTCGACACGGGCAAGAACTCGGTAAGTCCCTGCACAGCACCCAAAATCATAGACTCGAAAATCTCCATCGTTACTCCTTATGCTTAAAACGTTTCATAATACCAAAGCCTACCACCACAAAGCCTGCGATAACGACCACAGGGGCGAGGGTGATACGGCGGAACGAGAATATCGAGCTATCGAACTCCGTAGCGGTATGCTCACCGCCTCCCGACATAAGGGCAAAGCCCACAAACAGCATCACCACACCCACCAAGATGGTGATGTAGTTCTTCATAGAGAAGGGCATCTGCTCCTGATTAAGATTCTTATTCATACTAATAGAGATATATCTTGTTTGAACGCATATTCACAAACTTATTGACTGCCAGAGCACTAAACAGCACCGTAACCACAACGCCAAGCGCCACAACAGCACCCACGATAGTAGCCACCTCGCCGCGAGCAAGCATCTCGACACCATTTATGGCGTGGCTCTCGACACTGAGGACTACGCTCGCCATCATAGCCGTAGCTATAACGCCTGCCACAAAGCCCTGCTTCACAGCACTGCCGAGGAAGGGGCGCATAATATACCACTTGGTAGCACCAACAAGCTTCATAGTGTTGATAAGGTAGCGCTTGGAGTAGACCACAAGGCGGATAGTGTTGCTAAGCAAGAGCAACGATATAAGGAGTAGCACCAACAAAAAGACCACCAACGCGATAGTGACCTGCGAAATGGTCGTGTGCATACTCTCGACAACCTCCACAGGTGGCACAGAGACATACTCAACACCCTCCATCGAGCGGAGTATATCTGCCACCATCTCCACACCCTCGCGGTTGGAGTAGTCGGTGTGTAGCGTAACCTCGTAGCTATCCAAGAGTGGGTTCTGACCAAGTAGCAGGTCGAGGTCCACGGCAAACTGCTCGCGGAAAGCCTCGTCGGCAATCTTCTCATCCTTGCTAAGAAACTGAGCACCAGCGCATACCGTTCTATCCTCGAACATCATCTCCAACGCCTTGCGACTCTCCTCGCTGATGCCATCCCTAACCTCGACCGAGACCACAACACTCTCCCTTAGCGAGCGCGCAGCAGCTATTGCCGAGAGGGTCACATAGGACACCACGCCAACCATAAAGAGCACCAACGCGATGCTTATAGTCGAGATTATATATGAGCGCATAACCTTGCGCCTAATTCTTTTATCTTTTACCATATAAAAACTGAAAAGTGAAAACTGAAAAGTAAAAAGTGTGGTGCGCTTCGCGCAGGTTTTTTAAAAAGGCAAAGCCTTTTAACCATTACTAATTACTAATTACTCATTACTAATTTTATCCTTTATCATCATCACCGCGCGGACCACAAAGAGCAACACCACAACGCTGCATAGCGCCATAAGCGTAGAGATAAGACCCCAGCGTGGTGCGCGGAAGCTCCACTCCACCGTATGCTTACCCGCAGGTAGCTCCATACCGCGGAGAATATAATCCGCAACGAAGTACTCCCTATCCTCGCCATCAACCTTGACACTCCAACCCTCGGGGAAGTATATCTCCGAGAAGACTGCCAACGCCTCGGCAGGGGCTTCATACTCATATCTTAGGTAGTTAGGGGCATACTCCACCAGCTCTATATCACCGCTACAATCGTATGTATCAGCAACATCCGCTCCCTCGACAATAGCCCTATTGTAGAGGTCCTCATAGCCGAGCCTATCCAGGGCATCGCGTGCCGACTCCGCCTTTGAGGTCTCAGCCACAAACCACGCAGCACCAAAGGGCGACTCGCCCGTAACAGCCTCCATAGGTAGCGCCTCGCCATTGTAGATAGCATAGCGCGTATTGAGTGCCGCCAACACCTCGCCATCGTACTTGCGCAGGTAGCGCTCGATAACATCCTGATAGCGACCGAGCTTAGCACCGTGGTAGCCACCCACAGAGCGATGGAAGTAGGATGCGCGGGCAGAGTTGAAGGGGTCGCCACTAAGGTCCAAGACTCTGAATCCCAAATCCTTATCCGCGAGGATAGCCCTATCTGCCGCCGTAGCAATATGCTCGGTAGGCTTCTGCTCAGTCCACTTGCTCGCTGGGAGGTAGCGCTTCGCCACGCCCGACAAGTCCCACACAACGAGCACGCCCAGCACCAGAGCAAGAGCCACGTTATAGAGTCTCTTATCTGCGCGTTTACGCAACACGGCATAGACTGCAATCGCTGAGGCTGAGAGCGTTACAAAGAGTATCGTGCGCCAAGCGTCTGCCCTAAGAGCACCACCGCGACCCGCCTCGACAGCACTGCGTAGCTGCTCAACCCATAGCTCCGAGCCATAGCGCGACGTTAGGTCGGCGATGCCATAGTCCGCGGTGAGCATCATCGCCACCACAGCACCCACGATAACGACGTATGCGATAGCCACCTTTCGTAGTAGCTCTCTATATGGAATATCCTGAGCGACAATGCGATATATAGCGCAAGCACACAACAACGGTGCGCTCCACTCGACAACGACCAGCGCCATAGAGACCGTTCTAAAACTCTTGTAGGCAGGCAACAGGTCGTACAACACCTCATAGAGACCCATAAGGTTAGCACCCCACGCCATAAGCAGAGCGAATAGGCTTATCACAACGACCCAAAGCGTTGACTTTAAGCCATATAGCATCAAGCACAACAGCGCCAAGAAGAGCACCACAGCACCCAAGTAGGTAGGGCCCGCGGTGTAGGGCTGTGTGCCCCAATAGTTCGAGGCGTAGCCCCAAAGCTCCTCGGCACGCTGGTAGTAGAGCGCCTCGATATCGGCTACCACGCCCGCATCCTCTCTATCGATGGCATCGTATATATCGTCGATAGTGACACTATAACCCTCATTATTAAGCTGTTGAACGAGGTCTGAGACTGCCAGATTAAAGATTTTGCCATCTACGCTTCTGCGCTGCAACAGCTCGACAACACCCTCGTTCACATCGCCCGACCAGCCACCCATATAGTTGGGAACGAGCATATTGCAACTTTCGGCGATGCCATAGCTCCACGCCGTATTGTAGGCAATCTTCTCCCTACGTGCCAACTCGGCATCCACCGCTTCGCTCTCGGCGCGTGTGGTGTACTTCTGATGCTCCATCGTATACCACAGCGGAGCAAGGTTTGAGCCTACGGCAACGACGGCGGCAACGGATAGTATTGCCGTGTGGCGCAGCAACCGAGCGACAGCACCACGACGTATAGCCGTCACCAACTCCGAGAGCCAGAGGGCAAGGCACACCAATAAAAAGTAGTAGGTAATCTGCGGGTGGTTAGCACCGAGCTCCAACGAGCCAAACAACGCTGCAAGAGCCGTACCGAGCCATAGGTTGCGCTTCAAGGCGCACCAGACAGACCCCACCAATGGCGGAGCATAGACCAACGCCCACATCTTGGTGATATGTCCCGCGTCGATGATAAGGAAGAAGTAGGTCGACAGACCATACGCCAAGCCCGCGATAATGCCAATCCAGGGATTCAGACCCATTAGCACCACCGCCACCATCATCATCAGCATCGCCATAAAGGTCATATTCATAGGGCTGTCGATGACCTTGACGATGGCACTTGCACCGCGCTTTACAAACTGCGTAGGATACTCTACATCAATAAGATAGGCAGGCATTCCAGAGAACATACCTCCCGTCCACTGAGGGTCCTCGCCCGTAGCCTCGCGGTGCTCCTTTATATCCTTCGACATACCCGCATACTGCGAAATATCACCCTGCATAAGCGATTTACCCTCGAACTGCGGAGCGTAGAAGGTGTACGACACCCCAAAGAAGAGCAGGCACGCCACCACCCACGGCATAATCCGCGATGTCACAAACTTTTCGCCCCAAGCCACAAGTTTATTGAGTATATTGTTCTGCTCCATTTTCCAACCTTTTTTATATAGGTAAATAAATCGGACAAAGATAGTAAAAAAAAGTTAACTTTGCGATTAAGGTGAGCGCAAAACAAGTTTTTTTTTGCTTTGCCGAGCCGTAGCAAAGTCGAGGTATTACGAAGTTTTGCCTCAAAGGTAAGGTGCGCTTTGCGCAGAGTGTTATTTATAATGGTTGTTAAAGGTTATTAGGGGTTATTAAGGGTTATTAAGGGAGAACAGGAAGAACAGGGAGAGCAGTGAAACTGAGTATCACACTGAGTATCACGATTAAAAATAAATCTCTGCTCTCTCTGTCCTCTCTACTCTCTCTGCCCTCTCTTAATTTTTTTCACAGCTAAAGCTGATGGGTTACTATGGGTTATTATAGGTTACTATGGGTCATTATGTTATTTTTTATACTTATTAACTCATCGTAATCCATCGGAACTCATCGTAACCCATATTAACCCACTCCCTAAAAAGGCAGAGCCTTTTAATAGGGAGTTTAGGGAACTTAGGGAGAATGCCCTTAAAAACCCTTAACAACCCTTAACAACCCTTAATCACCCCTTTGCACTTTTCACTTTAATATGCGTCGCAGACACTACACTTTTCAGTTTTCAGTTTTCAGTTTTCAGTTCGTAAATAGGCAACGCCTTTTAACATTACTAATTACTAATTACTAATTACTAATTACTAATTACTCATTACTAATTGGAAAATTCATAAATTTTCCCTATCTTTGTCCGAATTGCGCGCGCGTATGTGTAAGATAAAGAGATATATTTTCACTATATTATTGATTCTCTGCGGGTTACTTGCAACCGAGGAGGCGACGGCTCAGTATTACAGCTGGGGTGTCGACTCGCCACGCCACAGATGGAAGCAGATGAAGACCGAGAGCTACCGTGTGGTATATCCCACCACAGCGACGGATGTAGCCTCACGAATGATGTACTACCTCGGCACGGTAAAGGATGATATTAGCTATGGCTACCGCTATCCTGCCATGTCGATACCCTTTGTTGTGCACCCCGAGAACTTCAACTCCAACGGTCTGGTAATGTGGATGCCCCGACGTGTGGAGTTCCTCGCAACGCCGAGTGTCAACTCCTTTGCTACGCCGTGGGTAAAGCAGCTTATAGCCCACGAATACCGCCACGCGGTGCAGTACAACAACCTCAACCGCGGTGTGTTCAAGGCGTTAAGCTACCTTATTGGTCAGCAGAGCTCGACCATAAGTCTACTCGTGATGCCGCTATGGATGATGGAGGGCGACTGCGTTATGACCGAGACCGAGATGACAACCTTTGGACGCGGTATGCAGCCATCCTTTACCCTCCCCTACCGCGCCTACGACGATGTGGGCGATGCCTTCAAAAATATCGACAAGTGGTTCTGCGGCTCTTACAAGGACTATATCCCCGACCACTATCAGCTCGGCTACCTTCTCTCGCGCCACGCCTACAACCTTACGGGGCGTGTCCTTGGCGATGGTATAGCGGAGCTCACCTCACGCCGACCCTATATGGTTATCTCCACGTCATGGAGTATGAACGAGGTCATAGCCCTCTCGGAGACTAAGCTCTTCTACGACACCTTCCACACCCTCGCCAGCCATTGGAATAAGCTGCCTACGAAGCAGACTACAACCCATATACCCATCCCTGAGCCAACATCGCATACGATATATTCGCATCCTCAGGTCACCTACGATGGCGACATCATCCTACTCAAAGAGGACCTCGACCGCCCCACAGCCTTTGTACGCTTGGATAGCATAGGCGTGGAGAGCCATATCGCCTACACAGGCAATGTATCAACGCGCCCAGCCCTTAGCCGTATAGGGCGCTTGTGGTGGACCGAGTACCGCCGAAGCCCACTGTTCGACCACGAGGTAAACTCGGTGCTCTGCTATATGGACCTTAGCGAGGAGCGACCACGCTACTATGCCGAGCACAACAATGTGCTCTACCCTACCCCCACTGAGGGTCATAGCCTCGCGTGGGTGGAGTACACCCCAGATGGCATATATACCGTAGTGGCTAATGGCTCGACTACGCTCAACGAGCGCACCCCGCTCCCTTGTGGTAGCGAGATTCACGGTATGGCGTGGGATGACAAGACCGAGGGACTATATATCATCATCACCGACGATGATGGTATGCATATCGCACGTGTGGTACGTGGTGGCACTGAGAGGGTTACACGCCCATCTTATTCTACCCTTAGCGACCTACGCGCCAAGGATGGCAAGCTCTACTTTGGCTCGATTTCATCGGGTCTCGACGAACTTCACTACTACGACCTTGCCGAACAAAAGGAGTATCGTATCTCGCAGTCGCGCTACGGCTCGTTCAACCCTATGCCGTATGACCAGAAGCGCGTTGTAGCCACCTCCTACGACAGACGCGGCTACCTCCCCGTGATGCAGGACATCGACAATAGGCGAGAGGTTTCATACCGCTCAGCCCCACCGAAGATATTGCTTCCAGAGGGCAGAGAGTGGAATGTTGTCAACCTCGACACCGTGCGCTTCACCCCCGCAGATAGCACCGCGATTATGGCGCAGACACCGCCCAAGCGTTTCAATAAGTTCGGACATATGTTCAACATCCATAGCTGGGCTCCACTATCCTACGACCCATACAATATCATCGAGGAGAAGGCAATAGCCTTTAACCTCGGTGGTACGATTATGTCGCAGAACATCCTCTCTACAACCGAAGGCTTCCTCACCTACGGCTGGAATCAGGAAGAGGGCTCTGTATGGAAGGGTCTTATCCGCTACTACGGTTTAGGCTTAAACCTCTGGGTGCGTGGTGTTTATGGTGGTCGTCAGACACTCCACACCATCTATTACTACGACCCTGCTACGCAACAGATTGTCTTCCCCGACATCCCTAAGCTCTCACGCTACTACTCCGCATCGCTGGGTGCTACGCTACCTATCCTGCTACAACGCGGCTACCATACCCGCCAGCTCGCCATATCCACCGTCTGGAACATCTCCAATGGTATGAAGGTAAACGTGGGTAAGATACACTACGAGAATGGCAAGATTTCAAACTTCGAGAAGCTCGGCTACTCGAAGGGTGTGCGCCAGCTAACGTGTGCCGTCACCTTCCAGGACTATGTGCGTCAGGCACACCGCGACTTCCTGCCTCCATACGGCTTTGTGGCGCAGGGAAGCTATACGCTCAACCCTTCGAGCGACGATATGGGGCACCTTGTGGTGGGCTATGGTAAGGTCTATACCCGCGGCTTTGCTCCGCACCACTCCTTCTCATTCGAGGCGAGCTACCAGAACTCCTTTGGTGGCTTCCATTCGAAGTATGTGCTTTCGAACCTCTCGTTTAGCTCTACACGCCTGCTACCTCGCGGCTTCTCGTCGAACGAGATTGAGAACAAGCACTATGTGGCTACATCGCTCAACTATCAGCTTCCTGTCTGCTACCCTGAGATGGGTATCCGTGGTTTGATATACTTCAAGCGCATACGCCTCAACGCAGGTCTTGATGCTGCCTCGTTCTACAACCCTCTGTTCCACCCCGTGACGGGCGACATCATCACTGAGCGCTACCATATCGGCTCTTATGGTCTCGACTTCGGCTTCGACTTCAACATCATCGCGATGCCTGAGGCTGCAACAATATCGGCAAAGTTCTCGTTATATAGACGTATGGCACTTAATCCATACCGTGGTGACAAATACTTCTACTCGTTTAGCGTAGGACTACCATTCTAACAACTAACAAACCAAAACTCTATGAAAAACAAGGGAGTAACCAAAAATAAGAGAGTATCGCTACGCCGCATCGTAATCATTGCGTTATGGTCGCTTATGGCGGTGGGCATTATCGCCGTAGCAGGACTCTTTATGTTGGCTAAGAGCGAAATCTTAGGCCCTATGCCTACCTTCGACGAGCTGGAAAACCCTAAGACCAACCTCGCAACGCAGATATACTCCGAGGATGGTGAGATTATAGGTACATACTTTATCGAGAATCGCACCTACCTCTCCTACGAGGAGCTCTTCTCCGCAGACCAGAGCAGGTGGCTCGAGATAGATGGTCATAAGCTACCTACCATCGTTGCAGCACTCCTCGCTACGGAGGATGTCCGCTTCTTCGACCACGCAGGTATCGACTTTATAGGCACTGCACGTGCTGGCATAAAGACCGTAATCCTCGGTCAGTCGGGTCAGGGTGGCGGTAGCACCATCACCCAACAATTGGCAAAGAACCTATACAAAACGCGCCGCCATAAGGAGGGACTTCAAGGCAATGCAGGTACGTTAGCAGCTAAGGCACAGGAGTACGTTATCGCCACACAGCTCGAATACAACTACACCAAGGAGGAGATTGTGGCTATGTACCT
>JAZOSJ010000018.1:0-37880 GCA_045657045.1 Alistipes sp.
GCAGAGTCGAACGCTGATACGAAGATTGCCTTAGGCGTAGCATCTGGGTTAGCGATTACACCATAAGGACGCTCTACGATGCGAGTCCATAGACCCGACTCAAGAAGCATCTCGACAACCTCAGAACGATTAGCCTTAGTAGCATCTACCACCTTAAGCTCCTTAGCCACCTGTGTCTGGTCAGGCTCGATAGCAACGTTAAGAAGCTTGCGCTTCTCACCGCGGTTGATTGCAGAAACAACACCGCTTACAGGTGAGGTAAAGAGAATACGTGGGTTGTTCTTATCGAAGAACAACGCAGTTCCTGCCTCGACCTTGTCGCCAACCTTAACCAACAGCTTAGGTGTAACGTTCTCATAATCAAGCGGACTAACAGCATACGACTTAGCCAATGGAGCATTCTCCACCTTTGCCTCAGCCTTGCCTACAAGCTTGATGTCGAGACCTTTACATAATTTAATGTTTTTCGACATAAAAACTGTTTGTTAGAAAATTTAATAGTTTATTTTGTGTATCTTAAAGTTCTGTAAACCAATTACAATACCCCTATATACATTAAAATGCGCACGAAGATACGACTTTTTTTCGAAACGACCAATCATTTTCATAAATATCTACTCTTGCATACGATAATTGCCCACCTGGCAGGGTTAACAATTGGGTATCTCTCCACACAAAAAGGGTTGCCCACACGCGTGAACAACCCCTATATTATGAGCGGTTATTGGCTCTTATCTTAAATCGAGAGTGAAGCCAAACGATGCATATAGGCAGAGTCTATTAGGTATAAAAGACTTTTGTGCATCAAGATATCTTACACCCACAGCCACCTGCACATTCTCGAACGTATCTTTTAGACAGAGATCGTATGCCATAGCACCTTGCCAGTCGTTCTTACCTAGGGTCGATTGTATGTTGGCAACCACCGAAAACTCCGACACCTTACCCTTATGAAACTTATACTCGCCTCCAAGACCCAAATAGAACATTTCGCTGTATGTCTTGAGCTTAGTATTCATCGCCTGACTTCCAGTGAATGGGACGTGCAATGACCACTTATCGTTAAAGTGGTAGCCATATACAAGCTCAATATCGCTAAATGCAAACTCATCATCAAAGTCCATTAGATTCACACCACCCGACTTTGCAACACCCGATAGAGAGAAATAAGAATCACTCTTCTGCGCCATAGCCACCGTTGAAACACATAGCGCAACCACCAAAATAAGTAATCGTTTCATAATCATATAGTTTTAAGATTGATTATTAGCATCAGTAATACATCCCACCATAATTACTACTAAATAGCCCTAAAAGTTCAGCGCAACACCTACAGATAGAGTCTGTACAAGTGCAATCGCATTAGTATCTCCTTCGAGTAAGTCATCATCTACACTTGGAATGTAAAGCTTCACATCTGTAGGATATAGATTCATTCCATAGCGTATAAAAAATGAGAATCGATTGATGTTGACACCGATAGATGGCGATATATATGCTCCTGTAGATAGCTTGTCCGTAATACTAAAACTCGTTCTTAATGATATATATGGCGACTTTGAGCTATCAAGCAACGAGTATTTAGCCTCCATAAAGAATGGAACAGATATAAGATGATGAACAGCTTTCAAGTCGCAATAGAAACCCGCACCCAGACCCATTGACACACCCTTGCCGAGATGACATCCGTGAGTTGTACTAGCTCCTATCTCCCCTCCAGGGAATAATGCACCTCCTAAGATCTCCACATTCCCCCAATACCCCACATCGCTATAGCTATACTCCCTACTTTGTGCATCTGCGCTATAACAAATAGCAAACAATGCAACAATACAAATAATAAGTCTTTTACCCATAATAGTTTAAATTTACAGTATAACGATAAAGCCAAATCAAGCGATTAGTTTTGTTACCACAAAGTTAAACTTTTATATCCAACTTTCCAGATAAAATAGGCAAATACTTATATTCACAGTCTTTGATACTAATGTGTATTATTGTAATTTACCTCAAAGACCCATACCAACATAGATTCTATATTATTGAATGAATAGTATTCTAAGTACTCAGGATAATGTAATTGGTAAAAACTCCAATTTTGTTCATTAAATATGCTATATTCATCAACCAGTGCATTGTCAACACGCCACCCTTGCAACGCATTATCTTCAATATCATAAAGAGTAACCTCTTTTACTTCATGAAATTCTTCAAAAAGAGGAATTTCATTATCTGCCCACGTCCGAGTAGCACCATATACAAGGATAGAATCGCCAGGCTCTATTATTTGGGGTTCTATCGAATATACAGGAGTATATCTAACCATTTTAGGATGACATATTTTCAATGAGACATCCGATGTGTTTTTCACATACCAGCGTGCAACGTATTTTGTCTCATGCTCAATAGGATCACAAGCAGTAAGCATAAACAACGCAATGAAACCAATTACAAATAGTTTTCTCATAACTTATTATTATTTCATTGATTGAGGGGATTAACCCTATATTTCATTAAAGGTTATTTCTAAGACTAAATACAAAGTTACAATATTATATTCACTTCTCCAAATATTCATTAGACAAATCCCCCCCCCACAAATTACCACACTGATTTACAGCGTGTTAGCAAACAACACACTATAACACACAGGTTTCGTCTAATAGTCCTCTGATCACTTCTCATCCGAGCCGTCCAACTTCACACCATTAGCCTTGGCGTACTCATAATCCTCCTCGGTGAAGGTGTAACTATAACGCAGGCAACCGCGATTCACAGGTTTAATCAATTTATATCCCTCAGCTGTTAATATTCGTTCAGATGAATTCGTATCATAACTATAAGTGATAGCATATTCACCATCCCAAACAACAGTCACAATACGAGGTAACGATTGTGTCAACACACGCCTACGAAATTCATCAGTATAAAATGGTTTTTGATTAAAACCATTATCATAATACGCATATAAAACCTCATTACTAATAATAAGAGATGTTTGATCTGGCAAAATCTCCATCACATCGGTGGATTTATTTAAACAGACTCCTATATGATGCTCAGTATCATTGGTGTACATAACATCAACCCAAACATGCGCCTCAACATCACACGACACAAAACCCACCAAGGCAAGAATCAAATAGATAATTTTACAAGTTTTCATATTCACGAGATATTAAGGTTATAATAATGCAAATATATATTGACAAAGTGGTGCTACAAAACATAACACTACTTATATTCGCCCCGATTATGCAATTACTCCACAATAGGTTCTATCTTCACGCCATTAGCCTTGGCGTACTCATAGTCCTCCTCAGTGAAGGTGTAACCATAGTAAAAGCAGCCATTTGCACTTACGGATTTTAGATATGTATATCGTTCAGGCACTAACAATTTATCAGAATGATTATTTCTATCATAGGTAATACTATATTCACCATCCCATACCACCGTGAGTGTAGTTGGTATCGCGTGAAGAAGCCCCTCTTCGCGCTCTTCATCCGAAAGGTTTGTTATAAATCCGCTATACCACTCTTCGTGACGCAGTTTATCGACCGACCCTCCTGGTAAAATTTCTAAATCATTATAGTCGATAGTGCTCAATTGTGTTATAGCGATATGATGATCTGTATTATTTATGAAACGAATATAAACCATCCATATCGAATCAACAAGTGGGAATTTACCACACGAAACAAAACCCAAGATAGCGACAAGCGCTATTAATAGTTTACAAGTTTTCATATAGATTAAACATTAGGTTAATATTATTCTCTGTAAGATTGTATTCTGCATTTATCAACATTGTGTTACTCGTATGGAACAGATATAAGATGATGAACAGCTTTCAAGTCGCAATAGAAACCCGCACCAAGACCCATTGACACACCATTGCCGAGATGACATCCGTGAGTTGTACTAACGCCAACCTCCCCTCCTGGAAACAGCGCACCTCCAAGGAGCTCGACATTACCCCAATACCCAACATCACTATAGCCGCGCTCCCTATTCTGAGCATCCGCACTACCAGGCAATAGGGACATAGCAAACAGCAAAACTAACAAAGCCTTTCTCATAATAGTACCACTTAAGGGTTAGTAACACACTGTCACTTGCAAAGTTACAATATTATATTCACTTCTCCAAATATTCATTAGACAAATTACCCCCCCCGTAATTTATTTGTATAACACTGATTTACAGCATATTACACAAATATAGAAGATACAATATTTAAGCAAGAAAGACTTACAAAGATTTTGTTTCAAGCAAAAGGGCACGCACTTTCGTATAGCAAGATTTTGCTTAAAATCGTGAGAGTAATCGTAGTTACGAAAAAATTTAGTAAATTTGTACTCCGATGACAAAGTATATTGATATACACACGCACAATCCACGAGCAGATGTGCTCTCGCCAACCATGGCGGGCATACATCCGTGGCAAGCAGAGAGGGTCACAGAGTTGCCCGACTTTTCGCAGTGCGACATTTATGTAATTGAGACTTGTAATAAGTGTAAAACCCCGTTACTGTAGTTATAACTACAATACGGGGTTTTAAAGCTTAATTAGTACCAGAATAAGTCATAGCACAATTAGGAGATGCGAAACTATGGAAATCGCACATCAATCTGACTACTTACCTCTTTATCTTTTGTACGGAAAGTCATCGTCAATGTATGCTCCTTGATTTCTGGGACTTCAAGAAATCTTATCGACATAAAATTACAAGACAATAATGTCAAATCCTCAGAGGTCAATTCTGACACGCGCTTAGAAATAGGATAGAAACCATTACACAATGTACTAAAATCAATATTATCATCTCCTATTTCAGCTTTTAGATCATCGCACGCAAGTCTATAGTCCTCATTATCAGGGAATCTATATCCATGTTCTATATATGTTTTAGCCGTAGCACCCCTAAACATAACAATAGCAGCAAGCGACTCTCCTGCCTTGATATCTCCGAAGTCTGCCGAACTTGTAATCTCTATCGAGTTGAATTCATTGGCAAAACATGCAGTAAGTGTTGGGTCTTGTGGCACCATTCTATCGTATGATGTATCACGATATTTATAACACAATGCTTCATACCTATCACCCCTAAAAATATCCTCTGGCGCTGCAAATATTTTAATCACATCACCGTCACACTGCACCATATTAAAACTACTCGCATCAGCGAACGAGCTAATATAATGATTTGAGAAGACCCCTCCTCCCAAAGATTCTTCTATCACCTCATTGCATCCCAACAAGGTTAATAGACATACTAAGATACTTAATCTTCTTCCCATAATATTCTGCCATAAATTAGTTAATAAACACAGCGTTATCGCAAGTATATTGCAACACACAATTCGTATGCAAACGATTGATTTTGTTACAAGTAAATATCTGTGTTCATCTTTAAATTATATTGATAATAATATTCCTTTCCACTTGTTGTCGTTGTTGTTTTCCTCGTTTCCGGACCAACATTTGTATCGAATTTTTTGCTATAATAGAAGCCATCACAATATCCATTCCAACCGAAATTACAATGAACAAGCTTTTCATACTCTTTAATCTCACCTGGTTGCTTTATGCCATCAACATACGTATATTTGTCACGACCCCTCGTCAACACCTGGTCAATTACCCACGCATGACCCTTACTATAAGATGTTGTAGTGCTAATTGTGATGCCTAAAATAATCTTCTTTGTCACTTTCTTTATTGCAGAACCACTAACATAGACTGGACGAGTGATTATCACATTGTATATATCATCCAAATTATATGATTCGATACTTCCACCACTTGTATAACCAAAATTCTCAAATGTACGCGGAACATTGGAATCCTTAGCACCACTGCCGTTTACATCATAATCTACATTAAGATTTTCAGACAAACCAAGTTTATACATTAACTCCGCAACCATTTGATATGTTTGCGATGTACTGTCATATAACGCGCTACTATCTCTCATAATATCCCAATCAAAGTAATAACCATCATATGTATAATTATGTCCCCAGAAATACATAATCTGTGCCACAGCGACTGGGACACATCCAGCTGGAGCCCTCTGCCCGCTGGAATCAAATGTAAGTAGATTAAATGGCGGTGGGCTTTGTCCCCAATGGCAATCTAGTATAGTGCCTCTATAAATATATTCATCCCAGTCACCATACTCATAAGTTGTATTCGTACTACGAGTTTGCTCTATTTCCTCTACATTCATACCTGGATAGACATAAGTACCGTCTTCTGCTGTACCAATCGGGGTAACTATATTTCCATCTATATCTTCAACAGATAAACCTAATGCCATTCTATAATCTGTTTCGATATTTGAGAGCATCATAATCATACCTGGATCATCTATCACAGCACCTTGTGCAAGAGAACCTTTGTCAACAACAGCAAGAATTGGTTGCATTCTTGTATCTCCTGACACAAGTGCATATCCTTGATTATTATCAAAGTTTACAACATACACAAACGGCTCTACATCTTGTGTATCGCCAGATCTAGTGCTTTCAATATCGCGAGTTGCATAGATATTTGAGATAGTTTTACCTACATATGCTCGACTTTCAACAGACACATCTTTCAGAAAATTCTCCACCTCCGCTATTGCCATTTCTGGCGTTACAAATGTTGATGGCTTATCATTTTCTCTATTATTACTTAATGAAATACAATCCTCTCTCGCACAAGACAATGACAGAAGTGCAAGTGAAAGTCCTATAAATATCTTTTTCATAATACTATTAAATCATTTCTTTATCGTAAACATTCTTTTCCCTTTTGCGGTTTGCATAGTTTTGTGTACTAATCAGTACATATGAAAACACTCTCCTTTCTAATTTCGAATTATATCAAAAACCTGCCGCCTCAATTCTACCAAGTATATACATATAATCACGAAGCTCGGCTCGGGTGGCAAGTCGTGAATAACAATATCTATTGGGCAGAGGATGCCATATCTCAAACAAACGCATATCAAGAGTTGAGCTCTCCAAATAGACCACGCCATCCTCTTCCCTATCATACACACCCCATAAACTTCCACTTGTTGGGCATTCCCTGTTTGTAGAGTGGAATAGGTATAACTCACCAGGCACAAATGTGTGCGTGGGGGGTTCTTTAATTATTTTCTTCATCTTCGCATTATTTTATCAAAATTCTTAAAACAATGCGCGAGACTTAATTGGCTAAACCAAGTCTTCCACAACCTTCAACAAACCTATCAAGTCCGCGCATAGCACGACCTGACTGTTGCTTGTTGAATAGGCTTTGTGGAAGTATGGTTTAACAAACAGTCTAAATATAACGATAAATATTCTATTAGAATATCTTAGAGCGTAAACTCTCCCGAGTAATCACCATCATCAGAATAGATTGCTATCTGATAATAGCCCTCATCTCCAGAAAGAATAATTGTTGATGTGCATACACCAGATACACTATCAGTCCACATATCACCAGTAGTTAGATTTGTAACCACAATATCTGCATCACCCAAATCATTATTAAAAATAAGTGTAAGAGCCTCATTGCTGTAGTACGCCTCGACATCAGAGGCAACAAGAGAGAATGGATTATATGGTTTCTTAGGTTTCAATGGTTTGATTGTAATAACCAACTCTGGATTCACATTCAAATTTAGCACTTGAGCATCTACACTTACAAGTGATAGAATCGCTGCAAAAAACGACAACACAGTTTTTCTCATAATTAATGTAGGTTTTTAGTTTTATGTTTTGCAAATTTACTGCATAATCTACATATAATAATGAAATAGAGGGAAGAATAATCTCCCCTCTCTATTCGTATATCATTGATTTACAAGACATTAATTCATGGGAGATTTATAAAATCTCCATGCGCTGATTATCAGATAGTTACAACAATTACAAAGTATTGATTCATGTTAATCACCTAATAATCTGAAACATACGTCATCTCGCAGCAAATATCTGATCAACTAATTCATTTAAACCACACTCCAACATCTTATTTTTGGTCCTATATTTAAGGCGAGACACAGCCGCGCCATCCATGTCAAGTAGTAAACATATTGAACGATTAGAAAAACCAGATAACAAATATATTATATAACGAATCTCTTTCTCATTTAACTTCGTAGTGCATACTTTTATATCAGCAATGATATTATTGTGCGACATATTCACCATCTGTTCAAGTTGAGAGATAGCTACCTCATCATGCTTAACCTGTTCTACAATACACTTTACTTTTTCAACTATTTTAGTTACCTCACGCGATGTATTACCATGCTCATAATATGTTTCAAACAATGTATTAATCTCATTTAGTCTTGAACCATACACAGACCATGTCTTGTTAGACCGACTATGTGACACATCATTCGCCTGGGTAAGTCGCAACTCATTTACTATTGACACATACTGCTCTATCTCATGTTTTTGCTTTATAATCTTATAATTCTCATATACAACAATTATGACAACAACTAAAAGCGACAATAAGATAAGTCCTACATATTTAACTCGAAGACTTTTAGCACGTTCATCTGCAATCTGATTGTCTTGGCGAAGCAATTCAAGTTGTGTATTTAACACTGGAAGACTCAATATTTCAAGCATTAAACCCTCTTGTTGCGCCATATATTGCGACAACCAATATAGCGCTTGACTATCCTCACCAATATAATTAAATAGATAATACTTTAATTGTTCAACACTTGTCTCCTCAATATTGGGGTAGCTATCAGCTAAACTCATATACCTAAGCACTTCTGATCTATTTCCCAAATAAGCCTGATAAATTGCACAATAATAGTTAAAACTTAAAGGGTATAGAATCGGAGATTGACACTTATCAAATTGAGGTAAGATATCGCCCAATTCAGACGGTCTATCAGTGTATAAATATATATCACATAGCGAATATAATGCAAAACTTAAAAGTTCTGAATAACCTTGCGCATAAGACTCCCTAACTACTTCATCAAGCAATTGTTGGGCTTTATCATACTCTTTTAAGCTATACAAACTCTCTGCAACATTATGCAATGCAAATAGAGCGTGATACTCCAATCCTATTTCATCAAATAACTTATACGACTTTTCATATACTTCCAATGAATAGTGAAATAGGCACTCTGAACCGTATATATTTCCAATAATAAGATATACCAATCCCATTAAACGAGGATCTTCATAAAATTGGAGTGATTTTTCCGCCTCTAATAGTGCATACATCGCCTCAGCATTTCTACCACAATTATACATAACCCTACCATGCTGATACATAGCCCTGGCACGCTCTTCGTGGCGGGCACTTTCGTAGTAATAATCGAAAAGCGGGCGCGTAAGGCTATCGCAGTCGGAGTCGATTTGATTGTGGTACAACGCCTCGCTATATACAAGACAATAGCGTGCCATATCTTTTCTACCACGGATACGAGATTTGTCGACACTTTCGATAAGTCGTAGTGCCGAATCGGGATGGTCGGCAACAATGCGTTCCGACTCCTCAATAAGAGCAATGGTCTCGGACGACGTGCTACAACCAACCACCACCAAACAGAGCACTGCAAGAATATATTTTACAATGTACATAAACAGACAAATTAAGGTTCTACAAATATAGGAAAAATTAAAGAGACATCCAAATAGTAACAGGACAAATAGGAGCGCTGAGGTAGAAAATATTTAGAAGAATGATTAATTCTAAAAAAAATAGTAAATTTGTAGTCAAATGACAAAGTATATCGATATTCACACGCACAATCCGCGAGAGGATGTTCTCTCGCCAACCATGGCGGGCATACATCCGTGGCAGGCAGAGAGGGTCACAGAGTTGCCCGACTTTTCGCAGTGCGACATAGTTGGCGAAACGGGGTTGGACTACGTGTGTGAGGTGGATAGAGATAGCCAAAAAGCGCTATTCCATAAGCACTTAGAGCGTGCAAGACAACTTGGTAAACCCGTGGTATTACATACAGTGCGGGCGTTGGAGGATACGCTTAAGATACTAAGTGACTTTAAGGCTGTTAAAGGCGTTGTATTTCACGGCTTTATAGGTTCAAAGGAGCAAGCTATGGAGTGCCTAAAACGAGGTTACTACCTATCATTTGGAGAGCGCTCGTTACGCTCACCAAAGAGCATCGAGGCGTTGAGGATAACCCCTTTAAGTCAACTATTTTGCGAGACGGACGACAACACCTCGGTAGCGATAGAGGAGATATATAGCCGGGTGGCGCAGATTAAGCAGATAGGCGTAGAGGAGCTTAAAAAAGAGATTGAGAAGAACTATAAAAAATTGTTCCATAGATGACAAATTGGCTTGAAAGAACAGAGCTACTACTTGGAGAGGAGAAATTAAGCACACTCAAAAATGCCAACGTCTTAGTCGTAGGCGTAGGTGGCGTAGGGGCATATGCTGCCGAGATGATTGTTCGCTCGGGCGTAGGTCGTATGACCATTGCCGATGCCGACAAGGTATCGGAGAGCAATATCAACCGCCAACTCGTGGCACTCCATTCGACCATAGGGCGCGAAAAGTGCGACATCCTTGCCGAGCGTCTTAGAGATATAAACCCAGAACTTAACCTGCACATTGTCAACCGCTTTATCAAGGATGACGAGACTGACGCGCTCCTCGATAGCGACAAATTTGACTATGTTGTAGATGCCATAGATACCCTATCACCCAAGCTCGCACTTATAAAGGGCGCACTCGACAGAGGCATACCTTTGGTAAGCTCGATGGGTGCAGGTGCTAAGACCGACCCAACGCTAATGGAGATTAAGGATATTGCCAAAACGCACCACTGTCCTTTGGCGCATATGCTCCGCAAGCGTCTGCATAAAATAGGCATCAAGCGCGGTTTCTGGGCGGTGTTCTCGCCAGAGCCTGTGCGCGAGGGTGCGATGATACTATGCGAGGAGCAGAACAAGAAGTCGAATGTGGGGACTATATCCTACATCCCCGCCCTCTTTGGCATAGGTTGCGCCTCGGTGGTAATAAGAGATTTGATTGGAGAATTTAACAATAACTAAACTGAATAGATATGAAGAAAATAGTCTTTTTGGACGAGTATAGCATTGCTGGTCGCAGCCTTGATAAGATCACCTCGCAGGGCGAGTATGTAGCATACGAGAATAGTAAAAAGGAGGAGGTCGTAGAGCGTCTTCAAGGAGCTGATATTGCTATTACAAACAAGGTCGTTATCGACGGCGAGGCGATGCGCCAACTACCTGATTTGAAGCTTATTTGCATCGCTGCAACAGGTATGAACAACGTCGACTTGGAGGCAGCAAAAGAGCTCGGCATCGAGGTTAAGAATGCCGTGGGATACTCTACCATTTCTGTAGCCGAGACAACCATAACATCTGCCCTTGCCCTTGCGCGAAATGTGGTCTATTTCAACGAGTATTTCCACGATGGTCGCTACTCTAAGGCCGACCGCGCCTTCTGCTACGACCGCCACACCTTCCAGATTAGCGGTAAGAAGTGGGGTATCGTAGGTATGGGCAACATCGGTCGCGAGGTAGCACGCCTTGCATCGGCATTTGGTTGCGAGGTACGCTACTACTCGACATCGGGCGTAAAGCGCGAGGAGCAGTACCCAGCAATGGAGCTTGAGGAGCTTTTGAAGTGGAGCGATATAGTCTCTGTACACTCGCCACTAAACGAGCGCACACGCGGTCTTATCGGTTGCAACGAGCTACAACTTATGAAGCCATCGGCACTCATCATCAACGTGGCACGTGGCGGTATTATCGACGAGGCAGCCCTTGCCGAGGCCTTGGACAACGGCACTATTGCAGCCGCAGCGCTCGATGTATTCTCCGTAGAGCCTCTACGTGAGTCGCCACTATATAATATCAAGGATAAGTATCGTCTGCTTGCCTCGCCACACAACGCTTGGTCTGCTGCCGAGGCAATAGATAGACTTATCGAGTGTGTAGCAGAGAATATCCGCGTATGGCTTGCAAAATAGCATCACTCCTTATAAGCATCATAGCACTCACACTTTTGGGTAGTGGTAGCGCAGAGGCTGCCACCACCACGAGGTGTGACTCTATATCTCATCGCTTCTCGGTGGAGTTACGCCCTGCCTACAATATCGTGTCACACTACGCACTTAGAGGCGATGACCCGATAAATAGTGCGGCATCGCTGCATCTGCGCTACGCCTTCTCGTTTAACGACAAGAGCGAGATAGGAAAACGCTTTCCTACAGTTTACCAGGGTATAGGCGTTGGCGCATACTCATTCTTTCACCCCGAGGTCACAGGACAGCCTATAGCGCTCTATATCCTGCAAGGTGCCCACATCGCAGACCGCAATGATATCACTCTCGGCTACGAGTGGAACTTCGGTCTATCGTGGCACTGGACTCCTAACGAGGCAATGAACTCGAAGTGGAATATTATGATTAACGTGGCGCTACCCGTAAGCTGGCATATATCGCCAAAATGGGAGTTTAGTCTCACGCCAGACTTTACACACTTCTCGAGTGGAGACACCTCATTCTCTAATAGCGGAGCAAACCTCTTTGGTGTGCGCGTGGGTGTTACCCGCCACTTCAACGACCATGGCGAGCGAGTAAGAGCAAGGGCATATATCCAACCATCAGAAGAGTTAGAAAACAAAGGATTCAAGGAGCACCTAAGCCACGACTTCATTATCTATGGTGGCTGGCGCGCAGACAGATTTATAGACCACGGCGAGTTTGTTGTTATTGACAGACCTCTCTTCCTTGATGGTATACAGATTCACGAGCTCTACCACCTTAATCGCCACTTCGCCATAGGTGGATCGCTCGATATACAGACAGATAGTAGCCTCAACCTGCACGATGCTGTGTTCGACGAAAATGGCAAGCTCGTAAGCTATGAGCACCCACCACTCCTTCAACAGACAGAGTGCGGACTATCACTACGTTTTGAGATTACCTCGCCGCTATTCTCCATTGGCGCAGGTCTTGGCGTGAATATTCTCGGTAGCGGCTACGATTATAGCCCCATCTACACCCAATACTCTATGAAGCACTTTATCTCGCCACGATCATTTATCTTCGTAGGCTACCGCTTCAACTCAACGCAATATACACATAATATGATGTATGGCTTAGGATTTAGGTTTTAGAGGAGAGGAGAGAAGGCATAACAAGACGACAAACCAGCATATTGCAAATAACAAGAGACCTGAGGTTCAGTTAAGAACACCTCAGGTCTCTTATTTACATAGGTCTACTGCGACCCGTTTTTTTAAGAATATTACTCCCAGCGAGGCTCGCCACCCTCAGCATCCTTCTTCTGAGGCTTCAAGTGCTTTGGACGACCAAAGTTGAAGGACATGCCTGTATAAAGGCATAGAGAGTTTGCATTACGTGGAATAAGAAGATCAATACCTGACACCTTACCCGCAGATACATAGTTCGAATCGATGAAGTCGACACCCAAATAGAAGTTAATCATCGCTGGGTGGAAGTTGATAGCTGCGCCAAAGACACCTGGGGCACTACCCTTATGTAATGTCTGGCTAACAGTTGCTGAGAGCCAACTTGTAGGGCGCAAGTTCACAGAAGCTGTAACCTCCTGATATGTCGATGTGTTCAACATCTTAGTCTGCGAGAACACACCAAATGCAATCTTATTTTTAAGGAGGTTGTACTCAGCACCTACGTTGATTGAGTAGCTTAGACGAGTCGGATAACCCTCATACTTACCACTCTTAAGTAGGTTATCTGTATTAATAAAGGTATCCGAGCCATCAAGAGGGCGAACAACCTCCTCTGTCATACCATCAGTGCCGATCTCAACACCAGTGTACTGGAAACCACCTGTAACCTCACCTCCGATATGTGATGTCGCTGCCCACTTAATAATACCAAGGTCTGCAACAGCCGCTGACACTTTAAGATGGTTATTAAAGAAGCGCATCTCAACACCGAAGTCTACCGCAGCACCGAAGTTATTTAGGTTCTGCTGCATATATGCCATATCGTTAACGCAGAGAAGGTCGTTGAAGCCTACCTCCTTAGCACCTGCAACCAATGGGCGGTTGTCAAATACAGGGCTATTAGCCTTCCAAGTACCCATCAACTGAGCTGTAACAGCGTTCTCGTTAATGTCGATATACAACTTATCAAACTCTGCCTGAACATTAGCCAAACCAAAGAGGAGCTTACCCTTAACACCAACTGTCAACCAATCGAGTAGTGGGAATGCTGTACCAACGTATGCCTCGAGATACTCGTTTGAGCTAAACGCAGTAGAGCCAAGGTTGAATGTACCATTACCCAAGGTCTTGATTGCGCGGAAGATGTCTGGTGAGAGCGAGAGGTTGTTATCAGTACGCAAGTTAGCACCTACGCTCCAGAAAATCTTCTTTGTGTAGAAGCCCAAACCGAAGAGGTTTACATTAACATTAGCATTAACTTTAAGGGTTTTAGGCAACTGTTTCATCAAGTCCTCTGCTGTTACAGACTTGTGCAAAGCAGTAACATACTGATCCCCGCGCTTGTAGATAAGGTTATCGAAGCTAAGGAAGTTGGTACCGATATTAAGGTTGAGACCCGATGCACCAGGAATCATAAAGTAGCCACGCGTAGGCACGAGGGCTGGGTTAAACTCCGAGCGGAAGTATGAGCCCTCCATAAAGTAGGAGGTACGCGACTGGGCATTAGCTGTGTTAACTCCCAAAAGCGCAAAGGCTGCAACTAATAGAATAGCTATCTTTTTCATAATACTTACTTTCATTTTTGAAATTCTAACTTTACTAAGTCTATCACTTATTAGGAATTAACTTATTACAACTTATCAATATCTACGGTAATACCGCCATCGATTTCAAGTTTCAAATCGGCCGCAATATACTGAGCCTCCTTCAACGCAGCTACTACGCCATCAGCAGCCGAGCCACGTGCCTCAATCTTAAAGCCTATCTGAGCAATATCAGCAAGCTCTGCAAGTGAGCCATCCTCAGCAGCAAGATCAAACTGCAAGCGGAGCGTACTCTTCTCTGGGGTATCGCCATCCTTAGAACCCTTGATAGTGTTGCTACCCTCTGTAAGACCAATCTTCGTAGGAAGCTCATTACCAGCCTTATCGTAGAGAGTTGTTGTAACCTCAAGTTCCAACGGAAGTGTTGTCTCAAACTCTGCAATTAGGGCAACGTCACCAACCTTGATACCCTCAATAGCTGCCACCTCTGCAAATGGAGACTTTCCGTTATCCAAGATTGACTCCTTCATATCGAATGAGATGCTTAGCTGGTTGTCGAATGCGATAGGCAAGCTAAATGACGCGCCATAGCGAACCTCCAAATTCGAGAGATCACCCAAGTGAAGTGTGATTGGATCTGTTGGCAAGCTAAACGATGCAGATATAGCGATTCTGTCAGGTATTGGAGTGCTGATTAGGTTGTCAATATTGCAATCAACAAATACATAGCCCTCAGATGCAGGATAATTTGCTCTCTGAGACTCCTTAGCCAAGACAATAGTTGTAGTTGTAGGAATAAGTTCACCTGTTAGCTCATCATGGCGAGCCTTTGCAATTACTACATTTTCGAAACTAATCTGCTTATCCGCCAATACCTCGTCGCCTACGTATGGTGTAAGCTGAGCCTCGATGGTTGCATCGATTGTAATTGGGTTGTCGAGCGTAAGCATAAGCACTGGTGAAAGACCAGAGCCACCAATCTCAATAGGGAGCTCCTCTGATGCGAGGTCGCTAAGATCCAAATCGTCTGGGGTGATAGTCTCACAGAAGTCGAGCGTAGCTGTTACTGACTCAAAGCCCAAAGAGGAATCCTTAATACCAACAGCCACCTCAATCTTACCATCTGGGATAAAGCTGGTAATGCTAACAGGATCCTCATTTGTGAAGTGAACACGACCCGATGGATTAAGCTCAATAGAGAAAGCACCATTCTCATCCTTCTTAAGGGTGCTAAAATCAATCTTATCGAAGAGGACATTAAGACCTGTCTCGCTGCTGATAGCCTCAATTGTTGTTGTCAACAAATGATTTTCAGCGTCATAGGTATAACCCTCACCCTGCTTGATAACAATATATTCAGGCATCTCCATATCAAGAGATACGGTATCGCCAAGCCAACCGAGGTTTGTTGCATATAGCACCAACTTAGAGTCATCAGTAAGGTCGATGCAATCAACACTCTTAATCATATCTGGAAGAGAACTGATAGGGATATTAAAGCCCTCGTTACCGCTTTCGCCACCAAACTCAAAGTTTACCAAATCGACACTGCTATCAAATACTACCTCCGCATCTTTAAGAGCAAACTCCGATAAGACATTAACCACAGGCATATTAATCTGCTTATTTGTCAACGAAAGTGTACCAGCCTGAATACCCAACTCAAAGTCGATATCAAACTTCATGCTTGGGTTTATAGATACGATTCTACCCTCAGTCTCCTTATTCTTAATAGCGTAAATATAGATTGAGAAGCCAACACTTTCAGTTCCTGCAGAGAACGCACTATTACCCTCTGTGATGTTATATACATAGTAGCCATCTGCATCTGGGTTTTGATTACCGTGTTCATCTGGGTTTGATAGAATTTGGACCGTATTGCCGTCCTTATCTACCTCATCACGATAGATGACCAATTCAGCCATTGACTTCAAAACGAAATCAAAGTGACCTCCAGCATTAATACCCGCAAAGCTATTCAAATCCAACTGAATGCTCAATGGAGCACCCTCAGCATACACACCTTTTCCATCAAATAGAATGCTCGAGATATTCTTAAGCTGCTCTGGAAGCTCAAACTCAATAGGATCGATCTCCACCGCCTCATCTATATCAAAACTAAATACACGGTCCTCTGGGTTTGGCATGACAAAATTAAGCATATCTGCATTGATTGGGAGGTTGCCACTATCATCTAGCGGATACTTCTCTATGAGTGTGCTGAACTCATTAATTTTAAAATTAAGATCGAACGACTCTTCTACCTTTGTACCGTAGGTTGAGAAATCCAATGTGGGCAGATCGATCTCGAAGCTTGTCTCCATTGCACCGATTTCAAACTCTGTTGGAAGCTCAAAGTTAGGAGCAGTGATAGGCTCAGATGGGAGCAAGTAAGTAAAGACGTACGAGCCATCAGAATTTTTAACAAAACCCTCTGGAAGCTCAGTATCCGAACCCAACAAACTACCAAGAGTCTGCTTTTCAAGAGAGCCAAGAGGCAAAATAGTCTCACCGTCGATTACTGAGATCTCCTTAGAAACCTTGTCGAACGAAAATTCCTCGTCAACGCAGGCTACGGCAACGATTGCGCAAACCACTGCCACGCAGCGATAGGCATAATTTTTTAGTTTCATATATTACAGTTTTAATTTTTATTTGCTAAACAAATGTGATTATGAGACAAATGTACGAAAAAAAAATCAATCAGCAAAATAATATCGCAAACATTTCGACCCTCATAACAAAGTTATGCACTTGTATCGGCAAATAGTTGCATATTCGCAAAAGCATTACATATAGAACGAACCCTATCTGCTTAAAAACAAAAAAGAGGTCATCCACATGGGACGACCTCAAACTTTTAAGCAGGTAACGACTACTCGTCAGCCTTCTTAACGATACGACGCTCCTTGATACGAGCCTTCTTACCTGTAAGATCACGCAAGTAGTAGATACGTGCACGACGTACAACACCATACTTGTTAACCTCGATCTTGTCGATGTGTGGTGAGTAAAGTGGGAAGATACGCTCTACACCTACACCATTAGATACCTTACGGATGGTAAACATCTTAGTACGGCCTGAACCCTTAATCTGGATAACTACACCGCGGAAGCTCTGCAAACGCTCCTTGTTACCCTCTACAATACGATAAGTTACGGTGATTGTATCACCTGCGCCGAACTGAGGTACATCGTTCTCACCCTTAGTCCACATCTGCTCGTTTACGAGTCTGATCAACTGATCCTTGTTCATTGTTGCAACAAAATTAAATGTTTATCGTTCAACATTATCGCTGCGGCGACTCTACCATAGCACCACCCTCGATGCTAATCCTTGTATCTCTACAAATTGAGCCTCCGCCCTATATAAGAGGTTGATACGGGCTGCAAAGATAGATAAAAATATTTATTCTGCAAACTTATTATCCAAATATCAACACATTAAGCACCGCTAACGCGCCACAAACAGACCGTTTACAACGCTACAAATATGCCAATGTTGGCATCGAGCACATCGTAGGGATTCCGCCATCCTCAGACTCAACAGCGAACACTACAACCATATATTTAGTGCCACCATTAACCGACATATTAATCATCTGTGAGCCCACATAACAACTACTTCGAAGAAAGGCCTCGGCAGTAATACCCCCCTGCATGGCTTGACGTGCTCGCTTATAAAAGTCGTTACCCAATGCTCTGAGTGTGTTTTCGCTCATATTTTCACCATCCTGAACGTAGTATAGCGATGTGTCAGGAATAATATTTACAGCATAATAATTTTTCCAATTCACAGGCGAGATAGCCACACTTGCTACACCGCTTGAGGCAATCTGCGCCGAAATATTAAATGTGACATCGTACATCTGCGACATTGGCAACTGCACTGAGATTTGATGTAGCGGAACAGTGACCGTATAGTCATCGCCATCGAACTCGACACCATAGGCATAAGCCACGTATGTTGCTCCCGGCCGCATCTTATTAAAGCTTCTAACCACCTCCTCGGTATATATAAGTTGTGGCGATATAGCCTCCATCATCAGCGACTGCAACGTATGACCATTCTGGTTCGCCAAGGTACGATAGCTCTCCATTTCTGTCTCAATAAAGAGACTCATATCTGTAATACCAGACTGCTTAAAATACTCTGAATCAATAATGTTTGCCATATATTGAACACCCGCAACCTTAGGGGCATATCTTATCGAGCAGCTATTCTGTGTTACATCCAACGCCTCTAAACTGAACTTATTGAGCAACTGCTTATTCTGCAAAACTGTCACCCTCAACGACTTCTCTATACCCTCATAGGATACGGTCACAAAGCCTAAGCGCTCCTCGTCGAGATTACTCTCCTCGACAATGAGCATAATAGTATCCTTTGTAATCTCCTTAACCGAAATCCACTCCGCGCCACACTTTGCTGTTGGACGAAGACCCGGTACGCCATTTTGAACAGCATAGAAGATAGGAATCTCGCCACCACCGCCATTAACACGCAACTGCTGAGTATCAAGTAAAAGCACAGGCACTCCATTATCTGTTGTAGTCGACATCGTCTCACATCCGACAAGCAAGGCAACAACCGCCGCCAACAACAATTTTACACTCTTCATAAATGACATAATTATATACCGATTAACTCTATTTCACATCTTCCAAAAGAGCCCTCAACAAGAGACCTTTCAAGGTGCAAATATAACGCTTTATTTTCATCTTAGCCACGCTTATGAGCACACCTATTGTTTTTTAGGAATAAAAAGCCTATTTTTGTAAAATAATGTATAGTTATGATTAACGCAGAACGCATATTTAACATAGAGGGCGAGGAGCAATTCGCACGTTGCGCCCTGGAGTTGTTTCGTTGTCAGGCGGTGCATTGCGAACCATACCGCAGATATTTGGAGTTGATGGCTATCGACCCTACACAGATTGTGCGCATCGAAGATATACCATTTCTTCCTATCGAACTATTCAAGAGTAGCGATGTATATTGCGGTAAGAGTGCACCAGAGATCGTCTTCACCTCAAGCAACACCGGCTCTACTGTGCCCTCACGCCACTTAATGGCATCGTTGGAGCTCTACCGCGAGGCATTTACCCGCGCCTTTAAGGAGTTCTACGGCGAGCCAAAGAATTGGAGCATCTACGGTCTACTTCCGAACTACCTTGAACGCGAGGGCTCGTCGTTGGTTTATATGGTTGACACGCTGATTAAAGAGTGTGGCTCGGGAGGCTTCTATCTCAATAATTACGAGCAACTTATACATGATATAGAGCACGACCCTAAGCCTAAAATTCTGCTTGGCGTAAGCTATGCCCTTTGGGACGTTGCGGAGCAGTATGCCCCTAAATTGAAGGACACCATCATCATGGAGACGGGCGGTATGAAGGGACGACGCGAGGAGCTATCGAAGAGCCAACTACACAAAATCCTATGCGAGGGCTTTGGTGTGGAGGCTATACACTCGGAGTATGGTATGGCAGAGCTCACCTCGCAGGCATACTCTAAGGGTGAAGGTCTATTCTACACGCCACGCTGGATGAGGGTCTTAGTGCGCGATGTGAATGACCCATTCGACCACGCTCCAAACGGCATGCGCGGCGGTATTGATATTATCGACCTTGCCAACCTATCGTCTTGCGCCTTTATACAGACTCAGGATATAGGTAGAGTGGTGGAGGATGGCGGATTCATCATCGAAGGGCGCATTGCAGGTAGCGATATTCGCGGCTGCAACCTACTAATACACAATATGTAATGAAATATAATAGCGACATATTACGACATCTGCACGGCGAGCTCAAAGAGACTCTACGCGAGGTTGTGCGCGTATGCGAGGTTGCGGGCATCCCCTACTTTATACAGGGCGGAACAGCTATCGGAAGCCACTTTTTTGATGACATAGTACCCTGGGACGATGATATAGACCTCGGTATGACGCGCGAAAATTATAAGCGTTTCCTACGTGAGGCACCAGCACTTCTTGATAAGCAATATGTGTTGCAGGAGTTTACTACCGAAAAGGACACCCCGTTCTACTTTGCTAAGGTGCGCAAGGTAGGCACTCGCTTTGTGGAGAGCGAGTGGGTAGGGCTACCTATCGCCGAGGGCGTATATATCGACATCTTTCCCTACGACCTTATCCCCGATGACGAGGCACTTGCCCGTCGTCAGCGCAGGCGCGTAGGCTTCTGGATAAACTGCTTTATGGCAAAGAGCGTGTGGCTCTGGCGCTGGTTGGGCAAAGCCAACAATGGCGTAGTCTTTCCCAAGAGTTTTTTGTCGTGCTTGGCTATTCGTGCAGTAAGCACAGTGCTATCCAAAGAGCAGATATACAACAAATTAAATAGCGAACTTACACGCTATAACAACACTTCGGCTACGCGCTACAATATCGTGCGTATGCCTAAGGATATGATTTCGGTGGAGGCTATTAACAACCTCGAACCTCGCCGATTTGGCGATTTTGAGGTTATGGCACCCTCGAATTTGGAGGTCTACCTACGCAGCCACTATGGCGATATACAGAAGTGGCTGCCAGAGGATAAACGCCTTAACCACGCACCCGAGGTATTGTGGTTTGGTCGCGGCATCAAGAGCCGAGCATCGGAGAGTATAAGCGTTGTCATACCTTTATATAATAAAGAGGCGGAGGTTGAGCGCACCCTGCTCTCGGTTGTGGAGCAGAGCCTTGCGGTAGGCGAAATTATCGTTGTCAACGATGGCTCTACCGATAACTCCGAGGCCGTGGTAAAGGAGTTTATTAAGCGTCACCCAGAGGCAAACATAAGGTATATAAGCCAGAGAAATCAAGGCGTTAGCGCTGCCCGCAACAGAGGTATTGAGGAGGCTAAGGGCGAGTATATTGCCCTTCTGGATGCCGACGATTGGTGGCTTTCGAACTACATCGCCGAGGTATGCCGACTTATGGAGTACTACCCCGATTGCGATGCCTACTCTACGGCTTTCGACATAGTAAACGGCGACAGCCATACACGCGCATCTGTGCCAACAGCAGAGGGTTATATCAACCCTGCAAATGAGGCACTTATGGGTCGCTACCCTATTATTCCATCCACGGCAACACTACGTCGTAGCACGGTACTAAGATGCGATGGTTTCCCTGAGGGTATGCGTATCGGCGAGGATCAGTGGCTCTGGCTTAGGATGGCGCAGCAGAAAGCACAATTTGTCTACTCGCCACTCTCCCTTGTACGCTACTCACGCACAGCATCCAACCGCTCAGCAGCGATATACCGCTCTGAGGGTAGCCTACACACCATCGCAGAACTATACAACCCCAAGCAAGATGATACACTTAACGAGTACATTGCACGCATAGGTATTGGCAAGGCTATAACGCAGTCGGTACGCGGTGGCACGGAGGATGCAAAAAAGGCGATTAGAGACTTTGGCTACACCAAACGCTCTAAACGCCAACTCTTTAGGCTTAAATTCCTCAACGCCCTACCAGCATCACTACGCCCCGCAGTAGATGGTCTCTACACCACTCTGGCGTGGGCAATAAAGCGTCGCGGATTATAACGAACTGAAAGGTGAAAGGTGAAAATTGAAAAGTAAGGTGTCTGCGACGCATATTTATAATAATTCGCGCGAAGCGCACCACACTTTTCAGTTTTCACTTTTCACTTTTAATAGCGTCGCAGACACCATACTTTTCAGTTCTCAGTTTTCACTTTTCAGTTAAATAGATTTTATATCTCTACCAAGTGATTCTTAATGGCGTAGACCACAAGGTTTGCGGTATTTTTGCACCCTGTCTTTTCGAGGATATTGGCGCGGTGCTTATCCACCGTGCGTTTCGAGATAAATAGTTTGTCGGCAATCTCTTGATTCGAGAGGCCTGCGCAAACCTCAACCAAAATCTCTATCTCGCGCTCCGAGAGGGCATCCTCATCATCGACCACCGATGTCTCAATTCGGCTCATATTGCGCACCAACGAGCCGTACAATATAGCACTAAAATAGTTATCACCCGCAACCACGGCATCCACCGCGGCGTAGACTTCCTCAATATCGGAGTCCTTCAAAAGAAAGCCCGAGGCACCGCTCTGCACCATAAGCGAGTAGTAGTGGTCGTCGCCAAACATCGACAGCGTGATAACACGCATATCGGGTTTTAGCTTCAATGCCTCGCGTGTGGTCTCCGCGCCATCCATCTCTGGCATAGCGATATCCATAAATACCACATCCACGTCCAACTCTGGGAGCAATTTCAAGAACTCCTTGCCACTACCTACATCGGCAACAATTTTGAAGTCCTCGCGCTGTGAAAGCAGACCCTTCAAACCTGTACGAAAGAGCGTATGGTCATCAACAAGCGCTATCTTAATCTCTCTGTTTTCCATTTCTTCGTCTTTTATTATTATCGCCTATACTACGAAGCTCGCGAAGGTCACTCGGCGTAAGATGCAAATTGGCACCACTTGGCGATACCGCAATCTTCGCCCTCATACCCTGACCCTTGCCACTTGTAATCTCGAACTTGCCATTTAGCGACGAGATGCGCGAGCGTATATTCGACAAACCCATACCATTGCTCTCCTCCTCGCTATATGTAAAGCCCTTGCCATTATCGCTATAGTCAATAACAAGCATATCGCGCTCTTGGCTTAGGCAAACCGTTATTTCGGAAGCCTCGGCATGCTTCAACGAGTTGTTTATAAGCTCGCACGTCACACGATACAAAATAACCTCGATATTGGAGTCAAAGCGCTCCTCCTTTAGCGTTGTTCGAAACTCGATGTTTGTATCTCGCACCGTACCCAAGCGATCCACAAAGTGCTTGATACCACGCACTAAGCCAAAGTCGTTGAGAATATGTGGCGAGAGATTATTCGAAATCTCGCGTAGCGAGCGTATCGCCTCGTCAATAACAGCTGAGGTGTTCTGCAAAATCTCTCGCTCGCCATCGCTAAGGTTGGCACGGTTGAGTGCCGAGAGCGACATCTTCGACGAGGATAGCAGCGGTCCTAAGCCATCGTGCAGCTCGCGCGAAAAGGAGGCACGACTGCGCTCCTCGGTCCTTAGCAGTGCCGTCATAAACCTATTTTCAAGCATCTGACGGAGCTTTGCCATACGGTCGACATGATCAACTAAAAGTCGAGCACAAACAACACATATAGAGAAACTTAGCGACACCAAAATACCCACCCATGCTCGCGTCAAATCCGATACTGCAACATCACGGAAGATGTTGAACTGCATAACACGGTCAACACAGAGCATCACAAGAGCAATGATACAGCATATCCACAACGCCTTATACTTAGTCTTATTGACCAAGTGTAGCGCGATGGCAATAGCCACCACCTGCATCACTATCGAGACGAGTATCAGTATCTCTACAACCCTCATAAGCTATTTAATTACTCCTTGCAAGTTTTTAAGTTGCACGTAGTCGGTCATATCCACCTGCACAGGCACAACCGAGACATACTTATTTGCCAACGCCCACTCGTCGCTATCCTTAGCCTCAGGCTCGGCATTCTGAAATGCTCCCGTAAGCCAAAAGTATTTGCGACCATGCGGATCCTCGCGCTCGTAGAACTCCTCGCGCCAGAAACCGCGCGTCTGACGGCATAGGCGCACGCCCTGAATCTCCTCAACACCGCAGCGTGGAACATTGACATTCAAACACAACGGGCGTGGTAGGCGATCCTCTGCATCAAGCACCGAGCTGATAATCTCTCTACCATACTTCACCGCGCCCTCAAAGTCCGCATCTAGATCGTGGTCATCCACCGAGAGACCTATCGAAGGCACGCCATAGAAGCTACCCTCGATAGCAGCACCCATTGTACCCGAGTACATAACGTTCACCGCTGCATTAGAGCCGTGGTTAATACCCGAGAGCACCAAGTCGACCTTTCTATCCACAAAGACGTGGTCAAAAGCAAACTTCGCGCAATCGACAGGAGTACCCGAAAAGGCGTATATCTCCACACCCTCACTCTTCTCCACCGTACGCAAAAAGAGTGGTGTATTGATGGTAATAGCCTGACTCATACCACTCTGCACACGGTCAGGAGCTATGGCTACAACATCACCAAACTCGCGAGCAAGATTTATCATCGCGCGAAAACCCTTCGAAAGATAACTATCATCGTTGGTAACAAATATCAATCTTCGATTCTTCATTATTTCAAGTGCATATTATGAGTAAATATCGCTCTCAGAAGTCGAGGCATCGAGGCGTATAGCAATCATTATCAGCAGCGTAAAGGCTACGAACGACGAGCCGCCATAACTCATCAGTGGCAACGGGATACCCATCACCGGCATCAGACCTATGGTCATACCCATATTCACCATTACGTGGATAAGCAATATCGCTGCTACCGAGTAGCAGTATATTCTACCAAAGGGCTCCTTTATTCGCTCTCCCATACGCATAAGCCTCAACATCAGACCTATATATAGAGCCACAACAACAAGACAGCCCACAAAACCCTGCTCCTCGCCTACGATGCAGAAGATAAAGTCGGTATGCTTCTCTGGCACATAGTCATACTTAATCTGCGTGCCCTCCATAAAGCCCTTGCCCCACAGACCACCAGAACCAATGGCAATCTGCGACTGGTTAACGTTATATCCCGTATTCTTAGGGTCGTCGACCAAGCCTACAAAGGTGAGTATTCGATTCTTCTGGTGTGGCTCAAGCTTCGAGAAGAGAAAGTCCGTAGTTGGCACAAAGACCATCGCGTAGATAAACATCAATATCGGCCAAAGAAGCATCATCGTACGTGTCTTCAACGCCACGACAGCCAAGCCCACAGCCGAGATACCACAAGCAATCATCAACGCCACATAGCCACTCAATGGTGTAAGCACCGCAAGAAGCAGAGCCACCAAAAATACACCCGTAATAAAGCGCACGTGACCCGCAACCTCGCCAACACGCAGCACACTATATAGCACAAAGACAATGAGCAACACCACAAATATCACCACCGGCGAGAACATCATCGCTGCGACAAACAGAACTATCGTAAACAACACCGGGAAGTAGACATATTTTGTCAGACCCTCACGATAGAGCACAAAGAGGAATGCTCCCAAAACCAATCCTGAACCCGTATCATTCTGTAAAACGATGATAACAAATGGTATAAGAATGATTGCTGCCACCTTGATAAGGTCAACAAGGCGGTTGATATTAAAGGCATAGTCGCTCATCACGCGCGCCATCATCAGTGCCGTGGCAATCTTTACAAACTCCACAGGCTGCAAGCGCACGCTACCCAACTCAAACCACGCCTTAGCACCATTTACCTCCTTACCAAATGCTAACACCGCAAGCAACAGCAAGATACCCGCAGCATAGGCAGGATAGGCAAACATATGGAAAAATCGTCTCTCCAATAGCAACACCACCGTAGCCATAACCCACGAGATACCAATCCACATAAGCTGCTTTATGTAGTTGTGGCTTGTAGAGAAGAAGTTGGTTGTATCTGGCTCAAACGAAGCCGACGTTATACATAGCAAACCTATTATGGCAATAGCGATATAGATGCCCAATGCCACCATATCGATATTACCAAAGAGCGAACGGCTGCTACTACGACTATTTCTATTATACTCGGACAACATAGGCTCTACTTTTTACTTTTACGTTTCTCGTCGTAACGCTGCTGTTTGAGGTCGTAGTTACGAGTATAGTTTGGTCTGAAGTTCAAGACATCCTCAACCATCTGTGGTCGCTGGATGGTATCTGTTAGATAAAGCTCCTCAATAAGCGAGGCGATAGGCAAGGCGATAGAGGCACCGAAGCCACCATGCTCAACATATACCGAGATTGCAATCTTAGGATTATCCTTCGGTGCAAACGAGAGGAAGGTAGAGTGGTCGGCACCTCCCGAGTTCTCGGCAGTACCCGTCTTACCACACACATCCCAACCGTCAAGGCGCGCCTTACCCGACGTACCCGCCACGTTAACACTGCGCCACATACCCTCAACAACAGGCACAAAGTTTATCGAGTCGACCATCGTGTAGTGGCGCTCATAATACTTTCTATCTATCGAATCACGACCCTCGATATGCTTGATAATGTGTGGAATATAGTAGTATCCACGGTTGGCTACGATAGCCGCCAAGTTCGCCATCTGCAATGGCGTACATCCCAACTCACCCTGACCAATGGCACACGATAGCACCGAGCCCCAGTTCCAACCACTCGGATAGGTTCTATCGTAGAACTCAGGTGTTGGCACAAAGCCTTTACCCTCGCCATAGAGGTCAGTACCAAGCTGACGACCAAAGCCAAAGCTATATACATACTCGTTCCATACGCGCACACCCTCCTTTACGGAGCCATACTTCGAGTTGGTAATCATATCGCGGAAGACATAGCAGAAGTAGGCATTACACGAGTGCGCTACTGCATCGCGTAAATCGAGCGGAGAGTTATGAGCATGGCACGCCATCTTACGCTTACCATAACGATAGCCCATCTCGCAAGGATACTTCTGCGAAGAGCGCAACACACCCTCCTGCAAACCGATAAGTCCCTGCACAAGCTTAAAGGTAGAACCTGGCAGATACTTAGCCTTAACAGCACGGTTGAACTGTGGCTGACGCTGGTTGTGAAGCATCGCCGCATAGTTGTTATTACGGTTACGACCCACCATCAAATCGGGGTTATAACTTGGCGATGAGACCATCGCAAGAATCTCACCCGTAGCAGGCTCTATGGCCACCAACGCACCAATCTTACCCTCCATCAACTCCTCGGCAAACTCCTGCAAGCGGGCATCAATGGTCGATGTAAGCTGCGCGCCCTTGACCGGAAGAATATCATCGTAACCATCCTTATACGAGCCCTGCACAGCACCGTGAGAGTCATATATACGGTAGCTGATACCCTTCTCGCCACGTAGCAATGTCTCGTATGCCGACTCCACACCACCAACACCGATATAATCACCTACGTCGTAGTAGTCCCATCTATCAACCTGCTCGCGCGTAACCTCACTTACATAGCCAAGCAAATTACCACCAATCTTACGAGGATACTCTCGAGCGGTACGGAAGCGGGTGTGGAAACCCACGAAATTACCCTCATCCAAAAGGAGCTTATTCTCCTGCGAAAGGTAGCCCGTAACAAGTATCGAGGCACGTGGACTCTGGCGCGCCTTAGTAAGCTGCTTCTGCAAATACTCTGGCGTAACCTCAAGTATCGAAGCAAGGCGCAATGTGTCGAAACCCTCTTTCGGAAGCTCGCGGTGCACGACCATAACATCGTAGCAGACACGACTCTTAACAAGATACTCGCCCCTGCGGTCCAGCACCTCGCCACGCATAGGATAGTCTATCTCGGTACGTACGATATTATTCGTAGCCTTAGCATCATACTCATCCGATAGTATCTGCATAGAAAACAAGCGAATAAGTATAAAAGCACCTACCGCAAGCACTACAATGCGTAATACTCTATATCTTACATATCCCCTGTCCATTATCTTGCTACCTTTTTAAGGAATAGTCGAACAATTGGCCACGCAAGGATTATCGACAATACCGTACTAAATAGTATCGTCGCTATAAGCTGCATCGTCGCAACCACAGATAGCGACTCCAGCACAAAGAACATCGCATTATAGAGCAACAACATAGCTCCAACGTACAATATCACCTGACGCAATGGCATACGCGAGAGTAGCGATGTCTGGTCGCCTGCCTCAACACTACGACGTGTGGTGAGAAACAATATCCAGCGACGTATAACAGCCAATGGCAGCAGGGTTGAGGTATATAAACCTGCACCTCCAAGCGCCATATCCATAACAACACCCACTATCAATGCCACCAATATAACCCATATCGTACGCCACTCAATAGGCAACAACAGGACTATAAGCGGAAAGATCATTGGTCGCAGCCACAACGACATCGAAATCTCGTCAAGAATAAATATCTGGACAAAAAGAAGCGCAAGCGTCAACCAAAAATATAGTATACTCTTAAACATCTCTCTTTTACTCTTTTCTTATCTTTTACTTATACGTGGTCCACATTAAGCCACGATGTTTTACCTGCCAACCACCTCTTTGCGAAGCTCATCAAGCTCCGAGGCGTGGGCATTCTCCACAATCAGCACATTATCCAACATTGCCATCTTGGCAGCGATAGCAATCTTTGCACTATATGCCGTCTGCGTATTGTTTAGCTCAAACTCCTCGATATGACCAATTAGAACACCCGCAGGCAGACGCTCCGAGCGCACCTCAACAGCCATACCCTCGTGAGGCTCGGAGTAGACCGAAAGATCCATAGCATTAACGTGATACTTCGACTTTGCATCCCAGCTTATCACGCAGACATTACCATTATCCACAAGACAACCTCCCGTATTGAACGAAGTATTGAGCAACGACTGCACGATGGAGTAGTGCTCCGTACACGAAAGTACATATCCCACAAGCTCGTTGCGAGGAGTCACAACACCCATATCCCTAGTAATGCCATCAAGCGAACCACGATCGAGGATGATATGGTTTTGCGGACGGTTGGTTGTCATCGAGACTACGCGCGCTGGATGATACCTGAAACGGTGATCGAGACTATCAATCACCATTTTATCCTCCATACGCTCAACATCCACAATATCAGCACTTAGCTCGGCGATACGCGCCGTAAGTTCGCGATTCTCCTGTGCCAACGAAAAGAAGTGTCCTACGTTAGACACCGCACCACTAATCGCCGCACCCGTGGCAGTTGTTCGCGCAAGAATCTTAGCCTCGGTATATGGCGTGCTTGTGGCGTAGGTAAAGAGTGCCATACCCTCCAAAAAGAGGAAGATAACAAGCACATATATACGCTTTATAAATTCAAGAAGTCTATACATTCTCTTGTTTAGAAAGAGGCTGTCTAACAACCCTATGCCGACAGCCTCTCTATTAAATTTATTACCCTAAATGCTCGGAAACAGACTACTTCTCGCCACCCATTAGGAATGAGAAGTTGCCGATATTTTTAAGCGCGATGCAAGTACCACGAGCAATAGCACGTAGTGGATCCTCAGCGATATGTACAGGCAAGCCTGACTTCTTCGATAGGCGCTGGTCGAGACCCTTGATAAGCGCACCACCACCAGCAAGGTAGATACCATTCTTCACAACATCAGAGTACAACTCTGGTGGCATCTCCTCGAGCACCTCCATAAGGGCGTTGTCAAGCTTAACAAGCGACTTATCGAGAGCGTATGCAATCTCGCTGTAATTCAAGGTTACGGTCTGTGGTAGATTGGTTAGCATATTCGAACCGGTGAAGATATAGTCCTCAGGCTCGTTCTCCAACTCTGGCACCGCTGCACCGATAGCACACTTGATATCCTCCGCAGTACGCTCACCGATACGAATACCGTGCTGCTGACGGATGTAGTTCTGAATATCGTTTGTAAATACATCACCTGCAACATTGATAGACTTTGAACATACGATACCACCGAGCGAGATACAAGCAATCTCCGAAGTACCACCACCAATGTCAATGATAAGGTTACCCTCAGGAGCCTCAACATCGAGACCAGCACCAAGCGCTGCTGCCATAGGCTCGAAGATAAGGTAGATCTCACGACCACCAGCGTGCTGCGCAGAGTCACGCACGGCACGAATCTCAACGTTTGTAGAGCCCGAAGGGATACAAATCATCATACGCAATGATGGCGCAAACATACCACGTGTAGCACCTACCTTCTTGATAAGTCCGCGAAGCATAAGCTCCGTAGCCTCGAAATCGGCAATAACACCATCCTTCAACGGACGAATGGTGCGGATATTAGAGTGTGTCTTACCATCCATAAGGCGTGCCTTATGTCCGATAGCCATAAGGTCACCCGTCTTGATACTTAGAGCCACGATAGATGGCTCATCAACTACAACCTTACCGTTGTGCATAATCAGTGTATTGGCTGTACCGAGGTCAATTGCCAACTCCTGATAGAGCGAAAATATTCCCATATATCTCTTATTTATTATTTCAACACCACATATTGACCCACAAAAGCCCGATTTTCTATCACAAACCTGCATAAAAAATGCAAATTTGTTCTCGCCAAGCATTTAGGATCAAACTCGTTGTAACACAACACCTTAGCCCGCCATCGACTAAAACACCACATTACTACTTTGCAAAGATAGGAAAAAGATATGGACAATTTGCAAGAGTTTTCACATTTTTTTTGCTAATTTTGTGAATAATTTTTTGCTTATGGATACAAACAAGAGTCCCAAATGTGCCGTACTGGGTTATGGTAGTTGGGCCACAGCAATTGTAAAAACGCTTACTATTAACCACCACCACGTAGATTGGTTGGTATTGAATGATGATATTCGCGAGTCGCTACTAACACTCAGCCGCAACCCAAAGTACCTTCCTTGGTGCTATATAGATCGTGAGTATTTCACACCTTCGGCAGATATTAACGAGGTTGTGCGCAACGCCGACATCGTAATCCTTGCCATGCCATCGGCATTCTTCAAGAAGTTCTTGGAGCCATTGACCGAGAGTCTGCAAAACAAGATTGTCGTATCGGCAGTTAAGGGTATCATCCCTGGTGACTACCTTACTATCGTGGAGCATATGAATCGCTACTACGACGTGCCTATGCAGAACCTCGCAGTCGTAACAGGTCCTTCGCACGCCGAGGAGGTAGGACAGTGTCAGCTATCATACCTCACCGTAGCATCCGAAGATAGCAACACCGCAGAGAGTGTGCGCAGTGTGCTTGCCAACGAGTATTTCCGTTGCAGCATCTCGAACGATGTGCTTGGTGTCGAGGTGGCGGCCATTATGAAGAATGTATACGCCTTGGCAGTAGGTATTGCCGTTGGTTTGCGCTTTGGCGACAACTTCTTAGCCGTGCTTATCTCATGCTGCGCGGGCGAGATGCGCAGCTTTATCGACGAGGCTGTGCCTATGGAGAATCGTGACATCAACTCGGCAGCCTATATGGGCGACTTGCTCGTTACCTGCTACTCACCACTTAGCCGTAACCGCCGTCTCGGCACGCTACTTGGCAAGGGTTGTACGGTAAAGAGCGCCCTTAACGAGATGACAATGGTCGCCGAGGGCTACTATGCTGCGGAGTGTATCCGTCGTAGCTCGATGCGTCGTAATATTGAAATGCCTATTGCAGATATGGTGTGGGAGGTGCTCTACAACCGTGCTTCGGCGCGTGAGGCTATGCAGGCTCTCACACAGATTTTACATTAAATATCATAAAAGAACATATGGAGTTAATCAAGTTTAACGCTGCACATTCGGGTGTTGCCATCACCCGAGAGATGCAGGCTGAGGCAGCACGTGCCAATGCGCTCCTACACTCTGGTGAGGGTGCGGGCAACGATTTTTTGGGTTGGGTAAACCTTCCTTCATCTATTACAGATGACGAGATTAGAGAGATTAAGAGTGTAGCTCAGAAGCTACGTGAGCGTGCAGAGGTAGTTATATGTATAGGTATCGGTGGCTCGTATCTTGGTGCTAAGGCGGTATTGGAGGCTATGTCAAATTCGTTTGAGAGCCTCAAAAAGCGCCACGACAACCCTACGGTTGTATTTGCTGGTGAGAATATCTCCGAGGACTACACCTATGAGTTGATGGATGCAGTTAAGGATTACTCTATCGCAGCTATCGTAATCTCTAAGTCAGGTACTACTACTGAGCCAGCTATCGCCTTCCGCCTTATCAAGGCAGAGATCGAGAAGCGCTACGGCAAGGCTGAGGCTGCGGAGCGCATCGTGGCTATCACAGACAAGGCACGCGGTGCTCTCAAAACCCTTGCAACACAGGAGGGCTACCCTACGTTTGTTATCGAGGACAACGTTGGTGGTCGCTACTCAGTTCTTTCGCCTGTGGGCTTGTTGCCTTTGGCAGTTGCGGGTGTCGACGTAGAGGCATTTGTTGAGGGTGCTCGCGACATGGAGCGCCTAACAGGTGTTGCAACACCTATCGAGCAGAACCCTGCGGCACAGTATGCTATCGTACGTAACGAGTTATACAAGGCGGGTAAGAAGATCGAGATTTTGGGTTCATACGAGCCAAAGTTGCAGTATATCGCCGAGTGGTGGAAGCAGCTTTATGGCGAGTCTGAGGGTAAGGAGCTAAAGGGCATCTTCCCAGCAAGCGTAACCCTCACTGCCGACCTTCACTCTATGGGTCAGTATATCCAGGAGGGTGAGCGCACATTGTTCGAGACCATTATCTCGGTTAAGAACTCTAAGTACGAGGTTAAGGTTGAGTCTGATGAGGCTAACCTCGACGGTCTTAACTTCCTCACTGGCAAGCGCCTATCTGAGATTAACAAGATGGCAGAGCTTGGCGTACGCCTTGCACACTTGGATGGTGGCGTGCCAAACCTCGTTATCGAGATTGAGCGCATCGACGAGCGCACTATCGGTCAGCTGCTCTACTTCTTCGAGAAGGGCTGCGGTATCAGCGGCTATATCCTTGGTGTCAACCCATTCGACCAGCCAGGCGTTGAGGCATACAAGAAGAATATGTTTGCCTTGCTCGACAAACCAGGCTACGAGGAGGAGTCAAAGAGGATTAAGGCAAGACTATAATCTTAAATTAGTAATGAGAAATTAGTAATTAGTAATCTTAAAAGTCTGCGACTTTTATTAGTGGGTTTAGAGGATATAGAAGTTATTGATATTCATTCCTTAATCTCAATAATTTTCCTAATAAAAAGCAACGCTTTTTAATATTACTAATTACTAATTACTCACTACTAATTAAAACAATAGGTGTTCCCAAAACGGGAACACCTATTGTTTTCTGCACACACTATAAGCCGAGTTCTGTACCTCCGAAGAGGTCTCTATCATTTATCTACGACTGTGGTCACCCACAGCCTCCAGCAACCTACCCCCCGACATTGGACGAGCAACCCTTAATTGTCGGTATACATGGTCTTGCAACCCACGAGACGCACAGCCGAGGCGTATTGCTACCCTCGCGGTGGGCTCTTACCCCGCCTTCTCACCCTTACCCTTGCGGGCGGTCATTCTCTTCTACGTTACTATACCCTCACGGATATCAAGCCGTTAACTTGCGTGGTGCTCTGCGTTGCTCGGACTTTCCTCCCCCACCTTGCGGTGGCAGCGATAGAGCGCGTATGCCGCGACAAAGGTACAAAAAAAGTGGAAACAACAAACACCCGCAACAAAAAAAACGACCCCCGAAGGAGTCGTTTTTCGTATAGAGTTATTCAGATTACTGAAGAACAGGACCGTTAGCAGTCAATACCCAACGCTTGTTCATTACTGCACCTTTCTCACCATTAACATAGATATTATCTGGTGATATATTGAATGCCTCAATAGCAGCGTTCATATCATCAACATCAGCCTGTGTAAGCTCAGATACATTAGCTACATTGTATACAGCCTCAATCTGTGGCGTAGCACTACCCTTAGCAAAATCTTTAAGATTAGTTACAGCATAGCTTGCAGCGATACAGTTACCATAAGGACCATTGTTCTTGGAACAATTACCAATGAATGAAGCGGCATTATTAGCATTAACCTGAGCCAAAGATGTACAACCGATAATCCAACCACGGGTGTTAATGTGGCTCGAGTTATCACGCATAGTATATCCTGCAATACCGCCTGCATAGCCGTTAGTTGCATTAACACGAGCCTTATCAGTTGAAATACAACCAATTAGATAACCATCAGCATAACGGAAGTAAGAACGGTGGGAACCTACGATACCACCGGCCTGTGTTCTACCAATAACTGTAGCATTGCTTACACAGTTACCAATAACACAGCCATAGTTCATACCTGCAATACCACCGATATTATGGTCACCCTCAACAGTAGTATTCTCATCAGTTGAGCAGTCAACAACATAAGCCATCTTCTCGTTCTTCCACTCGCCTGATGCCAACTGAGTACGGTGATAAACACGACCTACAACAGCACCAACCTCTGTATGACCATAAACAGAAGAGTTCTTGATGTGAGTATTGTAAACATGGCTACCATTCCAGCAACGACCGATAACAATACCAGTATATGACTCACCCAAGTTACCGCCCTTGTTGTAAACAACAGCGTCGCTGAAAATTAGGTTATCAACAGAAGCACCCTTAGTCCAGCAAAGGAAACCAGATGCAGCAAGGTCCTGATTGATACGAAGACCGTTGATAGTGTGACCATTACCCTGGATAGCACCACCGTAGAATACCTGATTAGCAGTCTCATAATCACTGATTACAGGCCAGTTGCTTGTTGATGGAATACCATTCTCAACTGTAATATCTTCGTCAGTGAATACATAAGTCTCACCCTCAACCTTGATAGCCTTAGCAGGCATCTTGATATTAGCCATAATCTCAAGACCGTAAGTGTCCTTGTTGAAGCCCTCAACAGCCTTAAGAGCACCTGTAGCACCGTAGTTTACGATGTAAGCCCACTGGATAAGACCCTCAGCAGTCCAAACCTTAGCGTGGTCAGCGTAAAGCTCAACATGCTTCTTTACAACTACCTCATACCAATCGCCATCCTCAACGCCCCAGAAGCCATTAGCACAGAAGTCCATAGCTGGAACCTCTGAGTTGCTCTCAGATGGGTTGTACTTGTAGAAGCGACCGCCAGAGATAGAGATAAGACCCTCCTTCTTCTTGCTATCAATGAAGTTGATAGTGTAGCGGTGGTCACCATTGTATGGTGCAGCCTCGAACTCACCACCAGTGATGTTAATCTCGCCACCGTTTGACTGGAATACTGTGCAAGAGTTTGTCTTGAAGTAACCATCAGAGATGTTCAATTCACCACCCTCGTTTACAGATGCAATGTAACCATCAGAGATAACCTCACCCTCGCCTACGAATGTCAATGAAGCGTTATCCATTACGCGAACGAAGATAGCGTACTTATTAGCCACATCAGGAGTTACATCAGATGGAATCACATAGCGAAGAGTATAACCGTTAAGGTCGATTACCGCATCAGCATTACACTCAACAGTACCCTCCAAGTAGTGAGGAGCTGTAAGAGTAAGATCCTCAGTCAAAGTGAACTTACCACCATTGATCAAAGTCTCGAGAAGTATACGCTCCAAAGATGGATCCTGCTCCACCTCGTTTACGAAGTTATCGTTGATAGATACCTTAACCTCAGTAGCAGTAGTCAATACGTTACCAATGATAGTAGTAAGGTGGTTACGCTGTACTGGAATCTCAGTAAGGAAATCAGTAGACTTGATGATACCGTTTTTCGCATCTCTTACAGTCATAGTGAACTGAACAGACTCCTGAGACTCCTTTGCAAGGATATAGTCAGTGAACAATGTCATGTGAGTGTGACGCTTCACGACCTCATCATTCTCTTTCCAATAATCCTTGTCGTAACCCTCGTTGTAGTAGTGCTTAGACAAGTCCTCCTTTGAAACACCGTCGTTGTAGACATCAGTGAAGATTACCTCGCTCTGCTCTGTTACCTCACGCTGCTCAACAGCGATATTGCCGTTAAGAGCGTTGAAAGCTGTTGGATAAGAAGAGTAGTACTTAACCTCAACAGACTTAGGCTCAACATTGATGTTAAGCTCGTTTAGGTCAGTTGCAACAACACGAACCTTAGCGTAAGGACGAGTCAACACGATAGGATCTGCTGTGTTGTGAGTCTGGTGATCAGGAGTATAATCTACTGAGCCAAAATATGCATCAGTGAACTCATTGTTAATACCATCCTCCACAGTTCTCTTAACCTTGATATCAGCAAGAGTCTCACCGATAATGTGGTGCTTACCAAGCTTAGCCTGAAGGTCATTATAGTTAGCATCGAAAAGATCAGCTGAAGCACCCTGAGGCACGAAGTCAGCAAATACTACAAAGTGATACTTACGACCCTGAACAAGACGAAGGTCAAATGTTACAGGCGCGTACTCGCCTACAATCTGTACCTGACGATCCTTGATAGGAGTAACGCCACTGTACTCACCTGTTGCATCATAGTCGTAAACCTCCAAGATGTAACGAAGGTCAGCATTGCTCCAATCCTCTGCTGACAAATAGTCGATAGCACCATAGGCACTGTTGTGACCATTGATACCATCATCCTCACCTTTCTCGCCAGCACGAGTTGTTGCCAACTCAGGAGCTGATACACGAAGAGTGAAATCTACCTCGCCACCACCGACATTTGTCTCTGGTGCGAAGTCCTTTGTGCACGATGCCATACCGAGCACCAATGCTAACAACGCAAAAAATTTAGTTTTCATATACCTTTTTTGCTTTTTTATGGATCATATACCTATATTAAATATATAACCCTGAGTTTAATCTATTTTGACAAGGCGAGAGCACTCCTAATACGGGATGCTCTCACCTGTTTTATGCTAATTCAAAGTATTAACTACTTCGAACTTACAAAATAGTTACATTCTTATCTGCGTCGATAGTCATCAACTTACCGTCGACAGCAATCTGAGTGTACTCTGTGCCGTTTACAGTTACTGCTGCACCAGCTACAAAGTTCTTAATTCTCCACTCGCCAGAGAAGTTCTCGCCAACAGTGTTGTCTGATGCAGTTACATTGTGTGCAACACCTACGCCAGAGCTCTGGAAGTTATCAATCTCGATAGCAGCACAGTTCTGATTCTTGATAGCACCAGCCTTTGCACCAGCTGAAGCGTTGAAAGTACAACCCTCAACTGTTACATTTGTAGCACCAGCACCCTCGTTGTAAACAAGGATAGCCTTACCGTTTGTGTTGAATACGCAATTGTAGAATGAAGTATTCTTGCAACCGTATGTCCAGATGTATTGGTTGTTAAGCTCGAACTCGCAGTTGTTGAAAGTTACAGCCTCACCATATAGACACATCTCACCAACAACCTTTACATTGTTGTAAGTTACAGTATTTACGTGCTGAACACCTGTTGCATAACCGCTACCCTTAACTGTGATGCCCTCAAATGTAACATCAGCACCAGTCATATTAGGCTTGTTTACTGTCAATACAACATCGCGTGAACCAACGATTGTGATATCATTACCGCCTGTAGCTGACATAGTGTACTCACCTGGCATTAGGATAATCTCTGGCTTACCAGCAGCAAGAAGGTTCTTGAAGTCATCAGCTGTGTATGCAACCTTGTTATCAGCAGC
>JAZOSJ010000019.1:0-3678 GCA_045657045.1 Alistipes sp.
TGTACTGTACCGCGCTGACGAACGATAATGTTACCCGCCTTAGCGAACTGACCACCGAAAAGCTTTACACCGAGTCGCTTGCTCTCTGACTCACGGCCGTTCTTAGAACTACCTACACCTTTTTTGTGTGCCATTTTCTACTTCGTTTTAGGGTTTAACAATTAATCTCCTCAACGAGAACCTGTGTCAGATACTGACGGTGACCGTTACACTTCTGATAACCTGTTCTACGCTTCTTCTTGAACACAAGAACCTTATCGTCCTTCAAGTGCTTCAAGATCTTGCACTTTACTGTGGCGCCTTCTACTACAGGTGCACCAACTTTAACCTGACCGTCGTTGTCTACAAGCAGGACTTTGTCGAAGCTCAAGGTAGAGTTTTCCTCTCCCTGGAGACGGTGAACATAGAGCTTACGACCCTTCTCAGCCTTAAACTGCTGACCTGCGATCTCTACTATTACGTACATTTAATCTAAAAATTGAATGTTTAGCGCGGCAAATGTACGAATAATTTTCCAATCTGCAAGCGTTCTAACAATCTTTTTTTTAGATTATCACACATTTATTCTACCTTAGCCACCAAAGAGATAACTCTCAACAACATAATGGCATAGTTATGGCAAATATTTAGAGAGAGTATTGCATATACCAAAAACTTTTGCTAACTTTGAAACAAAAGCAGAGAATGATGGCAGAATTGGAGAATATAAGAGATAACGAGCAGAGCCCAGAGATAGATCGCAATATTAGAGAGTATCTGCTCACCGAGCAGTTCAATGCCGCTGTGCGTGCAGGTGCCGCCATTATGAAGATATATAAGAGCAGCACCGACTACGACGTGCAACTTAAAAGCGACAACACCCCTATCACCATCGCCGACCGCCGTGCACACGACACCATTAAGCGCGCATTGGGTGAAACCCGCATTCCGATACTCTCCGAAGAGGGTCGGCAAATGCTCTATGACGAGCGATGCAATTGGGAGCTATTCTGGTTGGTCGACCCGTTGGATGGCACAATGGAGTTTATCAAGGGTAACAACGAGTTTACGGTAAACATCGCCCTTATGCAGAACAATATCTGCATAAGCGCCGTGATATACGTACCATACCACAATAAGATATATATCGCTGAGCGCGGACACGGCGCTTGGATAATGGAGGGCGTTGAACCTGACGAGCTGGCGCGATATACCTATAAGGATATACACGCCGAGATTGAGCGACTACCCCTTGTAGCCAACCGCCACGAGAACTACCGCGTAGCAGTCTCTCGCTCACACCAAACACCCGAGACACACCAACATATCGAGCAACTACGCACCTCGCACCCCGACATTGAGATTGTGGAGCAAGGCAGCTCCTACAAATTCTGTCTGCTTGCTGACGGTAGCGTCGACTACTACGTTCGCACCACAACCACCTCGGAGTGGGATACAGCCGCAGGAGAGCTTATCCTTAGCGAGGCGGGTGGCACGACATTGAGCTACCCTACGGGCGAGCCACTCTATTATAATAAGGAGTCTCTCAACAACCCATGGTTTATCGCTAAGAGGAATACTAAATAGCGACTTAGCCCCTCCACATTACCTAAGAGGCTGAATAAAAGATCTAGTTTTAGGCTTGCGATGGCCGAAAAAGCGGAGTTTACTAAGCGTAAATGAGCATTTCTGGGGCAAGCTAATTTGTTGAGAGAATAGTGCAGATACTTTCGCTCGGCGAATTTCGAGGCGATGGGCCGTACTTTGGCGTACTGCCCATTGATGAGATAATTCGTTAGCGGAAGTAGATGCGCTGTTATGTCAACAAAGAACGACAAAATAGACTTTTATTCAGCCTCTTTATCGATTTTATCGATAAGTCGTTCGATAATATCTGTTTGATAGATTCAATTTATTGCGCTATTTTTGCACCAGAAACAAATGATAACTAAAAAAAACAGATATAAGATATGGGAGCAATTCATCTAACTAAGGGCGGTTTCGAGAACCGCATTGCAAAGATTGAGGATTTGGCTAATGGCTGGAATTTTTTGGGAGAGAGACCAGCGCTTATCGACTTCTTCGCCTCGTGGTGCGGTCCTTGTCAGCGCCTATCACCTATTATCGACGAGCTGGCAGAGGAGTATGCAGGCAAGGTCGATATATACAAAGTAAATGTCGACGACGAGGAGACACTTGCAAAGATTTTCAAGGTGCGATCTATACCAACTTTGGTCTATATTCCTAAGGACAACGAGAGTCCAACCATTCAGGCAGGAGGCAAGACTAAGGCAGAGCTTAAAGAGCTCATTAACAGCATCCTACTAAAATAATAGATAACTTTTTAGCATAGTAAAGTAAGTTAGGTTTTATCGCAGGGGGCGTATTCCAAGAAATTGGCATACGCTCCCAATATTTTCACCCAAATGTCGCAATCAGACCTATTTATATAAAAACTTCACAAAATAGTTGGTTGCGTAAGATTTTTTTCGTATTTTTGCAAAGTATATATATAAGTAGTACCCCCTTCCATTAAAATTGGACGTCGCGGTCTCTACTGTATATCAACGACTTAGAACGATATTCTCAACAAACCCAACCTTACTACGACAGCGATGTCCTGGTTTGGTGGTGTTTTGCCCTTAGCTACGCGTGGGTGAGATGGTTGTTCTCAGGGTTACGAACACATTTTATTATTTTATTTTTTTTATTATTTTTAACTTTTTAACAATTATTAACCATGAAAAGATTTTTTGCTTTAATGGCAGTGGTACTTGGTATGGTATCATGTCAGACAGAGCCAGAGGGTTTCGGCGTTAATGTTGCAGGTGAGCAGGATGTAAACATCACTGTATCACTTCCAGAGGGTACTCGTGCTAACAGCGCATTGGGTGCTTTTGACAACATCGACATGAACCAGTACGACATCCGCTACATCTTCCAGGTGTTCAACGCGGAGGGTACAGCGTATAAGACAAAGCAGGTTGCATACAGCGACGCTACAACAGTATCATTCCCTGTACGTCTTATTCCTAACCGTAACTACAACTTCGTAGTATGGGCAGACCTCGTAAAGAACGGCGAGACTGAGAATGCTCACTACACTATCGGTGAGTCTCTTCAGGAGATTGAGTTGAACGCTTGGGCTCCAATGGATGAGACTCGTGATGCATACACAGGTTGCCAGAAAGCTTTGTTTGATGGTGCAACAGCTATCAAAGTTGAGCTTACACGTCCATTTGCTAAGATGCGCGTTATCACAACTGATATGGCAGAGCTTTTGGGCGTAGTTCCATCAAAGGCAAAGGTTGAGTACACTACTAAGCACTACTCATCATTCAACGCTCTTGCTCAGCAGCCTGAGAACAAGGATTTGGACAAGACTCACGATACTTTCAAGATCGTATCTTATGGTGAGGTTGGTACTCTCTTCACTGACTACTTCTTCGCTACTGCACAGCAGGAGGTTGTTAAGTTCGACATGGAGGTTATCGACAGCAACGAGGATTCTATCGTAACTCGTAACTTCTCTACTGATATCCCTGTTAAGCGTAACTTCGTTACTACTATCAAGGGTGACATCCTTACTATGGGTGACAATATCACTGTTGAGGTTAAGCCAGATTTTGCTAACAATGGCAACCTTGAGGATGCTCCTTACTATCAGGTAGCAGTTTCTAATGGTTTCGAGCTTGTTAA
>JAZOSJ010000020.1:0-8533 GCA_045657045.1 Alistipes sp.
AAAGTATGGAGAGTAAAATGATGGTAGTGAGTAATATCGCTGTGCGTAGGCGTAACAACATTTCGTGGACTCTTTTCTTAACTATATTTTATCGCGAGCAAAGGTAGTCAAATTTTCCGTTATTTTACAATTTCTGCACGGAAAAATCGCACACTATGTGGAAAAATAGAAAAGTTATTCAGTTTGTGTTATGGTAATATTGTTAATTTGAGATATGAATATATCTAATTAAATGGATAAAAAATACTTATTTGTGGCGTTTATTGTAGTGTTTGTTTGGGTGGAAAGTTGAAAAATGTTATGCGATTGATAATTAGGATGAAAAATATTTTGAAAATAACCTCTTTTTCTTTGGAAAAAGGTTTGTTGTTCGCAAAAAATGATTTATCTTTGCGCCACGCTCCGGCAGGATCACGGGTAAGGATGATCTGTCGTGGAGTGGAACCAGGTGCGTAACCATCAGGAAATGAACGTGGTGCGTACCATAAAACTTTAAAAAACTATGTATTTGACACCTGAAAAGAAGCAGGAGTTGTTTGGCCAGTACGGCAAGTCTACAACCGACACAGGTTCACCTGAGAGCCAGATCGCGTTATTCACCTACCGTATCAACCACCTTACCGAGCACATGAAGAGCAACCGTCACGACTACGGTACGCAGCGTTCTTTGTTGCGTCTTGTAGGTAAGCGTCGTAAGTTGCTTATGTACTTGAAGGAGGTTGATATCGAGCGTTACCGCGCTATCATCAAGACTCTTAACCTCCGTAAGTAGTACGGAAGTGCAGCAAATGAAGGTGGTGTCGTTATGCACTACCTTCATTTACACGAAAATTCGATATGTTACGACATATATTTGATGACAATTTTTTAGAGGTTTTTTAAGATTTTATGGAAGTTAACAAGTTGTACAATGCTGTACAGAAGACAATCACCTTGGCTGATGGTCGAGAGATTATGATTGAGACCGGTAAGCTTGCTAAGCAGGCTGATGGCTCGGTGGTTGTACGTATGGGCGACACAATGCTTTTGGGTACTGTCGTTGCCGCTAAGGATGCTAAGGAGGGTACAGACTTTATGCCACTTCAGGTGGAGTATAAGGAGAAGTATGCCTCTTGTGGTCGTTTCCCAGGTGGCTTTATGAAGCGCGAGGGCAAGGCTGGCGACTCTGAGATTTTGGTTGCGCGCCTTATCGACCGTGCCTTGCGTCCACTCTTCCCAGCAGACTATCACGCCGAGGTTTTCGTAACCGTTAACCTTATCTCGGCAGAGAAGGATATTCAGCCAGATGCACTTGCAGGTTTGGCTGCATCGGCTGCATTGGCGGTATCTGATATCCCATTCGGTGGTCCTATCTCTGAGGTGCGTGTAGCACGCATTAATGGTGAGTATGTAATCAACCCAGGCTTCGAGGCTATGAAGAGCGCCGACCTTGATATTATGGTTGGTGGTACTATCGATAACATCCTTATGGTTGAGGGTGAGATGAACGAGGTGTCTGAGGAGGTTATGCTCGGTGCTATTATGTTCGCACACGAGGAGATTAAGAAGCACTGTGCCGTGCAGATTGAGCTTATGAAGGAGCTCGGTAAGGATGTTAAGCGTGAGTACTGCCACGAGACTAACGACGAGGAGCTCCGCCAGACTATCATCACAGAGCTTTACGATAAGGCATACGCTATCGCTACAAGCGGTACTATGAAGCACGAGCGTGCTGGGGCTTTCGATGCTTTGGAGGCTGAGTTCGCATCGCGCTATACAGAGGAGGAGCTTGAGGAGAAGGCTCCACTTATCCACAAGTATTTCCACGACGACGTGCAGAAGAAGGCTATGCGTAATATGATTCTCGACGAGGGTAAGCGTTTGGATGGTCGTCGCACTGATGAGATTCGTCCTATCTGGTGCGAGATCGACTACCTACCTTGCGCACACGGCTCTGCAATCTTTACGCGTGGTGAGACACAGTCGCTCACAACTGTAACCCTCGGTACTAAGCTTGACGAGAAGCAGAAGGATGAGGTTTTGGTACAGGGCACTGAGCAGTTTGTATTGCACTACAACTTCCCTCCATTCTCTACCGGTGAGGCACGTCCAGCACGTGGTTTGAGCCGTCGTGAGATTGGTCACGGTCACTTGGCTTGGCGTGCGTTGAAGCCTATGGTGCCTGTGGGTGAGGAGAATCCATACGCAGTGCGCGTAGTATCTGATATTTTGGAGTCTAACGGCTCATCTTCTATGGCTACCGTATGTGCTGGTACTTTGGCACTTATGGATGCTGGTGTTAAGCTCCGTAAGCCTGTATCTGGTATCGCAATGGGTCTTATCTCTGACTCAGCAACTGGTCGTTGGGCAGTGTTGTCTGATATCTTGGGTGATGAGGATCACTTGGGTGATATGGACTTCAAGGTTACTGGTACACGTGATGGTATCACTGCAACACAGATGGATATCAAGGTAGATGGTCTTTCATACGAGGTATTGGCTAAGGCGTTGGAGCAGGCACGTCAGGGTCGTTTGCACATCCTTAACAAGATGGTTGAGACTATCTCTGAGCCACGCGAGGATTACAAGCCATTCGTACCTCGTATCGTTCAGATCTCTATTCCTCAGGACTTCATCGGTGCTGTTATCGGTCCTGGTGGTAAGGTTATCCAGGAGATTCAGAAGACTACCGGCACAACAATCACTATTACAGAGGTTGACGAGAAGGGTATTGTTGACATCTTCGGTCAGGATAAGGAGGCTTTGGATGCTGCGTTGGCTCGTATTAAGGGTATCGTTGCAGTTCCAGAGATTGGTGAGACCTACAACGGTAAGATTCGCTCTATCGTAGATTTCGGTGCTTTCGTTGAGATTCTTCCAGGTAAGGATGCTTTGTTGCACATCTCGGAGATTGACTACAAGCGCTTCGAGACTATGGAGGAGACAGGTCTTAAGGAGGGCGATATGATTGAGGTTAAGCTTATCGCTAAGGATGCAAAAACTGGTAAGTTGAAGCTCTCTCGCAAGGCGCTTCTTCCAAAGCCAGAGGGCTGGGTAGAGCGTGAGCCACGTGAGCGTAAGCCTCGTGAGGAGGGTGCGGAGAAGCGTGAGCAGCGCGGTCCACGTCGTGAGCGTCGCTAAGAGTATACCACGCGCGGGCTACCATATATATAATAATGTATGGTGGCTCGGCGCGAGAGAAATATAACAACGAAAATTTTATTTACTAACAAAACTTTTATTTGATGTTTATGAAAAATCTTTTCAAAGTGCTTTCAGTGTGTACTGTTGCAGCGATGACTCTTTCAAGCTGTAACTGTTTTACCAAGATGGCTAAGAATCAGGACTCTATCTCTCTTACTTGCGTACCAGAGGTTCTTGTTCTTAACAATGGTAATGTAGATGCTGCAATTACTGTATCTTTCCCAGAGAAGTATTTCAACGCTCAGGCTGTGTTGCGTGTAACACCAGTTGTTGTATTCGAGGGTGGTGAGGTAGCTGGTGCTACTCAGTATTTCCAGGGTGTTAAGGTTGAGGATAACTACACTGTTATCGACAAAGTTAACGGTGGTCAGTACACTATGAACGTAACATTCCCATACGAGGCTCGTATGGCTAACAGCGAGCTTCAGATTCGCGCTGAGATTAAGTGTCCTAAGGGCGCTTGCAAGGAGTTTACCTTGATTAACCTTAACAATGGTGCTATGCCTACTACTGAGGAGGCTGCTATCTTGGCAGCTGGTGGCGCTGAGGCACAGCAGTTGGCTCGTACATTCGGTATCACTGTAGCTTACGGTGTTAACACTATGCAGCGCGACCTCGACTTCGCATCTGCAATGGAGTCTATGGCTACAGGTTACAAGAACGTGACTAACGAGGTTACTAAGGCTAACTATATGTACGCTATCAGCTCTTCAAACCTTACTAAGAAGTCTTTGGAGGCTGAGGATGTTGTAGCTTTCCAGCAGAAGGCTGCTGAGCAGAAGGAGAACGACCGCATCAAGCAGAATATCTACGTTAACGGTTACGCTTCACCTGATGGTCCTGAGAAGTTCAACGATAAGCTCGCTGCTGCACGTAGCAAGTCTGGTGAGAAGGCAGCTGAGAAGTTGCTTAAGGACCTTGGTCTTGCTCTTGACGCTGCATCTTACGGTGAGGACTGGGATGGCTTCAAGGAGTTGGTTGCTGCATCTAACATCGAGGATAAGGCTCTTATCCTTTCAGTATTGAACAGCTATGAGTCATCTACTGAGCGTGAGGAGCAGATTAAGAACCTTAGCAAGGTTTTCGAGGCTTTGAAGGATGAGATTCTTCCACAGTTGCGTCGTGCTCAGTTGGTTAACAGCTCAGACATTACAGGTAAGACTGACGATGAGATGGCTGCTCTTGTTCGTGAGGGTAAGTTATCTGAGCTCAACCTTTTGGAGAAGCTTCACATCGCTTCTACCGGCAAGCTTTCAAACGAGGAGACTATCGCTGTATTGGAGGCTGCTGTAGTTGAGGGTGGCGTTAACGCATACAACAACCTTGGTGTAGCTTACGCTGAGGCTGGTAATGGCGAGAAGGCTGCTGAGGCATTTGCTGCTGCTGTTAAGGCTGGTGGTAACGCTAAGGAAATCAACAACAACCTTGCTCTTGTAAACCTTATGAACGGCAACACTGAGGCTGCTAAGTCATACGCTGCAAACGCTTCTAAGGAGACTCAGGCGTTGGCTGCTGCTGCTGAGGGTAACTACGCTGCTGCACAGTCACAGCTTGAGGGTTACAACGCTGCTATCGCTGCAGCTATGAACGCTGACTACACTGCTGCTAAGCAGTTCGTAGCTAACGATACTACTGCTAAGGCTGACTACCTCCGCGCAGTTATCGCTGTTAAGCAGGGTGACTTCACAACAGCAACTGCTGAGCTTAAGAGCGCTATCGCTAAGGATGCATCTTACGCAGAGCGTTGCAAGGAGGATGTTAATATTCGTAAGTATATTGGCAACGAGATCATCCTATAATTTCTTGTGAATTTTCGATTTATATAGGGCATCTTCGTCCTATCCCTAAAAGTAAGAGGTCTGAGTCTGTACGTTTGAGTACTATCCTCAGACCTCTTCTTTTGTGATAGAACAAATCTGCTACTCTAAAATCAAAAATTAAATTTCTTGTGATAAGGGGTCATCTGCGACCTCTCAATCATTCGGCTGAATGGGAAATACGCTTAGTATGTCCCATCCAGCCGAATTTCTTTATCGAGGCCACATCTAACCCCTTCTGACAAGAAATTAGGTCGTGGTGCTTGGTAAGGTGCGTGTTATGGGTTCCGATGAGTTCCGATGAGTTAAGATGGGTTCCGATGAGTTAAGATGAGTTCCGATGAGTTAATATGAGTATAAAATTCACATAGTGACCCATAGTAACCTATCAGCTTTAGCTGTTCGCTCCTCGAGCGAAACTATTACTAATTACTAATTACTAATTACTCACTACTCATTGGAAAAAAGTCGAAGACTTTTAACCATTACTAATTACTAATTACTCATTACTCATTGAAAAAAAGGCGCAGCCTTTCACTTTTATTCGATGAGCATATAGCTTGAAGCCCTGCCGTTGGGGTAGATGCCGTCGATGCTGGTAATCTTTGACGTGAGGCGGTCGAGGTCGTCGAGGTTTGTGATTGGGCGGTCGTTGATATGGGTGATAATATACCCCTCCTTAACGCGACAGCGCTCCAATACACCTCCACTTGTAACCGAGGTAACCTGCACTCCACCACGTATATCCAACTGCTTGCATAGCTCCTGTGGGGCATTCCTAAGTTTGGCACCTAATGCCTTAGCTACATCTACGCTCTCCTTGGCAAGGAGCGAGGTCTCGCCAGCACGGTTTTGGAGTGTTGCGGTGGTCTTAACAATCTTGTCGCCACGGCGTAGCTCTATTGCGATGCTATCTCCTGGGCGGCGTTTGCCTATCTGCTCGAGGAATATCGCTGAGTCGTTAACCTCCGTATCGCCCACCTTAGTAATAACATCGCCCTTGCGGATGCCAGCCTTTGAAGCTGCGCCATCCTCCACAACAGAGGCTACATAGATACCGCCAATCTTGTCGATGCCGGTATGCTCGCCAGCCTCGTCGATAAACTTTTGGTCCACAGCACGATATGATATGCCCAATACGGCACGCTGCACCACACCCGACTCTTTGAGGTCTACCACAACCTTGCGCACGATAGTCTCAGGCACGGCGAAGGAGTAACCGACATAGCTACCCGTAGAGGTCTTGATAATGGTGTTAATGCCCACCAACTCTCCGCGCGTATTTACCAGCGCACCGCCCGAGTTGCCTGGGTTTACCGCTGCATCTGTCTGGATAAATGACTCGATGCCCGCATTGCCCTCGATAGCCCCCAGCTGGCGCGCCTTAGCCGATACTATACCCGCCGTAATTGTCGACTGCAAGTTCATAGGGTAGCCAATGGCGAGCACCCACTCGCCGAGGCGTAGCTCGTCCGACGAGCCAAAGGGTAGGGTCGGAAGCCCCTCAGCCTCAATCTTTATAAGGGCTACGTCTGTAGCAGGGTCCGAGCCAATGACTTTGGCATCGTAGGCACTGCCATCGTGGAGCGTGACACGTAGTTTTGTGGCATTGTTAACGACATGATTGTTGGTAACGATATAGCCATCCTCTGAAATTATTACTCCTGAGCCTCCCGCCTCAGCCTCGCGCTGCATACCACCCTGCGGGTAGCCGAAGAACTCGAAAAACGGGTCGCGGGGCATAGCTCTGCTCTCCACGGTCACCGTGGCGCGGATATTTACCACCGCCTTAACAGCATTCTCGGCAGCATACGTAAGGTCGGGATATTCGCTACGCACCACACGCGAGGCATACTGCGTATCTACGGCGTGGTTGGTGGTAAAGGGCTGGTCGCTGATGGTGGTAATAGCCTCTACATTTTTGTTCTCTTTGCTTGGTGTCGCTACTGCGAGTGTAGCAACGCTTGTTACCGCAGATATAGCTGCGATAGCAAGATAGGATAAAACATCTCTTTTCATAACACTCTAAAATTTGTATTCAAGAGTCGATGTTTCTTCGATAGGCAAAGCGTTTTTTAGGTTATTACAAACAAATAACGCGCCAAGTGGCGCATTATTGTGTAAGGTGAAAAGGGAAAACTGAAAACTGAAAAGTAAGGTGCGTTTCGCGCAAGTGTTTTTTATAAGGGTTGTTAAAGGTTATTAAGGGTTATTAAAGGTGTTTAAGGGAAGTTCTCTAAATTCCATTCAGCGTAGCTGTTCGCTCGCCAGAGCGAAACCTTACCTTTCAGTTTTCACTTTTCACTTTTCAGTTTTCAAGTATGTATACCGTCTCCCCTTTGCGTTGCATACGGAAGGTTTCGCGGGCGTACTCCTCCATAAACTCAGGGTCGTTCTTTATGCGCTCAATAAAGATGCTGTCTTCCTCTATTTTGCGCTCTAATGTGGCAATCTTACGCTCCACCTCGCGGCGGTGCGACCCTGTGCGGAACATATTGCCCAGAGTGCTGATAGTCACAAAGATAGTGCAGATGGCGATAACCACCGTCAGCGTGACCCAGAAGATATTGATATATCTCTGCTGTTTACTTTTGGTTGCGCTCTGCTTGGTCATTACGGTATATGCATAAACTTATGCGTCTGGATGGAGATATTCCACTTTGGATTCTGCTTGACCCACTCCACTATCTCGCCGATAATGCTCTCGTAGACGCTCCACTCTGGCTGCACATAGAGTAGACACTTAGAGCTAACCTTTGTGCTACACTCCATTGCCCACTCCAAGTCCTCCTGAGTCTGTACGATAACCTTCAACTCGTTGGCACGACGTAGCGCCTCGCTTAGAGGTGGCATCTGGCGCTTAGGCGAGAGGCATATCCAATCGAACTCACCGCTTATAGGGTTTGTGCCCGAGGTTTCGAGGAATATCTCAAGACCACGCGCGTGAAGCTCGCGGGTGAGCATACCCAGAGGGTATAGCAAAGGCTCGCCACCTGTGATGACGATTGCCTGTGCCGAGCAGGATGCAGCGCGCTCAACGATAGTCTCTATGGCTGTTGGGGGAAAAATCTTAGGATTCCAGGTGTACTTAGCATCGCACCAGCGGCAGCCTACATCGCAGCCACCGAGGCGTATGAAGTAGGCGGGCTTACCTGAGTGGTAGCCCTCACCCTGAATGGTGTAGAAATCCTCCACAAGGGGGAGCTTTCGACCACCCTCCAATAGCTCCAAGTCGGGATTAATCTTCATCTAAAACGTAAATATCCTTTAAGTTACGACCGATTTGGTTGTAGTCAAGACCGTAGCCAACGATAAATTCATTGCCAATAGGCATTGCTACATAGTCGATATTGTACTCGTAGAGGAACTTTTCGGGCTTGAAGAAGAGGGTGCAAATCGAGATGCTCGCAGGGTTGCGCTCCTTGAGGTAGTCGAGCAAGTAGTTCATGCTATGACCTGTCTCCACAATATCCTCTATGATGATAATATCCTTGCCCTCGATGTCGAAGTCGATGCCAAGGTGCTGCTTGATA
>JAZOSJ010000021.1:0-10499 GCA_045657045.1 Alistipes sp.
GTAGGCTCCATAGCGTTAAGCTCCATCTGAGCCTCCTGACCACACATTGCAACACAAGCATCGTTACCGATAACCTTATAGCAAATCTGGTTCATAACCTCAGGGATAACAGGGTTTACCTTACCTGGCATAATAGATGAACCTGGCTGACGTGCTGGAAGATCGAACTCGTGGAGACCGCAACGAGGACCAGAGCCAAGAAGACGAAGATCGTTACAAATCTTGTTAAGCTTAACAGCTACACGGCGCAAAGCAGAAGAGTAGCCCACCATGCAAGAGGTATCAGATGTAGCAGCTACAAGATCCTCAGCAAGCTTGATATCCCAACCTGTGATCTGGCGCAAAGCAGCGATACACTTCTCAGCATACTCTGGCTCTGAGCAGATACCTGTACCGATAGCTGTAGCACCCATATTTACTGTAAGGAACTCCTCAGCAGCGAACTCGAGGTTCTTCTTCTCCTCGCGAAGAATCTGAGCAAAAGCACCAAATGTCTGACCAAGAGTCATAGGCACAGCATCCTCAAGCTGTGTACGACCCATCTTCAAGATATTAGCAAACTCCTTAGCCTTCTTAGCGAATGACTCGATAAGAGCATCGTAGTGCTTCATAAACACCTGGTGTGTAGCATAAAGACCAAGGTGGATACCGCAAGGATAGGCATCGTTTGTAGACTGTGAGCAGTTAACGTGGTCGTTAGGCGAGCAATACTGATACTCACCAGCCTCGTGACCCATAATCTGAAGGGCACGGTTAGCGATAACCTCGTTAGCATTCATATTTGTTGTAGTACCTGCACCACCCTGAATCATATCGCAAGGGAACTGATCGTGGTGCTGACCCTGCATAATCTCAAGGCAAGCCTTAGAGATACCATCGAACTGCTCGTCAGTCAAAAGACCGAGCTGGTGGTTAGCCTCAGCAGCAGCCAACTTAGTGATTGCAAGACCGTTGATAAACAAAGGATAGTCTGAAAGGTGGAAGCGGCTAATTGGGAAGTTCTCAATACCGCGCAATGTCTGCACACCATAAAGTGCCTCAACAGGCACCGCCATCTCGCCAATAAGATCGCTCTCGACGCGAGTTTTACCAGAATACTTAGTAGTCATAGTTTATAGGTTTATGTTAATTTGTTGTTTATACTCTCTTAAAGTCGTCCAAAATATTATGCTAAGGTAGCGATAATTTCCCAAACCACCAACAATTATCCGAATATTTTTTCAAATTGACAACTATATGGGATATTTATACAATTAGAGCTTCATTTTACAAAAATTTTATTATCTTTGTACATTATATGTACACCTATGGATAAGATTGGACTATTTCCGGGCTCGTTTGACCCATTTACACGCGGACATCAGGCTATTGTCGAGGAGGCATTGCGACTTGTCGACAAGGTTGTTATCGCCATAGGCTACAACACAGCAAAGCGCGGAATGCTCTCGGTGGAGGCGCGCAAGGCTCTTATTAAGAGAGTCTACGAAAACAACCCTCGCGTAGAGGTTACAACCTACACCTCGCTTACGGGCGACGAGGCTCGACGCGTGGGGGCTACGACGATGATTCGCAGCGTCCGCAACGCCACCGACTTTGAGTATGAGCGCACCTTAGATCGTATAAATCGTGAGATATATCCCGATTTGCGCACGATATTTATCATCGCACCCGCTGAGGTGGAGCATATATCGTCATCTTTGGTGCGCGAACTTCACGCATTCAACCACGACACCCAAAGCCTGCTCCCCGAAGGAATAGTGCTTGCGGAGTACCTAACCCACGACAATAAATAATTAAATACAGAATCTAAGATATGCAATTCACAGCGGAGATGATCGCCGCACTTCTCAACGGCGAGATTGTTGGCGATAAGAGTGCCACAGTATCAACAGTATCATCTATTGATGGTGGCAAGGCGGGGGCTTTGGCCTACCTTACAAATCCTAAATATGAGCAGTTTGTATATACTACCGAGGCAAGCATCGTGCTTGTAGACAGCGCATTCGTGCCTAAGGCAGAGGTTAAGACAACACTTATCAAGGTAGCAAATGTTGGCGAGTGCGTGCTCAACCTTCTTGAAATGTACAACGCTGCACGCCCACGCAAGCAGGGCATCTCGAAGCTTGCATCAATCAGCGAGAAGGCTACGATTGGCGAGAACTGCTACATCGGCGACTTCGTTGTTATCGAGGATGGCGCAAAAATCGGAGACAATGTTCAACTTTATGCCCAGTGCTACGTTGGCGATAATGTAACTATCGGCGATGGCACGAAGTTCTACCCAGGAGTAAAGATTTATGAGGGTTGTAAGATTGGCAAGAACTGCATCTTCCATGCAGGCGTTGTTATCGGCGCTGATGGCTTCGGCTTCGCACCTAAGGAGGATGGTACATTCACCAAAATTCCACAGCTTGGAAATGTTATCATCGAGGATAATGTTGAGCTTGGTGCTAACACCTGCGTTGACCGCGCCAAGACCGACTCTACAATTATCCGCGCGGGCGTTAAGCTCGACAACCTCATCCAGATTGGTCACAACGTCGAGGTTGGCTCAAATACCGTGATGTCAGCACAGGTGGGCGTTGCCGGTACTACAAAGGTGGGTAGCAACTGCTTTATTGCGGGTCAGGTGGGTATTGCCGACCACATTGTTGTGGGCGACCGCGTGAAGATTGGCTCTAAGTCGGGTATCGACAAGAATGTTCCTGATGGCGAGATTCGCTTCGGCTTCCCAGCACTTCCAGGTATCCAGTATCACCGCTCATTCGCAGTATTCCGCCAGTTGCCAGAGATGTCGCAGAAGCTCCGCGAGATTGAGAAGCGTGTAAACAAACTCGAGGAGTAGGATGACACCTTCGGTGCGCATTATGGGCATTGACCCTGGAACAAACTATATGGGCTACGGCATTATCGACATCGTAGATAACAGGCCCCAGGTGGTTGTTTTAGGGGATATTGACCTCCATAAAATCAGCGATGCGCACAGAAAGCTGCACTACATTTTCGAGCGCGTGCGCTCCCTCACCGAGGAGTACCGCCCTACGGAGGTGGCCTTTGAGTCGCCATTCTTCGGCACAAATGTGCAGTCGATGCTAAAACTTGGCAGAGCTCAGGGTGTCGCCATAGCTGCGGTGCAGAGTTCTATCGAGGGAGTACCTATTTCGGAGTATGCACCAATGCGTATTAAGCAGGCGATTACGGGTCGCGGCTCTGCAACCAAGGAGCAGGTGGCGACGATGATAAACGCCATCCTCGGTACAGACTACAAGCCACGACGTCTTGATGCTACAGATGGCGCTGCGGTGGCACTGTGCCATTGGTTCACGATGTCGAATGTGCTTACCCGAGCTACGGCAGGCGAGAAGCGTAAGGGCCTGGGGGGCGACAGCAAATCGCGAAAAGGTAGCAGCAGCTGGGAGAGTTTCGTAAAGTCTAACCCCGAAAGAATAAAAAGATAAACAAATATACCTATTATAATATATAGTACTATGAAGAAGATTTTAACTATGGCGGCCTGCCTAATAGCTATGGCGTGCGGCACAACAACAAAGAGCATAACAATCAATGGCGACCTTTCACAGTTCGATAAGGTGGCAGCAGATAGCAAGGTAGAGCTTCGCATACAGGGCGAAGAGGAGGCGTTGGCAACAACTACTTTGGACGAGAACAAGAGTTTTACCGCAGAGATTGCCGTCGAGGGCGAGCAGTTCGTATCGGTGCTTATCAACGACACTCCTATGATCGAGCTTATCACCGAGGGCAAGGATATTAGCTTTAACTTCAACGCCGAGAACCTAACGCTCGAATACGCAGAGGAGTGCCTTAACGAGCGTATGCGCGATATTAAGAATTCTATCAGCGAGCGAATGAATGCTCTCTATACCACTGAGGATGAGGCTACTGCCGAGCAGCTATACACTGACCTTGTGGCATATATCGACTCACTTGTTGTGGAGAACAAGGATAATATCCTATCTCTCAAGATCTTGCAGTACTATATGTACTACGGCGATAACGAGGCACGCTTTGGTGAGCTCTTCGCAATGGTTAACCCTAAGTATAGCGAGGTGGCGATGTATAAGGATTACCAGAAGCATATCGAGAATATAAAGAATACAACAATCGGTGCTGACCTTGTAGACATCACACTTCGTGATGGCAACGGCGATGAGATTCGCGTATCGGAGCTTTGCCAGAGTGGCAAGTGGGTATTGGTTGACTTCTGGGCCACATGGTGCGGTCCTTGCCGCGGCGAGATTCCACACTTGGTGGATGCATACGCTGAGTTCGCGCCTAAGGGCTTGGAGATCTACGGCATCAGCTTCGACAGAAAGGGCGACGAGGCTAAGTGGCAGAAGTTTATCGCTGACAACAATATGTCGTGGGTAAATGTATGGGGCACAGGCGATGATGGCTCATGGGCAGCTGGCGAGGCATACAACGTAAGCTCTATCCCAACCAACTTTCTCTTCTCTCCTGAGGGCAAGCTCGTAGCTAAGAACTTGCGCGGTGAGGAGATTAAGACAATCCTTGCAGAGCATATTAAGTAACGAGATTACGATATAAATGGTTGTAGGGCAGTCCAAACGGATTGCCCTATATTTTTACAATTTTACATTTTAATATTGCTTTTATCCAATTTATTTTATAAATTTGTATCAGTATTAATTCTAAGACTTCAAACATTATTAACCTAAATAGACCTATTATGAGAAAGTTTTTACTACTATGCACGCTCTGCGGACTCTTTTCCGTTGGCTACACAACCTTCGATTCTGAAGCGGGGGCAGGAGCAAATGAGACAAAACCTAAGACTGAGAATATCGTATTTGCGGATGCGGTTGTTAAGGCTGCTTGCGTTAGCGCATTTGATACAAATGGTGATGGCGAACTATCCTACGAAGAGGCGGCAAATGTCACTTCTATTCCATCGAAGTTCTTTGGAGAAAATATAGATAAAGTTAATACATTCAACGAATTGCAACACTTCACCAATCTACAAGTTATTAAGGATAAAGCATTTTATGGAATCTCTCCCCTTAGTCAAATCATAATTCCTGAGAGCGTTATACATATTGGCTCCGAAGCCTTCAGCTTGACCAATATTGTAAGCATCGTTATTCCCGATAGTGTAAAAACCATAGGACACGATGCATTTTACACTTGCTGGCATTTGGATAATATTGTACTCTCTAAAAATATAACATCAATAGCTAATTTCGCATTTGGAAATACAGATATACAATATGTAACAATCCCAGAAGGCATAACATCCATTGGAAGAGGGGCATTCAAAAACTGCGACAGATTGGTAGAGGTAACCATTCCAAGTAGTGTAACCGCGATAGGCGAAGAGGCATTCGCAAACTGCGAAGGTCTTAAGACTATCTATTGCAAGCCTACAACCCCTCCTACTCTTGACAATATTTACAATAAGAATTATACTATATGCAACGAAATAGGTCTATTTGGTCAAGCGAAGAGGTATTTTAAGATATATGTTCCTAAGGAGTCTGTTAAGGCATACAAGAAGGACCGAAATTGGAAACACTACTCTAAAAATATCGAAGGCTACGACTTCAAATAGAAAACTATAACAAAACTCGATATAACCACGCGGGCAAAATGGCTTGCGTGTTGGGGAAATAGTTATATCTTTGTAATAACAATGTGTGTTCAATATTACATTTTAATAACCTAAACAAACCTATTATGAAAAAGTTACTTCTATCTATCATGTGTGTGGCATGCTCTTTTGGTTATAAGAGCGTCGCTTCTGAACCTATAGCTGGAGAGGAGAATCCAAAGTTTAACTGCGAGAATATCGTATTTGCAGATGCTGTTGTTAAGGCCACATGCGTTAGCGCATTCGACACCAATGGCGACGGCGAGCTATCCTACGAAGAGGCAGCAAAGGTCACCTCTATTCCATCAGATTTCTTTGGAGAGAATAAAAGGGAAGTTAGCACATTCAATGAGTTGCAATACTTTACTAATCTACAGGTTATTAAGGATGAGGCTTTTGATAGCTCTAATTTATGCCAAATAATAATTCCTGAAGGTGTTACACATATTGGCCGTGAAGCATTTAGGGCCACCAGTATTGTAAGTATTGTAATTCCTGATAGCGTAAAAACTATGGGGTCTCTTACATTTAATACTTGCTGGAACTTGCACGATGTTACACTCTCTAAAAATTTAATATCAATACCAAATAGCGCTTTTAAAAATACAAATCTACAATATATAATAATACCAGATAGTGTAAAATCAATTAATGATAGAGCATTTGTCGACTGTAACGCATTAATCGAGGTAACTATTCCAAGTAGCGTAGCCACTATAGGCCATGGAGCGTTTTACAGTTGCGAAAATCTTAAGGTTATCTATTGCAAATCAGTCACACCACCTGCTTTGGAGAGTGATAGTAAACATAAATATACGATGAACAATGATATAGGAAGCTTAGGCCGTGCGAAAACGTATTTTAAGATATATGTTCCTAAGGAGTCTGTTGAGGCATACAAGAATGATAGAAAATGGAAACACTACTCTAAAAATATCGAAGGCTACGACTTCAAATAGAATACTATAACAACTAAAGATACAACCACGCAGACGATGGTGTTCGCGTGGTTGTATTTTATCTATATAATACCGAGTCTATAGATTTGACAATTACTCCATTACCCACTTATAATCAACATATTACACAAGCAGAGAGCTTCAAATAAGAAATAAAAGTGATTTTATTTAAAAATTTTCGATAAAAAATTTGCAGAATAAAAAAATTGTAGTACCTTTGCACTCGCAATCACAAAGCAATGGCTCCGTAGCTCAACTGAATAGAGTACTTGACTACGGATCAAGCGGTTCCAGGTTTGAATCCTGGCGGAGTCACAAAGCGGTAATCGAAAGGTTACCGCTTAATTTTTTTATAATACAACAACCCTTATTACCCAACATTGCAAAATCTTAAGACCATAGAATACCCAAGGCTCAACGGTGGTCAGCAGGCGAGAGAAATAGCATAACAAGGGCAACCGCAGGTTGTAATATAGCATAGCGGATTTAGGGAGCTTACTCACCGATAATCAGCTATGCTATATTATATATTGCCGTGCAATACCCTTGTTGCGTATTTCCGAGCCGCCACAGCCGAAGAAACACTATATTCGTCTACACAGCAATTGTGCAGACGAATATAGTGTTTCAACCGCCCCGCAACAGGTGAGCAATGCGGTAAATCACACAAGCAAGCACCTAGGTGGGTTGTGAAATTTGATGCGAATGCAGCGTAGCGGATGTTGCTATTGTAGTGTGTGTGATGCTCGCATCAATATCACACTACCATAGCAACAATGGGTGTGAAACACCTGCGCATCAAATTCCCGACCAACATAAAACAAAAAAACCACTCAGAAACTGAGTGGCTTATGGTAGTGGGAGTTGACGGATTCGAACCGCCGACCCTCTGCTTGTAAGGCAGATGCTCTGAACCAGCTGAGCTAAACTCCCGATTGTTAAGGCTTGGGACTGCAAAGGTAGTTATTATTTTTTAATCTCCAAACTTTTCATAAGTTTTTTTTCAAAGGGTCTCGTCATCATTTCAAAAGCTCGACCTCATCTCACTTATCTGTGGTTATTGACTGTTTCCTTCTACCAACTTCTGGCCGTCACCACAGCAGTTTGGATTGCCACCTTCGTGTGCATCCCTCGCACTTTGCGCCTGAACAAGGACTTGAACCTAGGACCCCATGATTAACAGTCATGTGCTCTAACCGACTGAGCTATTCAGGCATTGTAAAGAACCGTTATCTTTCGATTGCGATGCAAAGGTAGACATTATTTTTTATTCTGCAAATTTTTTTGCAAAAATTTTTCAAAAAAATTACATTTTTCTACAAAACCTCAAATTTAACACCCCAAAACACCATTTTTCGCGCCTTAAAAAGGCTTTTGCGTACAGTTTGATATATCCCAAAAAAGAAGTATATTTGTATTATGAAACACGCACAACATATATATATAATAGTAGCATTGCTCTTTTACTCCGTGGCAGCATACGCGCAGGGTAACGGAAGCGCTTTGCAGTTCACCAATCTAAGCTATGACTTTGGACATATACGCGAAGATGGCGGCGAGGTTGGGTGCATATTTACGGCTACAAATATTAGCGATAAGGATATTTACATTACCAATATCACCACCTCGTGCGGCTGTACTTCGACATCATACTCTAAGGATGCCATAGCCCCACACGCTACGTTCGAACTTGCGGTGCAGTTTAATCCCTACAACCGTCCTGGGCGCATCGACAAGCACGTTTTCGTAAGCTGCTCGGACTCCGCCGAGGTGACAACACTCCAGCTTAAAGGCTACGTACAGGAGCGCGAGCGCACCGTGGATGAACTCTACCCCTTTGATCTGGGCGAGGGGTTGCGTCTACGCAGCAACTTCCATGCTTTTGGTTACGTGGAGCATGGCAACACTGCCGAGGAGCATATCGGCTATATCAATACCTCGCAACACATGCTCAATGTAAGCATCGAGTTTACCGAGCAATCGGGATTGCTTAGCATAGACTACCCCGCCACCATTCCTGCGGGGGCTACGGGAGATATAACTATCTGCTACACAATACCAACCACAAGCGATATCTACGGTACTATAAGCGATAAGATGCGTATAAAAATAGGCAACGCGGAGGCGCGCTACCCGCTTAGCTGCGAGGCTATAGCGACAGATAATTTCAGCATGGTCGACGATATTTCTGCCCCACGTGTAGATATTTCGAAAAAAATCATTAAATTTGGGGAGATAAATAGCGATAAAGAGGTTTTAGAGGAGGTGATAACCCTAACAAACAGCGGAGCATCGCCCCTATGTGTGCGTCGTATAGAGGCTACATCCGAGGCGTTGGAGTGCGTAGCTGCGAGCTACACCATAGAGCCCAACCAGAGCGCCGAGCTGCGCATAAGGCTCTATACCGAGCGCATCATTGCCACCGAGGGACTCTATTCGGAGCGTGTGCGCATTATCACCAACGACCCCGTAAGACCGATGCAGAGCATTAAGCTAAACGCAATAATTGATTGATACCTAAATAGAATTAAAAGATGTTTAAGATTGTTGAAAAACGCAAGCTCGCTGAAAATATCTTTCAGATGAAGATTGCAGCCGAGCGCGTGGCACGTGCTGCCCTACCAGGACAGTTTGTCATCGTTCGTGCAACCGAGAATGGCGAGCGCATTCCGCTTACCATCGCCGACTACGACACCGAGGCGGGTACTGTAACCATCGTTACACAGACCATAGGTATGTCCACACGCAAGATTTGCGCCCTCAACGAGGGTGATTCGTTAGTGGACTTCGCAGGTCCATTGGGTCGTCCATCAGAGTTTATACACCTATCACCTGAGGAGCTCGCAGGTCGCAAGTACCTCTTCGTAGCTGGTGGTGTGGGCACAGCGCCTGTATATCCACAGGTTAAGTGGCTCTATGAGCATGGCGTTAAGTGCGATGTTATCATAGGCTCTAAGACCAAAGATATGCTTATCTACATCGAGGAGATGAGGAAAATCGCTAACGTACATATCGCTACCGACGATGGTACTGAGGGTTTCAAGGGCATGGTAACAGGTCTTATGAAGGAGCTTGTAGAGACGGAGGGTCGTCAGTATGACGAGTGTATCTGCATCGGTCCTATGATTATGATGAAGTTTGTATGCCTCACCACAAAGCCTTGGAATCTCAAGACTACCGTATCGCTCAACGCACTAATGGTTGACGGCACAGGTATGTGTGGTGCTTGCCGTGTATCGGTAGGTGGCAAGACACTCTTCACCTGCGTAGATGGTCCTGAGTTCGATGGTCATTTGGTAGACTTCGACGAGGCTATACGCCGTCAGGGCATGTACCGCAATCAGGAGAGAACAGCATCAGATAATCACGAACATAAATGTAAATGCCATGGCGAATAAGATAGCGCGCGTTGCTGTACGCGAACAAGATCCAAAGGTGCGTGCAACCAATTTCGAGGAGGTATGCTACGGCTATAACCAGGAGGAGGCCCTTTTGGAGGCTTCACGATGCCTCAATTGTAAAAATCCACGTTGCGTTGCTGCCTGCCCAGTAAATATCAATATCCCAACCTTTATCCACCACCTCACCGAGGGCGATATCCGCGCTGCTGCGGACACCATCCACGTGGATAGCTCGCTGCCATCAATCTGTGGTCGCGTATGTCCTCAGGAGTCGCAGTGCGAGGGCTCTTGCGTGCTCGGCATCAAGGGTGAGCCTGTGGCTATCGGTAAGTTGGAGCGTTTCGTGGGTGACTGGGCTTTGGAGCATAGCGACGAGGCTGAGGCACCACATATCGAGCCTAACGGTCACCGCGTGGCTGTTGTAGGTAGTGGTCCTGCGGGTCTGGCTTGCGCATCAGACCTTGCAAAGCTCGGCTATAAGGTCGATGTTTTCGAGGCTCTACACCGCCTCGG
>JAZOSJ010000022.1:0-15190 GCA_045657045.1 Alistipes sp.
CGAACCTGCCAAGCAGATACATCGTGGTTCTGGCGGAATGTAAGCACATCGCTCTCCTCATCGTGACGATTAAAGAAGAGGTTGACAGCCATAGCAATGGCTGCCACCTCCTCCTCACTAATCTCGTCAGATGATACTGTAGCAGATGTAGTCACCGCTGCCTTCTTCTCTGCAAAGATAACTCCGAAGAGCTTCAAAATGAAGATAAGAAGTATAAGCACTACGAACACCAACAAGATGCTCACCAATGCCATTAGCGATGCGTTACCCCAGTTTGTTGTAAGTATCATCATAACTTATACCGAAAGTTTAATAGATTACAATGGAATGTTGTTATGACGCTTTGCAGGATTCTCCAAACGCTTGTTGCGCAAAGACTCCAAAGCGCGGATTACGCGGAAACGAGTGTTGCGTGGCTCGATAACGTCGTCGATGTAGCCGAAGCGAGCTGCGTTGTATGGGTTAGAGAACTTGTCGCGGTACTCCTGCTCCTTCTCTGCAACGAACTTAGCCTTGTCCTCAGCATTCTCGAATGATGAGAGAGCCTTAGCGTGCAATACCTCAACAGCACCACTTGCACCCATAACTGCGATCTCAGCAGTTGGCCATGCGTAGTTAACGTCACCACGGATGTGCTTAGATGACATAACGATGTATGCACCACCGTAAGCCTTACGCAATGTAACGGTAACCTTAGGTACAGTAGCCTCGCAGTAAGCGAAGAGCAACTTAGCACCGTGAGTGATAACACCACCGTACTCCTGAGCAGTACCAGGCAAGAAACCAGGAACGTCTACCAATGTTACGAGTGGAATGTTGAAGGCGTCGCAGAAACGTACAAAACGAGCTGCCTTACGAGAAGCGTTGATATCGAGTACACCCGCCATGAACTTAGGCTGGTTAGCGATGATACCAACTGACTGACCGTTGAAGCGTGCGAAACCTGTGATGATATTCTTAGCGTATGGCGCAGCAGACTCCAAGAACTCACCGTTATCAACGATAGCCTTGATAACCTCCATCATATCGTATGGCTTGTTAGGGTTATCAGGGATGATCTCGTTAAGAATATCCTCCTTACGAGCGATATCGTCAGTACATGGCTGATCTGGTACAAGAGCTGTGTAGTTCTGTGGCATGTATGAGAGAAGGTCGCGGATAAGCTTTAGACCCTCCTCCTCAGAATCTACTGCAAACTGAGCAACACCAGACTTAGTTGTGTGCATATTAGCACCACCCAACTGCTCCTGAGTTACATCCTCACCAGTTACGGTCTTAACAACCTTAGGACCTGTAAGGAACATGTTAGATGTCTCACGACGCATGATGATAAAGTCAGTCAACGCAGGAGAGTAAACAGCACCACCAGCACAAGGACCGAAGATAGCAGAGATCTGTGGGATAACACCAGATGCCATTACGTTACGCTGGAAGATGTTTGCGTAACCAGCCAAAGCGTTAACACCCTCCTGGATACGAGCACCACCAGAGTCGTTCAAGCCGATACATGGAGCACCGTTACGAACAGCCATATCCATAACCTTGCAAATCTTGTCTGCCAAAGAGATAGACAAAGAACCAGCAGTTACAGTGAAGTCCTGTGCAAATACATATACCAAACGACCAGCGATGGTACCATAACCTGTTACAACGCCATCACCGAATGTGTGCTTAGCGTCCATACCGAAGTCATAGCAACGGTGAGTAACGAACATATCGAACTCCTCGAAGCTACCCTCGTCCAACAACATAGCGATACGCTCACGAGCAGTATACTTACCCTTCTCGTGCTGCTTGTCGATAGCCTTCTGGCCACCACCCATACGAGCTGTCTGACGGTTGTCCATCAACTTCTCAATCGCTTTCTGAATTTCGCTCATAGTGAAATTATGTTTTTTTAAGTTTTAGATAATTTTCTAATTGTTTGGGATGTTGCCACCCCGTGTTGTTAATAAGTGATATAATTTGAGTTAGTTTTAGGCGCACGCAGTTCGAAATAGCGGAGTTTACTTTGAGTAAATGAGCATATTGAGAACAAGTGCAACACCAAAATAACCAAATTAGATTACTTATTATTTGTTCTTGTTCTCGCAAAGCTCTGTTAGAATGCCCTGAGTAGACTTTGGGTGAAGGAATGCGATAGTAAGACCCTCTGCACCCTTACGTGGAGTCTTGTCGATAAGACGGATACCACGAGCCTCAGCGTCAGCCAACTGCTCCTCGATGTTCTCGCAAGCGAGAGCCATATGGTGGATACCAGCGCCCTTAGTCTCAAGATACTTAGCGATTGTAGACTCAGGAGATGTTGGCTCCAAAAGCTCAATCTTAGTCTGACCAAGCATAAAGAATGCGGTCTTAACCTTCTGGTCAGCTACCTCCTCGATAGCGTAGCACTTTAGACCCAATACGTTCTCCCAGTAAGGGATTGCCTCCTCCAAGCTGTTAACGGCGATGCCGAGATGCTCAATGTGTGATACTTTCATAATGTTTAATTTTTATAAAGTTTAACTTAATATTTATTTGAAATAACTATTATTTTTCGAATCTCAAAAATCACCCAAAGGTACTCTATCTTTTTGAAAAAAAGAAATATTTTCGACTCTTTTTTTGCACTTTTTTTGGCATTGCGCTATATATGACAATAAAGACCGCTCAGCACCCTATATGCCAAGCGGTCTTTTAATGTGAAAAAGTACTCGTTTACCACTCTGTAAGCTTTCCCTGTCCCTTGAAAACACCCTTGATGTTATTGCCCTTGTCATCGATGGTGTCGATGGTAAAGGTGTATATCTCTGAATCGTCCTTCTCAACGATTACACTTCCCTCGATAAGTGGTGCAAAATTCACGAAGCCAGCAGTCATATACCAGCTGTTTTGCTGCAGATACTGACCGTCACCATAATCCTCTGCCCAGCCAGGGATAAAGTGCCCTGCGGTAGTGCCGTGGGTATAAGTGCCGCAGATGTCGGTAGTGCCAAGAGGTAGCTGCAAATCTATCTGGAACTGGTCGCCACGCTCCTCGCCAGTCTCGTAGTCAAGATACTCAAACAGATACACTTGGCAGGTGTTGCAACCATTACTCATAAGGTCGCCAACGTATGCGCCAACAAAGACGCCACCGTCGATATTGAAGTAGTGATCCGCGGTGAGTGTGCTTAGACCGCTACCGGTGTTGCCACTGCCATTATCGCCACCGCTAACGCTTGAGTAGAATGGTATCTCCAACGAGCCACTATAGGTGATGCTATGGCACTCGCCATCAGCAAACGTGACCTCAGCCTCGATATGGTTGTCCGTGACAACAACTGTAGCCTTGCTGAATGGAGTCTCGATAAAGTTGGCGTCGTCGGTGATGGTGAGATTACAATATTTGGGGTCCATATCCCCATCTCTAAATAGGGTGTTGCTTGTTTGGCGATATGTGCCCTGTGGGATGGTTGCAACGTTGCCACTGGCTGGTGTTGAGCTATATAGGTCGAAATAGTAATACTCACTATTTGGCTGGAGAAGACCATTGCTGAAGCCTGCAGTTGATAAAACGACGGTATAGCAGTATACCCCCTCGCCTCCATAGTAGAGACTTCCAGAGGTGGTTGTGGCATTGACAAAGACGTCGATATAGGAGTGTTGCTTGATTATAAGCAGAGCAGAGGCGTTGCCATAGCTTAGCTTAATAGTGCCACGGCGCTCCTCCTTGGTGGCATTCTCCTCGACGCTGAATGTAATGCTATTGCCGATAACAATGTCGGTAATCCAATCGGTCTCTGTCTCGGCTTTGAGCGATACGCCAGATTGCTTGTTATTAATGGTGTAGGCAACTTCTTGAGTGCCGCCCTCGCTCTCGACCCAGATGGTGGTGTCGGGGGCGATAATAATCTCGGGAGTGCCGTTAAGGTCGTTGTCCGATTTGTTGCAAGCAAACGAAAAGAGTGCGCATAATAAAAATAGAGATAGTCGTTTCATTGTTTTATGATTTTTTGATTAAGCAAAGTTATATATTTTTGTCCGAAATGAAAAATATTTACCCTTGAAAATAACCAATGACAAATTATTTTCGGCGAAAGGATGTTATTTGTCTAAATTTTTCGTACCTTCGCATAATATATTTATTTGAGCGAGAATCTAAATTTCAAAGTTATGTCATATACAAAGATAGAACACTACGAGAAGGAGTATCTTGATCACCACCACGATAGTGCACTAAATGTGACCAAAGGCGTGGAGGATCAGCCTGTGGTAAACCCATATTTTGTGCGTAAGAAGCGTCGCCAAATGACCACCGATGAGTATGTCGATGGCATCCTCGCGGGTAACATCACAATCCTTGCTCAGGCAATCACGCTTATCGAGAGCAATAACCCAACGCACTATGCTCAGGCACAGGAGATTATCGAGCGTTGCTTGCCACACTCGGGTAGGTCTGTTCGTATCGGCATTACGGGTGTTCCAGGAGCTGGCAAGTCGAGCTTTATCGAGGCTGTGGGTAATATGGTGACCTCCTACAACCATAAGCTTGCAGTGCTCGCTATCGACCCAAGTTCGGAGCGTAGCGGTGGCTCTATCCTCGGCGATAAGACCCGTATGGAGAGTATCTGTCTAAACCCTAATATCTTTGTTCGCCCTTCACCTTCGGCAGGCTCGTTGGGAGGTGTGGCGCGTAAGACTCGCGAGACCATTGTTTTGTGCGAGGCTGCGGGCTTCGATGTGATATTTATTGAGACTGTGGGCGTGGGTCAGTCGGAGACTGCGGTGCACTCGATGGTCGATATGTTTATGATGCTCCAAATCTCGGGCGCTGGCGATGAGTTGCAGGGTATTAAGCGCGGTATTATGGAGATGGCAGATATGATGGTTATCACGAAGGCTGACGGCGAGAATGTCAAGAAGGCGGAGCTTGCCAAGGCGCAGTATCAGGGTGCGTTGATGCTCTTCCCATTGCCTGACTCGGAGTGGCGACCAAAGGTCTACACATGTTCATCGCTCGAAGGTACAGGTCTTGAAGAGGTATGGCAGGGGGTGGAGCAGTATCTGCAACATATCGAGCTAAACGGTTACTTTATGGCTAACCGCAACCGCCAGAATAAGTATTGGATGTACGAGACTATTAACGAGACGCTTAAATCGAGTTTCTACAACAACCCAGAGATTGAGTCTAAGTTGGCAGAGGTGGAGCAGCGCGTATTGGATGCTAAATTGTCGTCGTTTATCGCAGCAAAGGAACTACTCGATATATACTTCAAATAGAAGTGAAAACTGAAAACTGAAAAGTATGGTGTCTGCGACGCATATTTATAAATCTTATGCGAAGCATCCCACACTTTTCAGTTTTCACTTTTCACTTTTCAGTTTAAATCTTTAAGGCGACCCCGAAAGGTCGCCCTAAAGATTTTTATTAGCCACGCTCTACAAAGGCTCTCTCAAGATCCTGCGAGATATTGATTATAAAGTCGCCCATTCGCTCCAACTCATTAACAATGTCGATGTAGTAGACACTTGTTTGGTAGTTCTTACCACCATCCTCGATGTCCTCAATCTCGGCATCGCGGAGGTTGTTTCTAAGGTTGTTGATTCGCTCCTCAGCATTGTATGCGTTGCTAATCTCGGTAAGCGTGCGCTTATGTGCTGCATCAAGGTTCTCAAGCATAGCCTCGTAAGCCGAATCTACAGCCTCGACCATATCCATAAGTCGCTTTATAGTAGCCTCGTCAAAGCTCTTCTTATGGATATTGCGACGTGAGAGAATGCGGCTGATAGCCTCGCCAGAGTCGCCCAACGACTCCAACTCGCCAATAATCTTATACATTGCCTTAATCTGAACAGAGGTAGTCTCGCTAATATCGCTTGCAGATACGGCATTTAGGAAGGAGGCAATCTCATACTCAATCTTATCCGAGATCTCCTCGTACTTAACCAACTTCTTGCGTAGCTCCTCGAACTTGTCCTCGTTGGTCTCCACAAGTGCCTGCTTAGTGTAGCCAAGACCATTGCGCGAGATTTGTGCGAAGTGGATAATCTCGTCGAATGCCTGCTCGGTAGCAAGCTCTGGAGTGGCAAGAGGACCTGCCGAGATATACTTTAGGCGGAAGGCATCGTTCTCCTGATTCTTCGGGGTCTTGATAATCTTCTTAACAGCCCTCTCGATAAAGCGTACAAACCAGATAAGAATCAGTGTGTTGAAGGTGTTAAATAGGGTGTGGAGCATCGAAAGACCATACAACGCTGCGGTGCTATCAGGCGCAGAACTTGGGTCTACAACGAAGCCCTCAGCAGCAGGGTTAGGTAGACCGAACAACTCGATGATACGACCTACAAGGGCAAGGAATGGGCGGAAGAGAATCAATGCCCAGATAACACCAAACACATTAAATATAGTGTGCGACATCGCTGCTCGCTTAGCCTGTGTATTACCCACAGAGGCAGCGATATTGGCAGTGATGGTAGTACCGATATTCTCGCCCAACACCATTGCACACGCCATATTAAATGGTATCCAACCCATACTTAGCATAATAAGGGTAATGGCCATCGTCGCAGATGACGACTGGAGAACAAGGGTAAGCAGCGTACCAAACACCAAGAAGATAAGCACCGAGCCAAAGCCATGACTTGCCCAGCTCTTCACGAACTCGAGTACCTCAGGGGTCTGGTTGAGATCTGGCACCGACTCCTTCATAAACGAAAGACCGAGGAAGAGCAACGAGAAGCCCACGATAAGCTCACCGATATTCTGTCGCTGGTTCTTCTTAGAGTTTGAGCAGAGGAAGCCTACCGCCATAAGTGGAATGGCAAGAATCGAAATATCTGCCTTAAAACCGAGCCACGCAACCAACCATGCAGTTACTGTAGTACCGATATTAGCACCCATAATCACGCCAATAGCCTGCGCGAGGGTTAGAAGTCCTGCATTCACAAAGCTTACAACCATTACGGTTGTTGCTGATGATGACTGGATAAGCGATGTGATACCCAAGCCCGTCATCACGCCCTTGAATGGGTTAGAGGTCATTGCTGTAAGAAAGCCGCGAAGTCTATCGCCAGCCGCTTTTTGCAGTCCTGAGCTCATGAGGTTCATTCCATAGAGGAACATACCCAAAGCTCCCAAAAGTGTGAAAATCTGTAAAATTCCCATTTATTAAATAATTTGATTAGATATTAGATACCAATTATATAGCACAAATCCCGCGACCAATACCGCTCCGCTTAGACGGTTAACACCTCCGCGCAAACCTATTATAAGGGTTGCTACCGCCGCCATAATCATCACCGTGTAGTCGATATGTGTGATGCCTGATGATGTGAGTGGCATAACCTGCGAGCTAAGTCCGAGTATGAGCGTTATGTTGAAGATGTTAGAGCCGATAATATTGCCCAATGCCATATCGGTGTTGCGCTTTACCGCTGCCGCTATCGAGGCAGCCAACTCTGGCAACGACGTGCCGCACGCAATAAGGGTCAACGAGATAAAGGCATCGTTTACACCAAACGACTTGGCTATCGTAACCGCATTGTCGACAAACAAATCGCAACTTATAATAAGTAGGGTAAGGCCGCCCACAACCTTAGCTATCGCCATCGATAGGGAGCTGTGCTCAGCAATCTCCTCAGTTGGTGGCTTGGCTTGCTTTCTATCGCGCGAGAAGGAGTACCACATAAAGAGGGCAAAGAGCGAGAGGAGCAAGATGCCATCCAAGCGACTGATAGAGGCTGGTGTGCCACTGAAAAAGTTTAGCGCAAGGAGGGTTAAGACGCCCGATACGCCTATGCAGAGCGGAATCTCGAACTTCAAATTCTTACGCTCTATCGCCACGGGAAAGAATATGGCGGTAAGACCCAAGATACCCAAGATGTTGAAGATGTTTGAGCCTACGACATTGCCAATCGCTACATCGGCATTGCCATTTACTGCGCCCAGGAAGCTTACCACCAACTCGGGCATAGATGTTCCTACGCCCACAATAGCAGCGCCGATAACAAAGTCCGAAACGTGATACTTGCGTGCGATGCTTACCGCACCTGCAACAAGAAAGTCGGCACCAAAGACGATACCCGCAAGTGAGAGTATTAGAATTAGGTATTCCATTATTTATGAATTAGTTGTTTAATCTCTGCTAAGTCGTAGTCGTGTATCTCGCTACAAGGGCAATACTCGTGTGGTACGTACTCGAATAGTTGCATCGATGCGCGGTTTGCCTGAGGACTGAAATATATATCGAGGCGTAGGGTCTGTCCTGCGTTCTGCTCCGAAAGATTTATGGCGTGCGGGTTAGATGCTATGGCGCTCTGTAACTCGCTCTTTTGCGCGACGCCAAAGTATAGCTGGTGCTTATAATAGCGTTTTAGGCTTTGCTTGTCGCAGTAGTCGCTTTTGAGGATGAGAGCGAGGATGATGCCTATAACGATAAGTGTGTAACCACCCATATTTGCGCCTATATTATTGGGTAGTAGGACGAGTAGAATGCCTGCGAGAATGAATGATGCGAATGTGATAATATTCTTTGTTGAACGAATCTTAATAAATCTCTGTTCCATAATTTTAATTTGTTATCATTTAGTTGCTTGTAGTGTATAATATGTCCGTAAAATTTGGTGTAGTTATCCCTGCTCGCATTGCGAGAATAGGGTGGATATATTATGCTAAATGATAAGTTTACCGAGCCTGATAAGTCTATGTCCAGACTTGGTAAACGAGGTGTTTATGGTTGAATATTTTTTGAAGATATGATTTTCGATACAGACATTTATAGCCTTGCCCGAAGCTATATACTCGAAGTTGTTTCGATGGGCGTTGCTTGTGCGCTTGGCTGCGCCTGTAAGTTGAACTGTATGTGGCGAAGAGATATGGCTTGCGGGCGAAATATCACCACTATATGCCGTCGAGTCGATAAATGCTGTGGAGAACTCTGTCGATGCCTCGGCAGGGAGTCTATTGACTGCGCTGCTCTCTGTGTTGTTTGCATAGCCTAATGTGGCGATGGCAACACATAGTAACAGAGCGAGGTATTTGAGAATCTTCTTCACAACCATAATTCTTTAATCACAGTGCAAATGTAATGCAAATTATTGTTATTCCAAAGAGGGAAATTGTTATTTCAATAAATGTAACAGAATTGTCATATCTATGTTTCGGATTTGTAACAATAGGGGGGCTTTGTTAGTTAGAAGTTAGTAATTAGCAATGGTTAAAATGCGGCAACTCTTTTTGGGATAGGATAATCTATTCTTATTTTGAAAATTTTTCATATCTTTGTAAAAGTTTTGAAAATTAATATCCATACAAAATAATTATGAAAAAGCTATTTTTACTCTTTACACTTGCCTTTATGGCGTTGTCATGTGAGGAGGCTCAGGACTTTATTGACGAGAAAGGTCACGGCTTGGTATTTCTTGAAGGCGAGATGAAGGCCTACTTCGATGACAAGGGTGATACTAAGAATTATAAATTCCAAGCCGACCTCGCGTGGAGTGCTGCGGTGTCGGCAGATTGGGTCGAGGTTGACCCAACACGCGGTCCTGCTGGCGAGAATAAAATTAAAATCAAGGTCGACAAAAACAAGAGTGATGAAAAGCGTACGGGCTATGTAGATATCACATTGTCAAACGAAAAGAGTTACCGCATCGAGCTTGAACAGTTGGCCTCGGGCGAGAACCTTGACGATATTATAGAGCCTACCACTCCTATTCCAAACAATGAGATTTGGTACACTTCAACCGATGGCGAGATTGTGGAGCCAAACGACCCGATGGCATTTAATGTTTCAATTAAATCCAACATTTATGAGGATGGTAAGGGTGTTATTACCTTTGATGGCGAGGTAACAGAGGTTGGAGAGATGGCTTTCTATGGTTGTGACAATTGCACAACAAACTGCTATAACCTTACATCATTTATTCTTCCACAGAGTGTTACTTCAATTGGCAATCACGCTTTTGATGGTTGTCGTAATCTTCAAAGTGTAACCATTAGTGATAATGTTACCCATATTGGAGAAGCTGCGTTTATATGTTGCGCAGGACTCAAAGAGTTTAATAGTAAGTATGCATCAGAAGATGGCAGATGTTTAATTATTGATGGTACACTTAATTCATTTGCACCAGCAGGACTTACAGAATATACTATTCCAGATAGTGTAACTACGATTGGGGGTGGTGTATTCTATAATTGTACTAAACTACAAAGTATAACTTGGGGTAAGGGTGTCAAAACGGTTGGAGGTTCTGCATTTAATAATTGTACTAGTCTTAACGCAGTACATATCTCAGATCTTGCCGCGTGGTGTGATATCGATTTTATTATTTCTACTGGAACAGAAAATCCACTATACTATGCTCGTAACCTCTATCTTGATGGTGATTTAGTTACAGATTTGGTTATCCCTGAAAGCATAACTGCGATTAAGCAGTTGGCATTTTTTTATTGTGGAAGTATCAAAAGCCTTACTATTCACGACAATCTAACATCAATCGGACATTACGCTTTCCAGAACTGTGACGGTATGGAGAGTGTAACTATTGGAGATAGTGTAACTTCAATTGGAGATTCTGCATTCCGTAGTTGCAGTAGCCTAACAAGTGTAACTATTCCAGATAGTGTAACTACAATTGGAGATTATGCATTCGCTTATTGCAGTAGCCTAACAAGTGTAACTATGGGTAAGGGTATCGAGACAGTTGGAGGTTATGCATTTAGTAATTGTTCAAGTCTTAACGCGGTACATATCTCAGATCTTGCCTCGTGGTGTAATATAGATTTTGTTAATCCAATTAGCAATGGTTTTAGTCTTGTTGCCAATCCACTAGTTTATGCATGCAATCTTTATCTTAACGGAGGGTTGATTACCGAGTTAGTTATTCCAGAGAGTGTAACTGAGATAAAGTTCCTTACTTTTACAGGATGTAGCGCTTCGAATATTGTGTTTCACGATAATATAAAATCAATTGGGCCTTGTGCATTTTCACGATGTGAAAATATTGAAAATTTAGTAATCGGAAATGGCGTAGAGTATATTGGTAATGTGGCGTTTGGCCGTTGTCCAAAGCTAACAAGTGTAACAATGAGTGAAAATATAGCCTCTTATGGATACAATGTTTTCCTTGAGTGTTATAATTTAGTAGAGTTTAAGGGAGTGTATGCAACTGAGGATGGTCGTGCTTTGGCTGTAAATAATATACTCTTGGTATATGCAAATGCTTCTGGCTCGGAGTACACTATACCTGATGGTATAACAGCAATTTACCAAGGTGCATTTTTTAACTGTGTTAATTTAAGAAGTGTTACCATTCCAGAGAGTGTAACAGGAATTGGATATATGGCATTCGGATATAATAGTAATCTTGAAAGCGTATATTGTAAGCCTACAACCCCACCAAGTACTGATATGTATGCTTTCCAATATCCAAATGAGGATGGTGAGTATGTTAATGCTCCGTGCAAAATATATGTTCCACAGGAGTCGTATGATGCATATATGAGTAAGGGTGGTTGGGCTAACTATTCAGACAACCTTGTTGGTTATAACTTTGAAACAGGCGAAGTCTTCGACCCAGAGTCGTTCGAGTGTGTGATAAAATATACCTCTACGGATGGTGAGATTGTTGTGCCATGCGATTCATCGGCTTTTGATGCTGAGATATTGTGTAATATATACAAAAATGGTACAGGTATGCTTTGTTTTGATAGAGATGTGACTACAATTGGAGATGAGGCATTCGAGAGGTGTGAAAGCCTAACAAGTGTAACTATTCCAGATAGTGTAACTACAATTGGAGATTCTGCATTCTCATGGTGTAAGGGTCTAACAAGTGTAACTATTCCAGATAGTGTAACTACAATTGGATATGAAGCATTCTCTTATTGCCGTAGCCTAACAAGTGTAACAATTCCAGATAGTGTAACTACAATTGGATGGCATGCATTCGCTGTTTGCAGTAGTCTAACAAGCATAACAATTCCAGATAGTGTAACTGAAATTGGCGGTTATGCATTCTGGAATTGCAGTAGCCTCACAACTGTAACAATTGGAGATAGTGTAACTACAATTGAAAATGGTGCATTCTCTTCTTGTAGTAGCCTAACAAGTGTGTATTGCAAGGCTATAAGACGGCCTGCTGGAGGCTATGATATGTTCTCTGGTAACGCCTCTGGTCGTAAGATTTATGTGCTTACGGAGTCGGTAGAGGTTTATAAGTCGGCTAAATATTGGAGCGATTATGCTGATGCGATTGTTGGCTACAACTTTTAATTTTCGATTTATATAGGGCATCTTCGTCCTATCCTATACAAAATATCGCGGGCTGTACGCTTTGGTACTATCCCGCGATATTTTATTTATAGGATATTATTTACGCTGTCATCCTGAGCATAGCGAAGGATCTCAAGGTCTGCACGGTGATTGAAAGTTTGCACTTACCGCGAGATTCTTCACTTCGTTCAGAATGACGCTGGTAATTTCAGTTTTCACTTTCGATTAGGGTGTTTAGTGAGTTTAGGGAATTTAGGGAGTTTAGGGAATTTAGGGAGTATCTAATCTCCCTAAAAAGTCGCAGCCTTTTAACCATTACTCATTACTCATTACTCATTACTCATTACTCATTATTTTTTCTCACCCCTAACCACCCTTAATAACCCTTAAATACCTTTCACTTTACGCAAATACCACCTCGTCGACCTTAATATCGTGAGGGGCGTGGGGTAGGGTGTCGAAGATTTGGCACTCGTAGGCGATACCTATTTTATAGGCTCTAAAGCCGTCGCGTGACATATATTTATCATAGAAGCCACCACCACGACCAAGGCGGAGACCCGATAGGGTAAAGGCGCGGGCGGGAACTATAATAAGGTCTATATCTGCGGGTGCGACCTCAATATCGCCGATAGGCTCTTGGATACCAAACGAGCCTGTTTGCATTCTCTCGGGAGAGTAGTCGTAGAAGCGCATAACGTCGCCCTCAACGCGAGGAACAACAATGCGTTTGCCCATCGCGAGCCACGCTTTGAGCGCATACTCAGTCGACACCTCATCCTTCATCGAGGCAAATAGGGCAATGCACTCGGCCTGCGTGAAATTGTCGTTTTGCTCTATCTGAGTAAATATTTTTGTAGCACTTAGGCTTCTATCTTCGGTGCTTAGCTCCTTGATTCTTCGGCGTACTTCGGCTCTGATTTCTGATTTCTCCATCATATATATACTCTTAACCGCTACAAATGTACCAAATATTTGCTTTTTCTCAACAATTAAGGCATAAAAACTTACTTTTACTATTGCTATTATATAAACAATTCTTATCTTTGCACTAATGTTTGCCACTATGCGTTGACAGTAGCGCAGTGGCTGTTGATAGAGGATAAACTACTTATTTAATATTTTCTAAAATTTTTACACTATGAGCTGTTTTTTAACTAATTCGTCAGTGGGAAAGAAACTCGTTATGAGTATTACAGGATGCTTCCTTGTGCTCTTCCTCCTTTTCCACATGTCAATGAATCTCACCATGCTTTTCAGCTATGAGGCTTATAACATGGTATGTGAGTTTCTTGGTGCTAACTGGTATGCTCTTGTAGCAACAGTTATTCTTGCGGCGGGTGTTGTAGTTCACTTCATCTACGCATTTATCCTTACTATCAACAACTACCGTGCTCGTGGTAAGCAGCGTTATGCTGTTACCGTAAAGGAGAAGGGTGTTGCTTGGGCATCTAAGAATATGCTTGTTCTTGGTATCATCGTAGTTCTTGGTCTTGGTCTACACCTTGTACACTTCTGGTCGAAGATGCAGCTTGTGGAGATTATGGGTCACCACGCTGCTGTTGTAGGTGGCTTGGAGATTGGTGCTACTAACGGTGCTGCTCTTATGATGGTTACATTCTCAAAGTGGTACAACGTTGTTCTTTACCTTGTATGGTTCGCTGCTTTGTGGTTCCACCTTACACACGGTGTATGGTCTATGTTCCAGACTGTAGGTTGGGCTAACGATACTTGGTATCCACGTTTGAAGTGCCTTGCTAACATCGTTGCAGCTCTTATCTTCCTCGGCTTTGCTGTAGTAGCTGTATACTGCTTCTGCGTTACATCGCCAGAGCTTATCATGACTCTTATCTAACCAACCATTAATTATTGATAACAATAAAAACTAAATAGATATGGCTTATAAATTAGATGCGAAAACTCCTGCTGGCGAGTTGGCCCAGAAGTGGAGCAATCATAAGGCTGCTATCAAGGTAGTGAGCCCTGCTAATAAGCGTAAGTTGGATATTATCGTTGTAGGTACAGGTCTTGGCGGTGCGTCTGCAGCTGCTTCACTTGGTGAGCTTGGTTACAACGTAAAGATTTTCTGCATCTCTGACTCACCACGTCGTGCGCACTCTATCGCTGCTCAGGGTGGTATCAACGCTGCTAAGAACTATCAGAACGATAACGACTCTGTATATCGTCTATTCTACGATACAATCAAGGGTGGTGACTACCGTGCACGTGAGGCTAACGTATATCGTTTGGCTGAGGTGTCTAACCTAATTATTGACCAGTGCGTAGCTCAGGGTGTACCTTTCGCTCGTGAGTACGGTGGTTTGTTGGCTAACCGTTCATTCGGTGGTGCTCAGGTATCACGTACCTTCTATGCTCGTGGTCAGACCGGTCAGCAGCTTTTGCTCGGTGCATACGCAGCATTGAACAAGGAGATCGCAGCAGGCTCTGTTAAGTCATACCCACGTCATGAGATGTTGGATGTTGTTGTAGAGAATGGCGAGGCTTGCGGTATCATCGCTCGTAACCTTGTAACAGGTGAGATTGAGCGTCATGGTGCACACGCTGTTGTTATCGCTACTGGTGGTTACGGTAACGTATTCTTCCTCTCTACCAACGCGATGGCATCTAACGGTTCAGCTGCATTCCAGTGTTACCGTAAGGGTGCTGGTTTCGCTAACCCTTGCTTCACTCAGATTCACCCTACATGTATTCCTGTACACGGTACACAGCAGTCTAAGTTGACTTTGATGTCTGAGTCATTGCGTAACGATGGTCGTATCTGGGTTCCCAAGAAGATGGAGGACGTAGAGGCTATCCGACTTTACATAGGTTGCGCTATAGCACATATCGTTATCGTAATAATGTGCGTCATCGGTGGCAAGAAGGTTATAGGCAACGCCAATTACCGCAGAGGTATCTACAAAATCGCCCGAGTAGGGGCGGCTGCTGAA